>JAYTGQ010000862.1:0-9554 GCA_043733345.1 Schlesneria sp.
AAGCCTAGATGCCCTTCCGGCAACCAGTCCTGCGGCGAAGGCGGCCACAACCACGCCTGATCCGGCCGCCACGCCCGATACGTCTTCTCGCTCACAACCAACCTCCCTGACAACCACCTGCACCAATTCCCTCGACTCCAAAAAACCGAGCAACCCTGTAGCAGCCTCTGTGGCCGATTACCAAGACAGGCTCCTAGTAACAGCCTGCTTCACTTCGGGAAGTTATTCGGCCCCGTTCCTAAGGTTCGGCGCATCGACAACTGTCAGAAATAGTGAGGCCAGTGTCCCGGACACACTGAGCTCACCTCACCTCGCCTCATTACGAATCGAGGAGACCAAGAGGCCGGGCGTGACTGGGAAGGTGGCCAAGGTTTCTGTGGGCGACTAGTTCGGCAGTGATGCTGATGGCGATTTCGGGGACGGTTTGGGAACCGATGTCGAAGCCGAGCGGAGCGTGGACTTGGGCGAGAGCTGCATGGGAGATGCCTTCGCGCAGGAGGTCGTCGAAGATGAGCTTGATCTTGCGGCGGCTGCCGATCATGCCGATGTAGCGTGCCGACGTTTCTGCCAAGTGCAGCAATGCCTGCTCATCATGGTTGTGTCCGCGCGTGACGATAATGCAGTAGGTGTCGGAGTCGATCGCCAAGCCTTTGAGCGCCACGTCGATCGCATCGACGATCAGCCGCTTCGCGCTGGGGAAACGTTCCGTGTTGCAGTACTCCTGCCGGTCATCAATGACCCAGACATCGAACCCCACGTCGCTGGCCAACTCAGCCACTTTGCGTCCGACGTGGCCCGCTCCCACGATGACCAACCGGCAACGCTTGAGGTACGGCAGGTACGACGCGCCCCCTTCGATGTACGGGCGAGGCCGTTGGGTGAGCGGCTTGAGGTTGGCGAGGATTGTTGCTGGTGGTTGAGGGTTGAAGGTCGAGAGTTGAGGGTCAGAGAACGCTCTTGTCCCCTCGCCCCCCGCCTTGGTGGAGAGAGGGTTAGGGTGAGGGGGGCTTTCGGTGGCAGGTTGAGAGTTGAGGGTTGAGAGTTGAGCGGAAGTGGCGTGTTGGAGTTGTTGAGCGTCATCGCCGTTCGGCCCCCTCACCCTAGCCCTCCCCCCCGAGGACGGGGGCGAGGGGAGGACGGTCGCTGCGCGACGGTGGGCGAGGACGATCCCTTGTTCATCGAGCAGCCAGCGATCGCAGACTTGACCGTCCGACTTGTCGGGGTCGATGACGATGGCTTCGGTGCAGCCTCGACCGGCGGCGAGCATTTGGTGGAGAGACCTGTAGTAGGCGGTGTCGTCGCCCGGTCGCAGTGGATCGACGAGCATCTTCATACGGCCACCGCAGATCAGGCCGTCGTCCCAACCGTAGTCATTGTCGAGTTGAAACGACATCAATTCGGTCGAGCCTTCGGCGAGCAGAGCCAGCGAGCGGCGTTTGACTTCGGCTTCGACGCAGCCGCCGCCGAGTGTTCCGACTTGCGAGCCATCGGCGAAGACGAGCATCGCCGCGCCCGCCTTTTGGGGCGTGGAACCGCGCGTTTCCACGAGCGCCGTGTAGCAGACCGACCGTCCCTCACGCAGGGCGATGTCGAGTTCTTGAATGAGGGACAGCATGGTGGGGAGTTCACGAAACTCGGATGAGAAAGACGAACGGCCAGAATCGAATCAGATGAGCCGGAGATTTTTTCTGAGAAGTTCGCGAGCGACAGGCGTTACTCGCCAGGCTTCCGCTTGGGATGGAGGATGACTTGCAGCCCTTGGGACTTGGAGACGCGAACGTACTCGTTGATCCGCTCGGCCTTCGGTTCGAGCTGACCACCGGTGAATTTGGCGACGATGGCGAGAACATTTTCATTGGCCTGTCTCGCACCGGCGGCTTTTTGCACTTCGGGGCGACCCGTGCGGCTGCCGAGTTCGAGGATGCGGAACGGGCCGACGTATTCGTTGTTCGACGAACCACCACTCTGGTTGGAGAGCGGTGTGGGCGAGGCTCCGCCCGACCCGACGCGCGACAGCACAAACGTCACCTCGTCGTCCGGATTGACGCGCATCGAGTTGAACGTCCGGTTGTCGATCGGCAGCCAGAGCGCGACTTCATCTTGGCCGAGCTTGTCGTTCAAGTCCTTCGCGCCGGGAGTCTTTAAGTCCTGCATCAGGACCAGCTCACCGCCCTGATAGCTGCGGCTGGTGGCCTGACCGGCGACGTTCAGTTTCTGGTCCCATTTCGGCGCGACCTGATCGAGATTCCCGATGGCACTCTTCGGAATGTCCACGCGCACGAGATGTACATCGAGCAGCGGGTCGCCAATGTTGACTTGGGCACCCGCTTTGATGCCGATGAACGACACCTTGGCGACGTGCCCCGCCAGTCGTTCGAGATAGAACCAGTTGCAGACGGCACCGGCTAGGCCGAGTCCGAGTGACAGCA
This sequence comes from Schlesneria sp., assembly GCA_043733345.1. Lineage (GTDB taxonomy): Bacteria > Planctomycetota > Planctomycetia > Planctomycetales > Planctomycetaceae > Schlesneria. The sequence continues at coordinate 2,430 of JAYTGQ010000862.1, forward strand.
GCAAGCCCTGCACACCCTTCATGGCGATTTCCTTCGTTGTGGGTGGAGTTGTTTCACCGCGTGGGCAACGCCCTGCGGGTCGCTAGTAACACAAGCTTCAACGTCGCTCGCCGCGCGGGGCGTTACCCGCGCGATGAAACGAGGCAAATGCCTCGCTCACGCTTCGGGTTGGTGTTTGAAAGCCAGCTCACTTCGCGTTGATCGTGGTGGACCAGATCACTCCCGTCAGTGAGCCGTCTCGTTCACGTCGCATCTGGACATCAGCAATGGTGTCGCTGAGGCGGTACTTGAGACTGGCCGATTGCGTGCCGACCGTCCGCGTCAGGACCGCTTTCGTTCCGAAGGTTTCGTCGAAGTGTTGTACCCACCGCGCCAGATCGTCGCGACCCTGAAAGACCAGCCACTGGCAACCGTCCGCGCCGCGCAGTTGGGTGATTCGTCGCGCCTGCTCGGGAAGCGGGATGTCTCGCACGGGTGATGCCGTCACCGCGCGAGTTGCTTCCGGGCGGAAGGTGTAGATCGTCCATTGGCCGCGCGCGGTGGGGAACGCGAGGCCCCAGCCGACGACGCGCTGAATCGGATCGCCCTCTTTGGGATCGGCGGCGTCCACAAATCGCGTGGCGACGAACGATGGCAGCGGCTCGTCACGGCGATAAACGTTGCCGAGCGTCGAGTCCCACAACACGGGGGGAGCGGATTCCAGTGTGGTGAGCCATTCGCGTTCGGCCTGTGTCGGCGGCGCGGCGGGGAGCTGCGATGAAGCCACAATCGACTGGGCGGTCTTTGTCAGCACCTCGCTCAACCGGTCACCGTCCCCTTGCAACGGAACTCGTTCGATCGACGTGGAGGCGTCTCCGAACTGCATCGCGATCGGCGTGCGGCTCCAGTCGAGATCGGCTCCCGCGAGGCCGGTTAAGTCGGGCGTGATCGACTCGGGATCGGTGCGCCACCACTCAATGAGCTGGCTACCAACCGACAGCCCGACAACGCCAAAGAACCCGATGACCAACAAGTCGATCGCGCGACGAGTGAGTCTGCCGGAGAGGCTCGATGGTATCGGAGAAGGGGTCATGAGCCGCGATTTGGAGTGAGGCGTGGAGCCGATGCACTTCCCAAAGAGACGTGCATCAATGCTGCCGAGTTGTTCCTACCTTCCGACACCCACCGGTGACGGGGGGCAGGGGCAGAAGGACATGGGCGGGCAGACGCAGCGTTGGAGATCGGACGGGCGCGAGCAACCGAGCGAACCAAGTGATCCCATGAACTGTTGCAGGTCGCCGTAGCGTTGCCGGAGTGGAGCGATGTCGCCGTCGGGGGCACCGCATTGTTCGAGTTCGCAAATCCACGAGCGGTACATCCCGACGAAGCGGGAAGACATCGTACACGGGAGCCGATCGATCTGGCTCAGCAGGGTATTCACGAGGGGACGGCCGTTGCGATCCACGCGGGAAATCGCACTGAAATAGAGTGCCTCGGGGTCCGACAGGCAGAGCCGACTGACGCGCGGATAGAACTCGGGTGCGTCGCCGGTGTAACGGAGGAACTCGTCATCGCTATCGAGTGGAGAGAGATCAGCCTGGCGAGGATTGGCTTGCAACAGTTGCAGGTTCGTGTCGAGCAATTGCTTGTTCGTATCGATGGCTGGATCGAGCGCGGTCAGGTCGGCGTGTTCGATGTCCCACCAGACGCGCGAGCGGGGTGAGTCGTTGTACGGGATGCCGAGCGAGTTGAACTGCCAGTGGTTGTCGAACAGATCCTGATTGAGGTTGAAATGGAAGCGGCCCTGCGTGGCGGGCAGCGCCCCCCGAAACAGCGGCAAGTCGCGTGCGAGATCGGCGTTGCCTTGAATCACGTTGTCGTCCATTTCGAGCCGGCCTTGGACGTTGATGGCCGCGACGGCGTCAGGGGCCGTCAATTGTTGGCCTCGCGCACAAGGGCAGAGTAGGTCGGTCGTGGCATCCCACTCGTCGCTCACATCGGGTAGAGGCGTTCCCGTGCGAGCGGACAACGAAGCGGATGTGGGCCAGTACGGGGGCGTCGCGTTGAACTCACCGGTCCGCGCGGTGAGCGTCCTCCAACCGGCATACCGCGCGTTCGTCTGTGTTCTGATCTTCCACGCTCCCGCCACACCGAAGTCGATCATCAGCGCCATCATCATCACGAGCAGCGGCAGGGAGAGAACGAACTCGAGCGGTGCGAGGCCGCGACGCGCATGGGAAATGACTGCGGGGCTTGTTCGTAGGCGTGTCATGGTTTGTCGTCGTGGGGTGGACTTCTGCTTCATTCCGCATGGACCTCGATCTTAGCCCGGATTATTCATGGCTCACGCACCACATTGCCTGAACTCGTTTAACAGCCTGTTGAAAAACGTTTATCGGGAGGGCGAGGCTCCTGCCGAGCCGCAAGAAACAAGTGACTTTCCACACGTCACCGGCTCGGTGGGAGCCTCGCCCTCCCTTTTTCAACAGGCTGTTAACCGCAAGCCAAAGGCGAGCGCGCCTGGAGTCGCTCGATTCGGCAGCGCGTCTCGCCCCGCGCTCGCCTTTGGTTTGCGGTTAAACGACTGTTGAAAAACGTAGCTTGGACGCCCTCGTCCGAGTGCTTTCTAGTTGAAAACGGACGGACGAGGGCGTCCATCCTACATTTTCAACAGGCTGTTAAACGACTTGCTTTCAGGCCGTGAATAATCCGGGTTAGAACCTGTCCAAGAACAACTCCATCGTTTGTCGTCTTTCACTCCGTGAAAGAGCGTTCTTTCGCGGAGCGAAAGACGACATTGTTTTTGGACAGATACTCAATGTCCGCTCAGGATGTGGAAGTCTTGTGGTGAAACGTTTTGCAACGGAGGCGCGCGGTAGCTCTGCAAGCCTCCGCCCAAGGAGTTGCCCGGATGTTGTGAGACGATGGTCGGGACCGCTGCCGCCGTAGCCGGGACCAGTTTGGCGGTCCAGTGTTGGTTGAAGAGATCCCACCGGCCGACCTTCTCCCAGCGGGCATCGAACGAGAACTGGTTCCTGTCATCAATGTAGCGGGCGACAGCGTCGGGGTCGGTGTTGGCCCGCGTAAACAGGTTCCACGAGCCGGGTGAGTTGTCATAGTGGATCAGGCAACACATCCCGAGCGTCCCGTCTTCCAGTTTGCAGGGAACCAAGTCTGCCCACTGGCAACATTGGAATTTGGCGCGTGGCAGGAAGATCGTCGCTTGAGCGAACGTCGTGGCGTAGGCCTCGGCGTCTCGATCGAGAGGATTGCGGAACAGGCCGGGGAACATCGTCTGCTGGTGTGGCCAATAAACGGACGAGACGAAGTTAAAGTTTTTTTCGAGCGTCGTTTGGTTGAGCGGCAGCGGTGGTTCGCACGGCCCACCGGGGAAGCGCGGATTGGTCGGATCGGTAATGCGGACGCAGCCATCGGGGAACGTCGGCGGGTCGCGCAGCACGAACGGCAGGTTGGTGTGCGGGTACTCTTCGTTCAGCAGTTGGTTGAGGTTGGCACAGGTGAAGATGCGCCACAGGTTGATGAAGTTCGACATCTTGGCGGAGGTCGCACCGAAGCGGGTGGGACGCGAACCGCTGCTGAAGCTGCCCGCCACATCGGACTCACCCCCGACGCCACCCGAGGCTGTGTCGGGCCACTCAAAGTAGGGACTCATCCAGTGGCGAATCCAGTCTTCGAGATAGTGAAAGGCGAGCTGTCGCCGCTGCGTCTGGCTGATGCACTCGTAGCACGAGACGCAGGTGTTGCAGTCGATGACGAGGGTGCTGTCGATCTGCGGGAGATCGTTCGCATAGCGCGAGGGGTCGATGGCGGGGAGCGTGCGCGTGGTCGGGTCGGATTCATCGAGCTGCCCGACAACCGCGACACTCGTGGACCACAGCAGACCGCGCAGCTTTTCGTTGCGGTGTTGAGTCTGGGCGCGCGTCCCGTAGCGGATGGAAATCTCATCGGTGGCCACGCTCGACATGTGCGGCACCGATTGCAGAACGGCGCGCTGAAAACGGGGGATGAATCCGCCGAGTGACGTGTCGGAACGCCCCTCGTAGGTCGTGGCGTCCGGCCCGGCGAGGATGTACTCGAACAACGGCAGCGTGACGCGCGCTTGGTGGTAGGTCATCTCACCAAAGTTGCGAACCATCTCACGCTCGATCGGTACTTTCGCGACGATCGACTCGCCCATCAGCTTGAACTTCTGAGAGAGCGGCGCGGTCCCGGTCCCGCTGGCGAACAGGTTGCCAGCGGCCTCCCAAGCGTCAAGGATTTCGGGGGCGAACTGCTCCGCCTTGCGGTCTCGTCCCTCGCGCATGTAGGCGACGAGAGCAAAGGTCTCGCACAGCATGTGGTTGCTAAACGCGAGGGCATTCATTCCGCGCGCCAGCACTGTCGTTCCCGAATACGCAGAGGCATCGGCCGCATTCTGCATCCGCAACTTGTCGTCGATCTGCCGCCCGACATTCACGATCTGCACCAACAGAATCGTGAACATGAAGATCGCAAACACCGATAGAGGTGCAATGGCTCCGCGCTGGTCGCGATGGATGCGGGCGAGGAAGGGTTGAGGGTGTAAGAATGGTTGAGGGTTGAGGGTTGAAGGTTGAGGGGCAGACAAGTGAACACGCGCGGGTAGGGTTTGAGAGAGCGACAGCGGTTCGTTGCGACCAGGCACACGATCCGCGTTCGTCGGCAATGTCGCCGCGATGTCGCCCGTCGGTGTGTGTCGTGTTCGCGAACTCATTGAGACCCTCATTCCTTTCCTTCTCTGTCCCTCAACCCTCAACCTTCCACTCTCCACCCCTTCACGGCAGCGCATACCTCGGCTGGACGAGCGGCTTCACGGACTTGAGGCCCTCGCAGGTGATCGTGGCTGCGGCTGTCATCTGAGTGGTGTAGACCGTCCCGCCGGCATTGGTGTCGGGCCGCTTGATACGCGGGCTAACGCGGTCGGGCAGGCCGTCGGCACGGACGAGTCTCGCCGCGAGAAAGCGTCCGGGGCCGGGAAACAATGCGAACTGATGAATCACGTAGACGGTGATCGGATCCTGCCAACCGATCTCGCTCTCGCGGAAATGCGTCTGAAGTTCGGGATTGGGGCAGGTGTGATTGCGGACGTTGTATGAAGAGTTGTTGAGTGAATCGCGCCCGCTGCCATTACGCCCGTCTCGCCATTCGAGCACGACGCGCGTGTTCTGGTCGCAGTAGTGCAGCTTGTTCGCGATGCGGACTGGAATTTGTGAGTTCGACTGCGAGGCGGTGACGAACGTCGCGTACATCCGCTGGCTGGCGGAGATGATTTCATCAATCCGAGCCATCGAACCCGAAGCACCGAGCGAACGTGAAGGGGCAACCGGTGCGAGAGCCTGCACGACGGCGGCTCGCACTTTCCACAGCTTCTGGCTGCTGGTGGAAGAGTTGATCTCGAATGTTGTGTAGTCGCCATCGTCGCTCATCGGACTGTCGCTGACACGGTTCTCGACCTCGGCATAATCGTCGAGTTCCAGCGAGGGATCATCGACCGCCGCCGGGAGCCACACGGAGGCGGCTCGCGCCCCGGCAAACGCCGCGTAATGCAGGACCATCTGCGCAATCATGAGTTGGCTAACTTGCACGATCAGCAGCACGACCATCACGAAGACCGGCATCGTCAGGACGAAGGCCAACGACTGCACGCCGCCTCGTTGACAGCGGTGCATCTGCGTCAGCCGCCGCCAGTCCCACGAGGCCGCTCCCACCGCGAGCAATCCGCGCAACACGAGCATCGCCGCACACAGCACGACGAAACAGGGAAGGCAGGCGATGAGGATGTCTCGATGCACGGCAATGGCCACTCACTGAGAGGTAGGATGGGCACTCTTGCCCGTCCGCTTTTTGAAGAGTGAACGATCAGGGATCGGTCTTACGGACGCGAGCCGTCCTGACCAAAGCGAATACAACCAAACAGCAGAACGGCAGAACAAACCAAGCACCAACCAGCCAAGTCGAGAGAACCGGATCCTTGAACGTGGCGTCGGCCATCATCATCGGAACGCCAAACGAGAGGCCCGCAGTGATGACAAAACTCCAAAAAGGTTCGTCTTTTAATCTCGTAATCGCTGCAACAACACCCCACCAAGCTCCCATGTACAGGCCCAGCAAGACCGCAGTGACGGCATACTGCCAAGGAGACATTTGTCTGACCTTCAACTCAAAGCGGCGCACAACGCGCTCCACCGGTCATACGTCACAATCAATGTTCCGATCAAACCGGCCGGTGCGAGGAACAGTGTCTGTTGAAGTGGCTGGCGGGCTTGAGTGCTGACCGGCACCCAACCTTTAAACTGCCACATTCGCGCCAGATGTTTTGCGACTCCCACCACGATGTTCACCGCACCCAGTTGCCAGATGATGACCGCGCCACCGAGGACGACCCCCAGCACGAGCGTCCAGAGCAGCGCTTCGACTCCCCGCTCGAAGCCGAGGAACACTCCCATCATCGCCATCAGCTTGAGGTCTCCGCCGCCGAGTCCGAACAGGACGAAGCAGACCAGCATCAAACCGCCACAGACCAGAAAGCCCTTTGTCGCATCTTCCAGCCCCGCTGCGCCGTCGCTCCAACCGCGCAACAAGAACCCCAGCGCGAGGCCGGGGTACGTGTTCCAGTTGTAGATCATCTGCCACTTCACGTCGGTGAAGCAGGCGATGGTCAACAGGACGAGCAGTACAATCAGAGTCACAACTTCGGACGCCACGGCAACCTCACGTCAGGTGCCGCTGCTACCACTGCCACTGGTCACGTTTTTTCCCTCGTTTTCGAGGTTATCCATCCCGGTGTTGAAGTAGTCCCGAATCTTCGGCCAACCGAACTTCAGAATGAAGATCAAGATCGGCAGCGCGATGGCCGCGATAATCAGAATCGTTTCCAGACTGACTGCCCCACGCTCATCGCGATGAACTCGCAGCAACAGTCTTCGCCAAGCAGAACTCATGGACATGATCTTGCTCCGCACTACAGATCCGATTGAACTTGAATGGGTTTCGCCAACGGGCCTCGCTTATAGCTCACGCGGCACAAAGTGAGCGGTTTCCGAGCGGGGCGGCGTAAGCCCCCCGGTTCTTCCCAAGCGGGCTTACGCCCAAGAACCGGGGGGCTTA
>JAYTGQ010000863.1:0-1103 GCA_043733345.1 Schlesneria sp.
GGGAAGTCGGATCTGCGATGCTTGGGATCGGCACATCAATGGCTGTCGCAGAATCTGTCGTCCGGCCCGGACTGGATTGCAGATGTTGTCTTCAGACCCCATCCAGCTTGCCTGGATGGTGAACGAGATGGCGAGCTAACGTGAGACCGAGGTTCCTTGCACTACGACCCCATCCGCCTCGTGCGGATGGTGAAGCAGATGAGACGCTGCGAATGGCGATACGACCGTCTCATCTGCTTCACCATCCAGACAAGCTGGATGGGGTCGAATGTCCTTCCCCGTGGAGTGACTAGCCTACCGTCTGGTTCACCATCCGCACGAGGCGGATGGGGCCTGAGCGATGCCTGCCATTCGGTGGGGCAGAAACATTCCAATTCCGAAGCGATTGGAGCGCCGCTCCGCTCCGTTTGATCGCCGGACCAACGCGATCAGTACTCGCCGATCACCTCGCCGCCGCCGCGGCTGCCGAGTGATTGCCAGACGGACTGGTCGATGCTGTCGCCGATGAACTGCACGTGGCCATCGACGAACAGAGCATGCACGCCGCCCGTATGGCGACTGCGGGCAGCAATGTTCAACGATAGCCGATCCCAGTGCGCGTTCGTCCGGATGCTGTGAGGCAGCCCGCCGCGACAGTCGATGTCGGGGCTGTTGGGGGTGCGGAGGTGGTTGTACATCGAGTGCCCCGGCGCACCGAGCAACCAGCGGCTGCCGCGCGTCTGCTGCAACGTCTGTCCGCCGCCGTGGCACTGCGTCGCGTAGTCGGTCAACTCGGGACACGCGGTTGCGTTGTCGCAGCCCGTCGTCAGGACGAAGCCGTTCGTCTTGCTGACTCCATCCCAAACCGTGGGGCCGCCCTCCGACTTGATCGTCTCACCGATGCAGACCGTCTGGCTCGACCCATCCGTGACATCGGCGAACCGCACGGACGAGTTCTCATAGAAGAGGCCCGTCACGCGGACGCCGCTTGGGTTGCGCGGCGACAGCGGCAGCGTGTTCCCCGTGCAGAGCGGATAGTTGTGAACGGCACTGTTCCCCTGCAACTTGCGAAACGGGTCGCTCGGGCAGAGGAAGTAAGGGATCGTCTGTTCGAGCGCCGCCGC
>JAYTGQ010000864.1:0-3540 GCA_043733345.1 Schlesneria sp.
AAGGCGCTAGCCGCCGGTAGTTCCAACTCACCGGCGGCTAGCGCCTTGCCGCTCACGGGAAGTTATTGCGTGCCAGTTCCTTAGAAACGCAGAGGACGCAGAGATCGCAGAGAATGCCAGGAGCACAGTCCCCCTGAATTTCCCCTCTCCGCGTCCTCTGCGTTTCTAACTTCTTTGATCACACCCAAAAACGCTCGGAACTAAAAATGCCCAGCCCTTAAAATCTGCGCGCCCGGCGAAGAAACAAAACGTGAGTAGTACGGTACTCACACCCTTCAGACGCGGGAGAGTCTCTCAGGAAATAGGAGAGAAACTACGGATTCTCCAGACCGGTCGGTCGGTAGCCCGCAACGACTCGCCAGCCAACTGTTCCTGTTTCCTCAAGCTGCGGCGCGAGTCGCCATTCACCGGCCAAGACGCCTGAATATTTGAACCGTGCCACGCCCACAGCGCGAGGGCGACGGCGAGTCCGAAGGCGATGGCAAACCCGATCTTGACCGCACTATAGGGGCGTTCCCCGGAGACCTCACCCGTGACCGCATTGATCATCACGCGATACGGCTGCTCCCGATACCGATAGGCCATCAGCCAGACCGGCAGGAGCAGGTGCTTAAACGTGATGGCCCCGTAGTTCGTCTGTGCGGACGATACATTTTGAACATCGCCGCCAATTCGCTGGCGAACTTCCGCCGCCAAGGCCGATTCCATGCGCTGCCGGGCTGTCGTGAAGCCATCCTCCAATGTCACGTCGTAGGTGCGAGCGAAGAATCCCGCGAGCAATTGCTGCGTGAAGGGCACGCACCGCACCAGGGGCCACGGTTCGAGTCGCTGCACGAGCGACTCACTTTGATGTTGAGCCGCGATGACCAGGACATCGTCGAAGAACCGCTGGAACTCGCCGTCGGCGTAGCTCCAGCGGATGTGGCGTTCAGTTCGGCGGTCGTTTCCTGATCCCACCGTCACGTAGTAGAAGTCTCCGCGTTGTCCGGCGTAGCGGGTCGTCGTGAACGAGTCATACGTGAAGTACGGCAGGTAGACGCCGTTGAATTTGCCAGACGCTCCCAACCGAATAAACTCGTTCGGTGCCCACCACAATGCACGGACCCAGTCGCGCAAGGCTTTCTTGGCGGCCGCTTCAGGAACGAGGAACGGCAAGACGCCATCAACAAAGATCCTGTTCGGCGCATCGTGAATTTTGTCTCGTTGCAACGGCGATGCGCAGTACGGGCATTGAGAACTCGTCAGCGTCCCCTGAAAGACAACTTCACCACCACACGACTCACAGCGAACGGCGTGTTCGTCGGTTGCCCCTTCGACTTGCTCACGCCCCTGCTCGTGCAGCCGTTTGAGGTTCGCGAGCATCTCCAGGTAGTCGCGTTCGACGATCATTGTCTCGCTGGGCAACTCGATCTGCTTGACCGTTCCGCAAAAGGGGCATTGAAGGCTCTGAGTCCCAATCGAGAACTCCAAGTCGGCACCGCACTGCTCGCACGGGAAGATGCGGCCTCGGCCGTCATCGATCACCTCACCGACAGAACTGGCCGTCGTTTTGACCGACCGATTCGGTTGTGACGACGTTTTTGCTGAGTTCAATTCGTCCATGATGGCTTCAGCCTTCGGTGACACGATCCACGAACAACAACGGAACTGGTCCGAAACAACTTCCCGACATTCGTCGTCCGGCCCCCTTGGTCCGGACTACGTCACTACGAATCGGGAAGTGATTTCGAGCCAGTTCCTAAACCGACAGCGCTAAACTGACTGCGAAAGTGCTTGTTTTTTCTGACTTTTCAGCCCGGAGGGCGACAGATCGTAGCCCACGGCGCGAGCCGTGGGTGAGGTGGAAGTAGGACTGCGCTGAGCCCGGAGGGCGACACGGCGACAGACGTTGAACTTCCTTCGAAGTGTCGCCCTCCGGGCTGCGGAAGCCTGCGACAAAAACCCCACGGCTCACGCCGTGGGCTACGATCTCACGCCCTCCGGGCTAAAGAACTCACGTCCAACTTTGGCTACGAAACACTCCGATGAGCGCTGTCGGTCTACGGTGCCCCGCAACGTGGTCATTTGGCAGTGGGGGCAGGTTTGAGTCGCCACTGCTCGTCGAAGAAATCGGCGGCGACGACCTTGCCGGGGTAGCGGCTGTTGACGGGAGTCTTCACATCCACGATGGCCCAGTCGGGGAGCTTCGGCACCTGTCGCGCGTTGTTCAGGTAGTCGTACTCGCGGTACGTGAAGCTGCTATTGAGGACCACGTACTTCTCGGGATTGAGCGGGTTCGGGTAGATGGCGATCAGGGCGTGATGACTTCCATCGAACGAGCGGTCTCCCGCGACAACACCCTGCTCCGACCAGCCGATGGGCAGCTTGTCGATGATCTTGGCTAAGACCGCATTCGATTTGGAATCGCCCCAGAGGACGAGGTTCGATGACGCGATGTCGGCCTCGGTCACTTCGGTATCGCGCTTCACGACGGCATCGCCGCGCATCTGTTGCCGCCAATGAGTCACCGCGCGCGTGAACTCGCCCTTCGACCACTGATCGACGGCGTCCGAACGACACGAGCCACTCGGCTGAACGAAGACAAACGAATCGAGAAAGGCGTCGTCGATCGGGCCTTGCAATCCGTGACGCTTGCGCAGCCCGGTCGCCTCGCCGCGCTTCCAGGCTTTGCCATCGTGAACGAAAGTGAGCGTTGAGTCATCGCCTGCGATCTCCAGCGGTGAGCCACCATCAATCGCCACGCGACGCACTGGTCGCGGCACCGTCTTTGGCGGGCGGAGCGTGAACGACGTGACGTTCTTGGCCACGACGGTCAAGCCGCCCTCAACCGGCTTCACCGACACGCGGGCCTCTTCCCAGTGTTGCTGCAATCCATCCACCGTCAGCCAGTGCATCCGGTTGTAGCGCAGTGAATAGGTCACAAACTGCAGCGGCAGCGGCGCGCGGTCGATCCCCTTCGTCGCCCATTCATTCAGCTTGGCGTCAATTTCCTTGGCCGAATCGGGATGGATTTGATGAGTCGTCATCGGGCCGATGATGTGTAGCAGGTCCAGGCCCTCACGCTTGAGCGCCACGGCCATGATGTCCGCCGCTTGCTTCTGCTTGTCGATCTCACCGCTGTAGGCAATGGTCGGCAGGTGAGCCAGATTCGCGGCGTAACCCGTGCAGTCGTACATCCGCCACAGCTTCTGCTCGTACCACGTCGGTGTGAGCGTCTCACTTTGGAAGACCTTCAAAAAGTCGGGCGTCTCTGAGAACCCGGCTCCCGGATTCGCGGCGAACCACAGGTCGGGGTAATGCACGGCGAACTGCCACACGGCGGCCCCTCCCATTGAGAAACCTCGCACGGCGATCCGATCGTGATCGACTCGGTAGTGCTTCCGAACCGCATCGAGTGCCTCGAACGAATCGATCTCACCCGCCAGTTTGTTCGCGTTGCAGAAGCGTCCGTAAGGATGCAGCACAAGGGTGTCAGCCGGTGCGATCTGGCCATCGTTCTTCGAGCGATCATTGAGGAAATTGACCTCGCTCAAATTTTCG
>JAYTGQ010000865.1:0-1101 GCA_043733345.1 Schlesneria sp.
GAAAGTGGTCGCGGAGAACGAACGGTTGCGTTCCACGTCGAACAGTCTCTACACGCAACGCGAAGCCCAAGCGGATGCCGTGCTGGATGTGGTCGCCAAGACGTTCAAGGACCCGCAGATGTTGCAGGAGTTTATGGCGGCGTTCCAGCAGAACCCGCAGTTGGCGTTCCGCGAGATGCAGATCGCGATTCGCGAGAAAGAGTTGGCGTTACAGGGCCAAGTGCAACAGCCGGACGCGACGAGCGAACTCTCGGCTGACCCCGCCGAGATTGCGGAAGCGTTCACGGACGAGCTCCAAGACTTCTTTACCGACCCGCGGTATGGGTTGACGGGGAAGTTCACGGTGGCGGAACAGAAGAATATCCGCAACGTGTGTTTCCAGAAGGCGCATGAGTTTACCGTTGTCGTTGACCGTGACCTTGACGCGAACGGCGACCCGATAGTAAATAGTAGTCAGAAGGTTTCTATCCGAAAGGGCGAGACGTTAGTCAACCGTGGCAAACTCCTCTCCGAGTTGCAATACGCGGCCAACAATCGCTCGAACGGCGCACCACCCGTAGCACCCGCAACGGCGGGCGTGCAGTCCACGCCTCCGGTGACTCGCCAAGCGCCCCCTAGTGCTGTCGGTCGGTCACGCGCACAAGTTCCCTCGGCCCCTCAGCCCGGAACGGGACGGCGCACTCAGGACACAATCCCGAACCACTCCATCACGGCGGCTGCCAATTACCTCTTTGGCGACGACTAGTGCTGGCGACTGAGGACTAACCACCATGGCCGCAGTATCCTACGGCGCAACAACCTCCGCTACCCTTTCCTCCATTTGGCGGAAGGCGCAGGGCAAGTTGCGCGATGCAATCAACATGAAGGTCGAGGAGTTCAAGTGGCTCTCCGACCTCCAAGACGCGAAGCTCGTTCCGACGACTCGCGAAATGCTCGTCCCCGCCCGCTTCCGTCACGGCTACGGTATTGCCGCGATCTCGGAAGGCGCGGGTAAGGCCGTTCCTTCGACGTATGCCCCGACGGATTTGAGCTTCACGCTCAACCACTATCAGGGCCGGTTTTCGATTCCGCGTAAGATCATGCTCATCGACACCAACGGCG
>JAYTGQ010000866.1:0-3534 GCA_043733345.1 Schlesneria sp.
TCGGCAATACCGTCTGACTCTGCTGGATCGCTCCGCCCTTCGTTCCCTTCGTTTGCTTCTGTTCAAAATCTGCGCGCCGCGCAAAGAAACAAAACGTGAGTAGTACGACGCCCTCGCTCACGCTGCGGGTTGGTGTTGAGACCACCATTTCACCCGCACACTTCTCCCCACTCGCAAACAAGTTGCCACGTCATGGTTGATTCTTCTCGCCGACGGAGTGCCCGCCGCGATGTGCTGACCAATCACAATCGCTGCTGGATTTGGGGTCGTCATGTGGTGCTGGCTACTCTGCGAGCCGCGCGTTGGCCGATCATCGAGTTGCTGATCGGAGACCGCGCCGACGATGCGCTCTGGGACGAAGCGGCTCGTTTGGCGAAGGAGTGCGGCGTGCAAGCGATTGCCACGGACGATGGATCGCTCACCAAAGCGTGTCGTTCGAGCGAGCATCAAGGGATGGCGGCGCGGATGTCGCCGTTCCCGTATCACACGCTCGAACAACTCAGCAAGTCGCTGCCAACTCAGCCGATGCTCGTCGTATTGGATCGACTGCAAGACCCGTTCAACTTCGGCGCGATCGTTCGCTCGGCCTCCACGCTCGGTCTCGACGGAATCGTGATCGGGGAGAACGAGCAAGTGGACGTGAATAGCCAAGTGGCCCGCAGTTCATCCGGAGCAGTCAATCACATCTCAATCGCACGCACGAACGATCTGGTCGCGGCGGTCGATTCACTGCGAGAGCGCGGCTTCCAAATCGTCGCCGCGTCCGAGCGAGCCGACACGCCGCTCTATCAAGCGATGTTCCAACGACCGACGGTCGCGGTCATCGGCAACGAAGGGCGAGGCATTCGCCCGGAGCTACTCGCGCGGTGCGACCAGTCGCTCAGTATCCCGATGAGCGGCCCAGTCGGATCGCTTAACGCCGCCGTCGCCGCAGGAATCTTGTTCTACGAGATGCGGCGACAGCGACTGACTTCGTAGGATGGGCACTCCTGCCCGTCTGGTATTGGTGCCGATTATCCTCGCAACATCCAATGGTCCGTCTCATACCAACCCGCAGCGTGAGCGAGGAGGGAATGAGAGGCGAGGCCGCTTCCTCGGTCATTCCCTCCTCGCTCACGCTGCGGGTTGGTATCGCTGCCACCCGCCGACCATGAAAACCGGACGGGCAAGAGTGCCCGTCCTACACAACCGCGACACGTCCTACACAACCGCCCAAAGAAAGCTGACTGATGTCGTTGATCCTGCGAAACCCGCACAGTGTCGAAGCCGTGCTGCGAGTTCGTCCGGCCGATGTGTTTGAAGTGCGACTCGCGCCGGGCACACCCTCGCCGCGTTGGGTCGCCGTGGCCGAGTTGGCTCGTCAGCACGACATCCCGATTCGCACAAGCCTCGCCGCGCCCGACCGAAATGCGTCCGGCAAAGGAAAGAGTGAGCGACTCGGGGCGGCTTCGGCCACAGTTCAAGAACGGACGGACCTGCTCATTGATGAACTCTTCACGGAGGAAATGACCGCGCAGCCGGGCCTGTGGCTGGCGCTCGAACAGTTGCAAGATCCGCACAACGTCGGCGCGATCTTTCGCACGGCGGCGTTCTTCGGCGTGAAGGGAATCATCCTGACGCGCGAGCGTTCGGCACCGCTTTCGGCAACAGTCTACGACACCGCATCGGGCGGCTTGGAATACGTGCCGTTCGCCGTCGCCTCAAATCTCAGCCGAACGATCACACTCGCAAAGGCGGCTGGTTTGGCGGTCCTCGGCACGTCGGAACATGCCGCGCAGAATCTCGTGAGTCCGCCCACCGATCGCTCGACACTCCTGATCTTCGGCAACGAAGAACAGGGGCTGAGAAAGGTCACTCAAGAGAACTGCGATGAACTCTGTTGCCTCACACCACTCGGCCCAATTCAGTCGTTGAACGTCTCCGTCGCGGCGGGCGTGTTGATGTCGAAGCTCGCACCGACGAACTCGACAGAGGTCGTGCCAAGAACGGCGAAGTAAGGCACTCAGAAAGTGATCGCAGGCCAGCTCCGTAGGATGGACGCCTCGTCCGTCCCGCGATCGCCGCGGCGACTTGGACGGACGAGGCGTCCATCCTACGGGCCAATCAAGTCTCGCCGCTGCGGCACAGATGCGCAGGTTCATTTCAGGTCCGTTCGGTTTCCGGATGGAGCGGCGGTTCTCATACTTCGCACCCGAACTGCGGGAGAGTTCGCCAAGCATGTCGCACGCGACCATCCTCCCGCGAATTGACTTGCCCCGTTTCGTTAGCCAGGAGTTCCTCATGCGAGTTCACCGTGTCTTGTTCGCTGCGACCCTCAGTGCGTTGTTGTCCGGAGCAGCGGTCAGCGCCGTCGAGTGGGGCTTGAAGGAGGGCACTCCCGCGATCCAGTCGGCGGGTCCGTTGGCGTTCGGGCCAGACGGCATCCTGTTTGTCGGCGACACGAAGTCGGCGACGATCTTCGCGATCGGCACCGGCGACACGAAGGGCGATCCGTCGAAGATCAGCTTGGAAATCACTGGCCTCAACGCCAAGGTGGCCGAACTTCTGAAGTCCGGTTCCGCCACGATCAACGATCTCGCCGTGAACCCTGTCAGCGGCAATGTCTATCTGTCCGTGACCGCCGACGCCAAGCCCGCTCTCGTGCGAGTGGAGGCCGATGGCAAACTGAGCCGTGTGTCGCTCGACAAGGTTTTGTTCCAGAAGGTCTCGCTGCCGAATGCTCCCGAAGACAAAGAGGTCTCACGCAACGGTCGGACTTCCAATCCGCGCGGCGAGGCGATCACCGATCTCGCGTATGTCGATGGCAAGGTCTACGTCTCGGGCGTCGCGGGCGGAGCATCTCCCTCAAACGTGCGCGAAATTCCGTTCCCGTTCAACGACGCCAACGTCGGCAGCAACGTCGAGATCTATCACGCCGCGCACGGCCGCACCGAAGACAACGCGACGATCCGCACCTTCATCCCGCTGAACATCAACGGCGAGCCGAGCCTGCTCGCCGGCTTCACCTGCACGCCACTCGTGAAGTTCCCCGTCAGCAGCTTCAAGCCGGGTGAGAAGTCCAAGGGAACGACCGTCGCCGAACTCGGTAACCGCAACAAGCCGCTCGACATGATCGTCTACAAGAAGGATGGCAAGGACTTTTTGTTGATGTCGAACAGCGCCCGTGGCGTGATGAAGATCAGTACCGAAAACCTCGCGACGAATCCCGGCCTCACGACTCCCGTATCAGGCGGCGGAATCGCCGGTCAATCGTTTGAGACGATCAAGGAACTGGAGGGAGTCGTCCAACTCGACCGCCTCAACAACGATCACGCGGTGGTCGTCGTCCAGTCGTCACCGACATCGCAAGATTTGCGCACGATCATGCTGCCGTAATCGTTCGTCCGTCTCTCGCCTGGTTCCCTCTCCTCGGCTCGGGCACCGCCGCTTCGGTGGTCGGGAGAGGGCTAGCAGCCTGTTGAAAAACGGCTGTCGGGAGGGCGAGGCTCCTGCCGAGCCGTGTGCGTGAGGGAAGTCGCTTGTTTCTCGCGGCTC
>JAYTGQ010000867.1:0-3531 GCA_043733345.1 Schlesneria sp.
ACCGGCGGCTAGCGCCGTGCCGCTCAGGTTATTTTCCCAAAGTGAGTGCCATTGGGCTGACGCCGCCCCGCTCAGAAATGTCTCACTTTGTCCCGCGCGAAATATATCTGAACGGGACGATTGCAGTCGCGGCGAGATGGAGAACCGCATCAAGGAGCAACAACTCTGTCTGTTCGCGGACCGCACGAGTTGCCGCACGCTGCGGGCCAAGCCACTGCGGCTGTGGTTCTCCACGCTGGCCTACGTAGGCTGCACGTCCTTCGCGAACGGGACGCAACTCGCGACGGCGCGGTGCGACACGATCCGCACCAAGCTGCTCAAGATCGGGGCCGCGGGCACCGTCATCGTCCGCCAGGTCTGGGTCCGACTCGCCTCCGCCTGCCCCTCTCGGAAGGTCTTTGCGCGCGTCTGGCAAAACCTCCGCGACTGAACCCCGCGCCTCGTATCACTGCCGCCGCCTGAATCGCTCCCGTCACCGGGACTCACCGCGCCGCCGCGCGCCGTCGCAACGAGCTGACCGCTCACCGTCACGCTGCCACGACCCGCGTCCGAATCCATCCGCCTCCAGACCGAGACCCCCGCCCGCTCCTGAGACCCCGCCGATCACGCTCGCAATGACCGCGAGCCGTGACGCATGCCCCCGCGCGACCGCGAAAACCGCGCGCCGATCAAACGGCGGTGTGAGACATGCGGGCTAGCGCGTCGTCATCCACCGCGACACCGACCAAGTCGTAGTCGTTGCGTTCGACGATCTCGACGGGGACGAACATGCCGGGCTGGATGTCTTGGCCGCTGACGAGAACTTCGCCGTCGATTTCGGGGGCGTCCATGTAGCCACGGCCGCGCCAGACGCCTTCTTCGACTTGCTCGTCGATCAGCACGTCGATCTCGTTGCCGACGAGCGTGTCGCCGTACTCGAAGGCGATCTGTTGTTGCAACGCCATCAACTCATCGCGACGGGCAAGCTTCACTTCTTCCGGTAGATGGCCTTCCAATTTGGCGGCGGGCGTGTCGGGTTCGAGCGAGTACGGGAAGACGCCCATCCGCTCGAACTGAGCCTCTTCGACAAACTGCTTGAGTTCTTCAAACTGCGCGTCGGTCTCACCGGGGAAGCCAACGACGAACGTCGTGCGCATGACGAGGTTGTCGATCCGGTCGCGCAGCTTGCGAACCAGTTCTTCGGTCTGAGACCGGTTCACGCGGCGCTGCATCCGCCGCAACATCGTGTCGTTGATGTGCTGAAGCGGCATGTCGAGGTACGGAATGATCTTGTCCGAGCCAGCGATGGTGTCGATCAGTTCGTCGGTGAAGTTCACCGGATAGAGGTACATCAATCGAATCCAGTCGAGTCCCTCGACCTGCTCCAACTCCTTGAGTAACTCGACGAGGCGGACCTTGCCGTACAGATCGAGGCCGTAGTAAGTCGTGTCCTGCGCGACGAGGTTCAGTTCGCGCACGCCGTCTTTCGCGAGTTCCTGCGCCTCGGCAATGACCATCTCAATCGGCTTCGTGATGTGCTTGCCGCGCATCTTGGGGATTGAACAGAACGTACAGGTCCGGTCGCAACCTTCGCTAATCTTGAGGTACGCGAAGTGATCGGGCGTCATTCTCAAACGAGCGCGGTCATCGAGTGCCTTGATCGGGGCTGGACGGAACAACTGCCGTTGCTCGCGCTGTCCACCGAGCAAGTGGTCGGCCACACGATTGATCTCATCGCGACCGAAGACACCGACGATGTGATCGATCTCGGGGATCTCGTCCAGCAACGCCGGGCCGAGTCGCTGCGGCAAACAACCTGCCACGATGACCCCTTTCGTTTTGCCCGCCCGCTTCAAATCGAGCATCTCGCGAATGACGGCCTTCGATTCGTCCCGCGAACTCTCGATGAAGCCGCAGGTGTTGACAATCACAAAGTCCGCGCCGTCCGCTTCGGACACGAGGGCATAGCCGTCGAGTGCCAGCGTCCCCAGCATCTTCTCGCTATCGACGAGGTTCTTCGGGCATCCGAGCGTGACGAACGCATACGTTCCCTTGCAGAAGCCTTCCGCGACAGGAGCAGCCAACAAAGAGGACGTGTCCGGCTCGAAGGAGCCGATGATGGGGAGTGACGACATGTTCTTAATGACTTTCCAACGGGAACGAGTCTTACTAACCCGCAGTGTAAGCAAGGGAGTTTCACCCACTCGCAGCGTGATCAAGTAGATCGAACATGAAGTTCTTGGCTCACGCTGCGGGTTGGTTTTGAACGGGGTTACGAAACAGCTAGGGCCGCCGCCACGGCCAACACATCGCAGCGTTCGTTCTCGGGATGGCCCATGTGTCCGCGAACGTGAGTGAACCGGACGCGATGCTTGGTCAACAACTCATCGAGCTTCTGCCAGTACTCGACATTTTTGACCGGCTTCCACGCCCCGCCCTCTTTCCGCCGCCAGCCGTTCCGCTTCCAACCGGCCATCCATTCCTCACA
This sequence comes from Schlesneria sp., assembly GCA_043733345.1. Lineage (GTDB taxonomy): Bacteria > Planctomycetota > Planctomycetia > Planctomycetales > Planctomycetaceae > Schlesneria. Next base: position 2,468 of record JAYTGQ010000867.1, read on the forward strand.
GCCCTGCGCGACGTACTTGCTGTCGGTGACAACTTCCACTTCGGACGGAGACTTCAGGGCTTCTAGCCCCGAGATGACCGCTTGCAGTTCCATCTGATTGTTGGTCGTCAGCACCACGCCGCCGGAGATTTCCTTCTCAGACCCCGACGCCGGGTGCCGCAAGATGCAGCCCCATCCACCGGGGCCGGGATTGCCGCGACAGGCACCATCCGTGAAGACCTTCACAAACGGAAGCGGAGCTGACGGCGAAGCATCACTGGCAGGAGCACTCGACATGAACGGGCACCACAATCTCTGGACGAGGTGTTTGAGAAAGGCAGTTCAGCAGCCCGTGGAAAACGCAAGGTAAGCCTCTGGCTTGCCCCTTTTTCATCTCCATTTACGGGCAAGCGAGACGCTTACCCTACGTTTTTCAACGAGCTGTTAGCACTGCGTTGGCGGGAGTGACTGAACGCAAGGGCCTCGCCCCCCGGAAGAATCCGGCATGGTGCGAGGCCCGATACGACGCAGGTCAACCGACTGTTATCTCTCGCGGAACACGATGCGGCCTCGGTTGAGATCGTAGGGCGACACTTCAACCAGCACATGATCGCCCGGCACGATACGGATGAAGTGCTTGCGCATCTTGCCAGCGACGTGCGCCATCACCGTGTGGCCGTTCTTCAACTTCACACGGAATTGCGTGTTGGCAAGGGCTTCAACCACGTCCCCCTCGACTTCAATGGCCTCTTCTTTAGGCATGTAACGCTGTCTCTTCAGATTCTGAAAAAGCCCGGTCCCCGAAATTCGGCATCCTGAGTCGGGCGGGAGTATAGCGACGGCCTTCGCTGCATACCAAGGTGGCGAGGAAATCGTTGATTCGGCAATGAAAATGGAATGTGACGGGGTGTAACGTGGCTTCAACGTGGCTTCGTAGTCAGAGCGATGGGGCTTGGGTAGTCTCTCCGCGTCGTGTGCGGCCTGCCTCGAAAGCGTGGCCGCTGACGTTTCGTGTCGCTCTACGAAGTCTCCAGCAAGGACAACATCCATGAGTCGTCTGCCTCGCGTATCGCCCGATTCAAAGT
>JAYTGQ010000868.1:0-1098 GCA_043733345.1 Schlesneria sp.
GAGATCGCAGAGAAAGCGAGGAACACCGTCCCGATGAACTTCAAATCTCCGCGTCCTCTGCGCTCTCTGCGTTTCTAACCTCGGTGATTGCTCCCAAAAGCGATCGGAACTTAAAAATGCATAGCCCCTTACCGACGAATCGCAGTCACCCTCCAGTGCATCGTCAGTGGTCGAGTGCGATCACAGTCCCAAGGTGGTGCGGAGAATTTGAATCGCCTCGCCGAGAATGGATGGTCCCCGCTGAGGCGGCAGGTTGATGAGCTTGTCGGTGAGAGTTGGCTTCGGGACGACAACGATCTTCGCGATTGCCGCTTGGCCGGGTTGAAGGTTGATAATGGCATCGGATCGAAACGGCGGCGTCAGGCTCCCTTTCACCGTCCATTGATCGTGATAGATCTCGATGTTTGAGCGGCCTCGACCGGGGAGACCGGTGACGACCACTTTACCGCTTGCGTCCGTGACACCTCCAAACTTTGCTCGCAAAAAATTGGGATCGTTCAATCGCACGTCCCACTGATTCGTCGGTTCACGAAGAATGTCGCCGATGGTCTGGTTGCTCGTCTTGGGGGGAAGCTCGCTGCGTCCCGCCCAGCCGAACATCGTGCTTCCGCGACCGTAGATCACGTTGGGAGAGAAGCCGACTTCAATCCCTGCCACCGGCTTGCCACCCGTCGTCGCGACGGTGACTTCGCACTGCGCGCTCGGTTCCATCGTGATCTCGTACTTGGCCTCGGGAGACACCGTGAAGAATTGCGGCATCGAGATCCCCGCGTGGACGGATGGCTTCGAGGAGGCTGGTATCGTCGCGGCATCGGGCAGCTTGGAAACAGAACCGTCGCACCACGCGAGCAATCGGACATCGCTCGACGGCGGCAAGGAGGTGAACTCAAAGTCGCCATTCTCCGAGACCTTCGTCCACGTCTGCCACTGCACCGCCTCATTGCTTGTCCCTGCGACAGCGGTCGGTTCGTCGTGAATCGTGACGACCACGAAGCCGTTCTTCACCGGTCGCGGGATCGACGGATCAAGCCTGCCGCGCAGCGTCATTCCGGGACTCAGTGGCACGTCAACGTCCGTCGTCTGACCGGCGGTCGAAGT
>JAYTGQ010000869.1:0-1096 GCA_043733345.1 Schlesneria sp.
GCTGGCAAGCGCTCGCACACGCGCAAGGTTTCTCAGGACATCACTGAACCCGTCATGGCCTCCCAGCCCATCATCGACCCGCAGACAGGCCAGCCTCTCACCGACCCCAACGGTCAGCCCGTCATGGATCAGGTCGATACCGGACAGACGCAGCCCACGGGTCAGACCAAGCGCGTCACCGAGGAAGTCATCTCCTACATCGGGCCGGTGGGAGAGGCCATCGACATCTTCAACTTCTTCCCCGATCCGATGGCAACATCCATCGAGGACGCCACCTATCTCATCCAGCGTTCGTTCAAGCCGAAGTCATGGATCGACGCTCGCGTCAAGAGCGGATTCTTTCGCATCCCGCCCGAGTTCTCCGAGGCCGACTTCACGACCGCGCTGGATGACCCAGGCCAGAAGCGTGTCTCATCCGTCGGTCTTGGTGGGGCGCACACAGAAGCCGACGCTATCGAGGTGCGAGAGTGTTGGTATGACGACGGGAAGGTCATCACGTCCCTTGCCGGACGGTTCATCGTTCGCGTCGTCGAGAACCCCTTCGACCACGGGGAGTTCCCCTTCCACCGCATCATCGACCACCTCAACGCTCACGAGTTCTGGGGGGTAGGTGAGGTTCAGCACCTAGAGGGACCACAAGACCTCATCAACGCCATGACGAACCAGCGCGTCGATAACGTGCGCTTGCTCATGGAGTCGGTGTTCTACGGGGACGCGGACGCGCTCAAGGATCGCCGCAACCTCAAGATATACCCAGGAGCCTTCATCCCCGTTGTGACGAACGACCGTCCACTCGACCAGGTGTTCCGTCGCCTGGAGATGGGGGACGTGACGAACTCCAGCTACAACGAGGTCGATTTCTGGAAGGGCATCTGCGAGCAGGTCTCCGGCGTCTCGCCCTATACCTCGGGGACAGACATCGGTGCAACTTCCAACACGACCGCAACTGGCGTGGCGCTCATCTCCGAACAGGGGAACACGCGCTTCACGATGAAGCTCAAGATGGCCGAACTCACAGGCTTCCGTGGCATCTACCGCCAGTACGGAGCGCTCATCCAGCAGTTCATGCCAGAGGACTTCATCATCCGTCTCGTCG
>JAYTGQ010000870.1:0-3518 GCA_043733345.1 Schlesneria sp.
GTAGGCACATTCCATGTGCCGTTCACCGAATTCCTCGGCGAATCACGGTCTCGCGGACGGCACACGGAGTGTGCCTGCTACTTTTGTCGGACACGTCAACCATTCCTTTCGACCAACCTTGGGCTGACGCCCAAGGCGACTCGCTGGCGCTGCTTCGCAGCTCGAAGTGTGCGGCTTCAAATCTCACGCGGCGGGTGAGTAACCGACCGAGAACTTGAAGGGATGTACTCGTGAGCGAACACAATTTTGGAACTGAGTCCGGTTGCGATCTCCGGGAGAAATAAACTGAATCGACTGAAGGCCCGAGTCACTCAAAGCCGATAAAGAATCGTCGGTGGAGTGTCGAGAGCGGCCCGCTTTGTGGACCGGCTCGGCTCAACCTGCCGCTCGTCGCACGGAGTTGGTTGTGGCACATCATTCGGGCGCGTCTGTGGGCTTGATTGGGTTTGTGATGACCGTGGTTCGTGGCTTATCTTCGTCAGTCGGCTTCGACGCGACGCTTCAAGCCGCCTTGCTGGCCTTGGCCGTGATGTACGGAGTGGGTTGGCTGAGCGGACATCTGTGGTGCGTGGCGTTCCAGTCGGTGAATCGATGACCAAGTTGAGGAGGAAGGGTTGGACGGGTCTGCTCGTTCCACACCCACCCGCAGCGTGAGCGAGCATGCTCAGAGCAAATTCCTTGCTCACGCTGCGGGTGGGTATGACGCAGACAAGTTTGACCGGTTGCCTGACGATTGAGGCTCGCCATGACGGCGAGTCTGTTTGAAAGAACTGACACAGAAATCGCGTGTCTCCGCCCGGGATGGCCCGACGCGGCACACGCATGAGTCCATGGAGGGATTGATGGTCACGAAGGTTGCCGAACTCGACATCGCTCAAGTCTGGAACGATTTCAAACGAGATCAATCAAACCAGGACTTGCGGAATACCCTCATCGAACGCTTCTTGCCGCTGGTCCGCTACAACGCGGAACGTGTCTGGTCGAAGCTCCCCGACGGCGTGGATTTGAACGACCTGATCTCGGCGGGCGTGTTCGGTCTGATCGACGCGATCGAAGCCTTCGATCTCGAACGCGGCGTGAAGTTCGAGACGTACTGCGTTCCCCGCATCCGTGGTGCGATGCTCGACGAACTGCGCACGATGGACTGGGTTCCGCGTCTCGTCCGCAGCAAAGCCAGCAAACTGGAGGCGGCCCGCAAAGAAGCCGAAGCCGAACTCGGTCGCCCGCCCGCAGACATCGAAATCGCTAAGAAGCTCGCCATTCCCGTCGAGGAATACGAGAAGATGAAGTCCGAGGCGAGTGCGGTGAACCTCGTGAGCCTCAATAAGAAGTGGTACGAGACCGACAGCTACAAGGATGTCCGCGAGATCGACATCATCGAGGACAGCAAGGGCGAAGACCCCACGCACAGCATCCAAAAACGCGACCTGATGCGGCTCGTCACGAAGGGCCTCAACCGTAACGAACGACTCATCATCATCCTCTACTACTACGAAGAGCTGACGATGAAGGAGATCGGTTCGACGCTCGGCCTGTCTGAGTCGCGCGTCAGCCAGATGCACTCGAGCATCGTCAACCGGTTGAAGGACCAGCTCAATTGCCGGCAGCCTGAGTTCGCGTAGGCGATAGGGGCAATCAACTCGTTCGGCGCGGGTCTCCGAAAACCAGCCCGACGCGCAAGCGAGGGCTGGACATTCGATGATGCTGAAGCCCTCGCTTGCGCGTCGGGCTGGTTTTGAAAAACGCTTTAGCGGCGAATCACACCGCAACGTGCTGTCCGAGGGCTTCTTCGTAGAGTGCCGCCGTCTGTTCAATCATCCGTTCGACGCTGAAGTCGCGAGCTACAGCCTCGCGCGCGGCGCGACCGATCGCGCGGGCTTGAGCCGGGTCATCGAGCAGTTCCACAATTCGCTCGGCCAGTGATTCGCTGTTGGACGGTGGGACAAGCAACCCTGTTTCGCGGTCGCGCACGGCTCGGTAAACACCGCCGACTTTGGTCGCGATCACCGGACGACCCAGCGCCATCGCGTCGAGCATGATCGTGCCGATCCCCTGCTGGAGCGACGGCAGTACGAAGATGTCCATCGCGGCGAGTGCATCGTCAAAATCGAGCACGTTCGGAACGAATGTCACATGCTCGTTGATACCGAGTTCGCGTGCGAGTCGTCGCAGATTGGATTCCTCGGGACCGGCTCCCGCAATCACGAACTCGACCTCGCGCCCCGTCGAAAGCACGCGCGCAGCGGCACCGAGAAAAAACGGGAATCCCTTCACGGCTTCGAGTGGCCCGGCTGTTCCGACCACCGGAACGCGGTCACTTTGAAAGACTTCGACCAACTCGTGCGAGGTCACTTGATTGACGCCGCTTTGAATGACCGTGACGAGATCACTCGATACGCCGGTTCGTTCGATGAGGTCCGACTTCACGGAGTCGCTGACCGCGATGATGCGGCGGCACCACTTGAGGTCGATGTGCAGCCGTTCCTTGGGCTGGAGGTAATCATGCACCGTGAGGACGAAGGGCCGCTGCAAACGCCTCGCAAACCAAGTTGCCTGTGACAGCGCCGACCGCGACTGCACATGAATCAAGTCGGGGGGATCGGCTTGAAATTGCCGCAGCATCAGGTTGCGAACGACCGCGCCCCAGATCGGCCAATGCAGGTTGGGAAACTCGCGAATCTGAAGCTCGCGTTGGCGCTCGCGATCCACTTTGCTGGCATCGGGACAGACGACCACCGTGCGCAGACCACGCTGCGGCAGATGCTCGGCCAACCGCAACGTGTACGCACAACTGCCTCGAACGGAGAACCCGCCCGCAAACAGCAAGATGAACGTTTCGACTTCGGACATGGAGCTTGCTCGGCCGTGGTTGAGACCGTCTTGTTGAGCTGCGCTGTCGGATGGGCACTCTTGCCCGTCCGCTTTCCACGCTCAAAGCGGACGGGCAAGAGTGCCCATCCGACAGAGGCGTTCGTTTCTTTCATCGCGACCGCAGCGCCTTCGGCTTGCCCAGCACTTCGTTCAGCAGGATCGCTTGGCGAACTCCAGCGGGATTGCGCAGCACGGCGATGAGCGGGTGTGGGTTGTCGGCTCGCTGTCCCGTTTCGCGCGACCTGTCCGAACCCAAGTCTTGCAAGACCGCGCCATCAATGTCCCGTTGAACCGCCGCGCCGATTCGTCCCGGCTCCACGGTCGTTTGCAGGTGGTGCGAACGAACCCCGTCATCGAAGTTGGTCGTCGGCATGGTGGACTGAACCACACGCTCACCCTGTCGTGGCGAACCTGACCCTGATTTGGCGAGACGCTGTTGCTGCGATTTGGACTTCCCGCCCTTCTTCTCGTTGGCAGAGCGAGACTGTTTCTGTTGAGGAACGGCAGGTGGCGTTGGGCGATTCTGTTCGGCCGGACGCTTACCACCGACAACTTCTTGCAAGAACTTTTCGAGTTCGCTTTGAGCCGGATCTTTCGGTCGATTCCGCGGACGAGGCGCTCCGTTCGCTTGGTTGCCCTGCACGACG
>JAYTGQ010000871.1:0-3514 GCA_043733345.1 Schlesneria sp.
CATTGGGCTAGCGCCTTGCCGCTCACGGGGGTTGTTCAACAAGAATGGAGGAGAGCCGGAATTGCTCGCCGAGCAGGACGTTCGGACGCTAGACTCGCGGCGCAAACTGGCCTGGCTATGGCCGAACAGTGATTGACGTTTGGGGGAGTGAGCCATGAATCAAGACCGACTGCTGACAGCGGAAGAGCCGTTCCTGCTGGAACTGGCCTTTCAAGATGATGACGTTGCGCCGAGCGGTTCGAGGTGGGTCGCGCGGCTGTTCGGGATTGGTCTCAGCATTCTCTTTCATCTCTGGCTGATCGTGACGCTGGCCGATGTGTCGTTTGAACTTCGTCCCAAGCTGGCGGACGAACCGATTGAGTCTGACTTCACCGCGTTGCCTCCGCGCGAAGAGCCGATCGACTTCAAGGCCGTGGAACCGCAGTACGAACTTGCCAATCCCAGCGACCGTGAGATGGAAGTCCGCAAGTCGATGAACGCGATCTCGCTGGGGTTGGAGATCGCCAAGAACCCGAGAATGGAAACCGCTCCGACCGCACTCCTCGATCTGAATGTCGAAGGGATGCGTCCGCCGATGTACGACATCCCGCAGGGAATGAATCTCAGCGAAAAGATGGTCGTTCACGGCACCACCGGTGAGGGGCTGGTTCAGATCGAGTCCGCTCTCGACCGCGTCACCTGGGAGATCGCCCAGAATCTTCAGGAGCGTAAGGTTCTCGTGGTTTGGTTGATTGACGCTTCCGGCAGTTTGGGGCCGCAACGGTTGGTGTTGCAACGGCGGCTCAAACGCATCTACGGCGAACTCCATGCGCTGGAGCAGACCGAACAGATTCCGCGACTCGACCAGCCCATCCTCACCGGTGTCGTGACCTTTGGCGCGAAGACGCTGTTCATGACCAAGGAGCCAACCGCCAAGTTCGAGGAGGTGCTCAGCGCCGTTCGCAACGCGCCGACTGATGAGTCGGGGATCGAGAATGTTTTCGCGGCCGTCAACCAAGTGATGGATAGTTGGAACAAGTACCGCACCGACAACGGACGCCGCATTCTGCTCGTCACGGTGACGGATGAAGCGGGCGACGATCATGGTCCGGCGATGGAGTTGGCCATCACCAAGTGCCAGCGTTTCGGGGCAAAGGGCTACGTCATCGGTCCCGCATCGCCGTTCGGTCGTCGCAAGGGTCTGGTCCCGTACGTCGCGAAGGAGAATGGCCAGACCTATCAAATCCCCGTTGATCTCGGTCCCGAAACCGTCGTCGTGGAGAACGTCGATCTGCCGTTCTGGTACGAGGGACCACAGTACACCTACCTCTCGTCGGGCTACGGTCCCTACGCCTTGTCGCGGCTCGTCAGAGAAACGGGCGGCGTCTATTTCCTGACCAATATGACCACCAACGCGGGGCTAAGTACCGTCGGGGAATTTGACCCCGGTCTGATGAAGGCTTTCGAGCCGGACTACAAGTACAGCTCACCCGATCAATTCCTGAGGGACATGATCAAGCATCCCTTGCGAGCGGCGGTCGTCGGCGCGGCCGAGTACAGTCAGACGACGAACCTCCGCGCGCAAGGGACTCCGCAGATGGAGTTCCGCGTGCAGCCGGGCAATTTCCGACAGGCATTCACTGACGCTCAGCGTTCGGCGGCGATCAGCAGTTTGGCCGTCGATAACATCCTCGCGCGGATGCCGCCCAACGTGGAGAAGCTCTATGCGTCCGAGCCTTCTGCCCGCTGGCGACTCGCATTCAGCTTGAACTACGGTCGCCTGCTCGCGCAGAAAATCCGGGCCTTTGAATACAACTCGGCCTTGGCTCAATTGAAGACCGGTTATGCGGAGGCCGACATTCAATCGAAGGTCAACCACTTCATCTTTCGCCCGAGTCGAGAGCTGACATACGCTCCGTCACTGCGAAAACAGGTGGGTGTCGCGGAGGGCTATCTTCAGCGAGTCATCAGCGAAGCGCCGGGGACTCCGTGGGCGGTCATGGCCGCGCGCGAACTTCGCGACGGCTTCGGCATCAAGCTGATCGAACGTTTTATTCCGCCCGCCCCGCCCGCCCCCAAGAACAAAGAGACGAAAGCCAAGCCCGCTCCCAAGTTTGCCAACGAACAGCAGAAGGTCGCCATAAAGCCAACGCCAAAGCCGGTCCCACCCGTGCTGCCGAAGCTGTGAGGTGGGATGTTTTCGTTTAACCGCAAGCCGAAGGCGAGCGCGGTGGCGAGACACGATGTCGTGTCATTTTCCGCGCTCGCCTTCGGCTTGCGGTTAAACGAAGTTCGTCTCGCCGAACTGAAGTGGTGCGCAATCCGTGTTCAACATCACACCAACGAAAACACCCCGGTAGTCGCGTGGCCACTGGGGTGTTCGGTTTGGTTGAGTGCGATGAATCATCACCGCTCTCATGTCTGCATTCGCAACGCGAACATCACGTATTGAGGTAGCCGTTCTTCTCGAGGTACGCGATCACTTCGTTGGTCAGTTCTTCGATTCCCTTGTTGTTGGAATCGAGAACCAACTCAGGCTTTTCCGGACCTTCGTACGGATCGCTGATGCCAGTGAAGTTCTTGATCTCGCCCGCGCGCGCCTTTTTGTAGAGGCCCTTCGGATCGCGCTGCTCACACGTTTCGACAGTGGCATCGACGAGGATTTCAATGAACTCACCCGGTTGCAGCAACGCGCGGACGGCATCGCGGTCGGCGCGGTACGGCGAGATGAACGCGGTCAGTGTGAAGTTGGCGTTGTGAGCGAACAGTTTCGCCACTTCACCGATGCGGCGGATGTTCTCGGCGCGGTCTTCGGCGGAGAACCCGAGGTTCTTGTTCAGACCCATGCGGATGTTGTCGCCATCCAGCACGACGCTGTGCTTGCCCGCGAGGCTGAGCCTGTGATCGACCGCGTTGGCGATCGTGCTTTTGCCACAGGCGGACAAGCCGGTGAACCACAGCACGGCTCCCTTGTGTCCATTCAACTTGGATCGTTCGTCCTTCGTCACTTTGTGTTCGTGCCAGGTGACGTTGGTGGCCTTTTGCTCGGTCATGGACAGAAAACTCCTTGCGTGATTTGAGTCAAAACAATTGTCATTTCCGCCCCAAACCAAAGGGGTCGAAGCGTGCGGCCGAGTTTAGGGAATGCCGTGATCGGTGGAAAGACGTGACCGACAAAAGTCGCCTAGACAGCGTTTCGTAGCACGGACGCCTCGTCCGTGCGCGAATGTCATGGGCGATTTCAGACGCACGGACGAGGCGTCCGTGCTACGAGGACTTTTGTCGGTCACGTCTGGAAAGGCTTTCCGAAAGGACATGTTTTCGGCGAATAAAGTCACTCCTGCGACAGTCCCGCGTCATGACTCGCGATTCCGAGTGAGTGTCAGGAGCGGTCGCGGTCAGTATGATCCCGCCACTCGATTCACCCTTTGATTGATACCTCACGCGGCACAACGTGAGAGGTTTCTGATAGGGGCGGCGTCAGCCCCCCGGTTCTTGGGCGTCAGCCCTGCTTCAATCGCGAAGCGATGTCAGC
>JAYTGQ010000872.1:0-1092 GCA_043733345.1 Schlesneria sp.
TCCGTCATCCCGACACCACACGCCGCCGATCTCGACTCACTGATGACCCTCAACTTTCAGCGGTTTGAAAACGTCTCACTCATGGCCGCGTGAGGTATACATCTCGGTCCCCGAGTGCGGGATCGACGGTCACGCGAAGGTGCTGGCGGTCGAGGACTGCCCGAACCTCAAGCCGAGACCGGGGCCGGAGTACCAACTCGTCACGGCGACGTTCCGGCATCACGGAGCGAAAGTCGTCGATGTCCATGTCGCGGGTCTGTCGGCTCCAATCGGCACCACCCCAACCACCCGTTCTGGTCCGAGGACAAGCAGCAATTCGTTCGAGCCGATGCTCTGCAACCGGGCGAACACCTGCGTCAAGCCGATGGCTCACTGACCACCGTCACGGCCGTTATCCCCTGCCCCGGCACCCACAACGTCTACAACATCGAAGTCCACGGCGAACACGTCTATCAAGTCGGTTACCTCGGCGTCTTGGTGCATAACACATGTATGGACGGTGTAGCGAACTTTGCTGATGAGCTATCCTTAACCGCTCAAGCCGCGCGAAGGCATCTTCGCCGCAATGTTCCAGGAACGGGTGGACAAGCCCACCGTATTATCCCGTTCGAGACGCGTAGCCATGAACTCGTAATGAGAGCGGCGCAGGGTGGCGATACAGCTCCGACAGTTCGGCCGCATCCTCCGACAGGCTCGTGACCAAGTACAGAGTCAGTGAATCATGCCGGCGGATCTCACGCAATCTCACGTCGAGGGCCACGTCGTTCGCCAGTTCGGGATGACTCAAGCGATCCTTTCCGCTGGGACGCCACGTCAGCTCGTAGGTCCGGCAATCGCCCTGCTGTGGGACGAGTCGCGCTGGGGCAACCATTGTCTTGAAACGCGCAGCGGTCAGCCGCCACAGAAAGTCGTGGCCGGTCTCCCGAGCCTCATTCGCCACCGCGTAGATGCCGAATCCCGCATCGTCCATGACGACGCTGTTCGAGGGCAATTGCAGGAACAGATTGCGGACCAGAGCAGTCTCGGAAACGGCGTTCGCGCCAGACATGGCCCCGATCTCAGGAAGCACCGCCGCACCGCTTTCGAGTTCAA
>JAYTGQ010000873.1:0-3510 GCA_043733345.1 Schlesneria sp.
GATTTCTCGCATCAGGGACTGCCGGCGACCGAGAGCCCGATCAGTTTCCTGCGGTCCGTGAAGGTGGCGCCGGATGGTACGCTGTATATCGGCAGCGACGAAGAAGTGTTTATCGTCACGCCGAACGGAATTCTGAACTCGTTGGCGGGGTTCCGATTCGCGGGCGTGGCCGGGGACGGCGGGCCGGCACGCGCGGCGCGATTTGCCGGCGTCACGGAAATGGCGTTGACACAAACGGGCGAATTGTTGATTGCGGATCCCAACCATCATGAGGTGCGGAAGATCGCGGCGCCGATGCCAGGGACGTCGCTGACGGGGTATGCGATTGCGTCGGCGGATGGGCGGGAACTCTATGGGTTTGATGCGACGGGGCGGCAGCTCATCACAACCGATGTCGTCACGGGGATCGTGCTCCGGACGTTCGGTTACGACGCGGCTGGTCAGCTCACAACGGTGCGAGACTCCTATGGGCGAGAAACGAAGATCAATCGTGCCAATGGTCAATCGACCACGATGGTCTCGCCGGACAGTGTACGCACCACGTTAACTCTCGATGCTAGCGGCGGTCTTTCCCATGTCGTTGGTCCAGATGGCGTCGGGCCGACGTTCACATATACCAGTGGTGGACTCGTAGAGAGTTCGACCAATGCGGAGGGAACACTCCTAGACCGCTTCACCTACGATCTGAGCGGACAACTCATTGGCCGAACAAACGCGTTTGGTGGAACGACATCACTTTCCGGTTCGTCAACACCGGCTGGGTCAGTTGGTCAGATTGGATGGACCGATACCACCCAATCGTCGTATTCGGTACAGCACGTGGCAACTGGGGGCACGGTGTGGCAGACGACGTCTCCCGGAGCGCTCGTGACGTCTGGTTCGTTGGATACCGACGGCCGAACCGCCGTTCTGGATCCAGACGGAACGACCACAGCACGGACATTTTTTGCTGACCCATTGTTCGGGATGCAGTCTCCCCAGCCGCAGGAAACCGTCACGCTCCCCTCGGGTGCACGTCGAACCGCCTCGTTGCGGAGGACGTTTCTCCTACAGAACTCGGATGATCAGTCCGCTCCTCTTGCCAGCTATGACTCTCTCGTCATCAATGGCCGAGTCAGCACGTCAGTGTTTGATCGATCAACGTTCAAGCGGACATATACGAGCGCGGCTGGCCGACGAGTGGTGACCTCGTTTGATCCCCACGGTCAAGTGCTCGACCAGACGCTCGGAGGATTGTCTTCTCTGAGCCGTCGATACGATGACCTGGGCCGGATTCTCGAACTTCGTCAGGGCGTGCGCGCACTCCAGTATGGGTATGACTCAGCCGGTCGGCTCGCCAGTACGACGGACGTGGACGGGCGTGTCGTGCGAAACCTATTTGACGCAGCCGGACGAGAGATCCAGCGCACCTTGGGCTCCGGTGCGGTAATCCATTTCGGATATGACGCCAATGGACGACTGTCTAGTGTCACGCCGCCCGGGCGCACCGCGCATCGCATGACCTATACACCGGCTGGCTTGCTCGAAAGCTATTCGCCGCCCTCCGTTGGAGATGGTGCTACCGCGACTCGGGTCAACTACGATGCTGAAGGTCGCCCGACCTCCCTGATGTTTCCCGACACCAGCTCCATGAACATTCGTTACGACCAAGCAGGGCGTCGAGCAGCGGTTCAGCTCGCGCCGACGGATTCCGTCACGTTTGGCTACTCGGCACAAACCGGTCAACTCAACCGCATGGTCCGCGGCGCGGTCATCGTCGATCAACTTTACGACGGTGCAGCACTCGTCGGCGAGTCTTGGTCCGGGGCGACCACTGGTTCGGTCCGGGAGATACTCGACAACGACTTCCGAACGGCCATCCAAAAGGTTACCGGCGGACTTGATATCGCGTTCTCATATGATTCCGACGGTCGTATCACGACGGCAGGACCGCTCGCGGTCACACGTGACGCACAGACCGGGCTTGTCACGAGCACCACTGCGGGAAACGTGCAGACCACGCACTTCGCCGATTCGTTCGGGCAGGACACCGGCTTGGTGGTGTCTTCGGGCGGTATTGAGATGTTTCGCTTTGGCTACGGACGTGACACGTTCGGGAGGATCGCTCGAAAGAATGAAACGTTCGGAGCGCCCACCACCGTGTGGACGTTCGTTTACGACTCCGCGCGCCGCTTGGCTACAGTCAACAAAGATGGCGCTGCGTTCGCGACGTACGACTACGACGCCAACGACAACCGCACCCGAAAGGTCAGTGGTGCGGGCGTCGTCGTCGCGACGACCGATGCGCAGGACCGTCTCGTGACGAACGGCGGAGCGTCTTATCAGTACTCGAAGGCGGGCGCACTCAAGTACAAGATCGAAGGCCCAGACACGACACGGTTCACGTACGACGTCATCGGCAATCTATTGGCGGTGCGTCGCCCAGATGGACGGCAGATATCATATGTCCTTGATGGTGCGAATCGTCGTATCGCGACCGCCATCGATGGGTCGATCGTCCGGAGTTGGGTGTACGACGGTCCCACGAGGCTGGCGGCAGAGCTTGATGGACACGGAGCGATCGTCAGTCGCTTCGTGTTTGGCACCAATGACCGCGTGCCCGATCTCCTCCTGCGCGGTGGTCGCACCTATCGCATGATTACGGACCACCTGGGGAGTGTTCGCCTCGTGGTCGATGCGCAGAGCGGCGCAATCGTCCAGCGTATCGATTATGACGAGTTCGGCGTGGTGTTGCTGGACTCAAACCCGGGGTTTCAACCCTTCGGGTTTGCGGGGGGACTATATGATGCCGAAACCGGGCTCGTCCGCTTCGGGGTTCGTGACTACGATGCTCGCGTCGGACGTTGGACGGCGCGCGATCCGTTCGCCTTCGACGGTGGGAGCACCAACCTGTACTTATACGCGGAAGGAGATCCGGTCAATGTGATTGATCCGACTGGGCGCGAAACCGCGGCAGACCTCAATGCCTCATTCGTGGTGAATGGTCTCATGGCGTCCGCCGCAATCGTGGCCTTGCAGACCGTGATCGTGCATGGGCATGAACTCGCGGAGGCGATTGCGGCGTATACGCGGCCGCTCACCGATGCCGAGCTTCCACCGTTTGTGTTCTCCGACAACGGACAGCAGATCACGAAAATCGAAGGTGAGGTCAAGTCCATTGAAACTCATTTCGGCAGACTGGATGGCAGCATTACGGATCACGGTGATCCGGATGATAATGGGGGGGGAACCGGCAGAACCTGGGTTAAGCAAATCAAGCAATACATCGCGAACGCCAGGAAATTCATCAGCCGGTTGAAAAATAACGGAAAGATCCAGCGAGATTGGACCAAGAAAATGGAAGATTATGAGGAGCGACTCCGCGAATACGATCGCAAATACAATCCCGACCCAGATTCCGAATAGGAGAGTTACCTGATGGAAGATCTCGACAGGGAAATGCGGGAATTTCGGGAATTTAAGGCAGAACTCGAGAAGCACGCGATGGAAGACCTCGAGCTCGACACGGCA
>JAYTGQ010000874.1:0-9474 GCA_043733345.1 Schlesneria sp.
TCCTTTCCACCGGAGGCCTCGAACGGCATCATGACTTCCGCCGCCCCTCCGATGGCGACTGGCTAAAACGACCGTGACCAGGTCGGTCTACCGCCGACGGAAACAACAGAACTCGCATGTCGAACCGGAGCGATGATGGCGACTTTGGTCTGAGGCGAAGCCGCGCTAGTTAACCGCGTGGGCAACAATGAGAGGTTCGAGGCGAGCCGTGTGCCGTAAGGCCACGGGTTTCCTGCAACAAATCAGAACCCGCAGT
The DNA here is from genome assembly GCA_043733345.1 of Schlesneria sp. Classification (GTDB taxonomy): domain Bacteria; phylum Planctomycetota; class Planctomycetia; order Planctomycetales; family Planctomycetaceae; genus Schlesneria. Next base: position 257 of record JAYTGQ010000874.1, read on the forward strand.
TTTACGGCGTGCGGCTCGCCAAGACCTCACTCGTGACCGCGTGAAATATAAACGACAGGAAGTCACCATCGAGCGAGTACCAGTCGATGACGTTCGTGGATGCGATCAACGTGTTTGAAGTCTTCTGGTGGACCGGTTGCGGCATCGTGGTTTTGGCGCAAACGCTGCGGAGCCGGAGCGGGCATCAAGGTCGAGGCTATGTGTTGGCAGCGACCTTCGTTTTGTTCGGCCTGTCTGACGTGGTCGAACTCCAGACTGGCGCGTGGTGGAGACCGTGGTGGCTGCTGGCTTGGAAGGCCGCGTGCATCACCCTGCTGGTGTCCGCCGCGATCCGGTGGTGGAACGGGAGAACTCGACCGTAGCACGGGCGGCGGAAGGACACTAACCCGAAGCGTCAGCGAGGAGGTGAGTGGCGTCCTCGCTGACGCTTCGGGTTAGTGTCCTTCCGCCGTTCGTCGTCTCCTTGCCGATCCAAGCCCCCTCATCCCCGGCCTCTCTCCTCGCAAAGCCGGGGCGCGGGGGGAGATATACCGCAGGCGGGTGAGGATGGCACATTTCACACTAACTCGAAGCGTAAGCGAGGACTGGTGTTGCCTCCTCGCTTACGCTTCGGGTTAGTGTCAGCTTCAACCGCGTGCGGTATAGCAGCCTGTTGAAAAAGGTAGGACGGGCACTCTTGCCCGTCGGTTTTCAAGCGGAAAGACGGGCAAGAGTGCCCGTCCTACAAGGTTATTCAACAAGCTGATAGGCGTGCAGACGGCTCTCCGTTTCAGCGAGAGTCTTTGCTGCGGCGACGTTTGCTGCGGGCTTTCTGTTCGTTGTAGGCCCCCCAGCCGGACTTCTTTTTGGGTGTCGCGGAGCCATCGCTCGCGGGCTTGTCCGTTGTGGCTTCGCCGTCAGCGGTCTCGTCCGTTTCCGTCACGTCGTCTGCGGAGTCATCGTCGTCCACATCGTCGCCGGTCAGGTCGTCATCGACCGGCTGAGAGTGCAGCGACTCCGAATTGAGTGGCGTGGCATCGCGTTGACCGGCCTGACCACGTCGCGGCCAACCCCAGCCGCCGCGATGATTCCCTCCCCGTCGTCGTTCTTCGCGTTGCTCTTCGGTCAGTGAGGATTCGTCGAGACTCAACTCATCACCAACGACCTCTTCCGAAGCGACTTCATCGAGCGATGAGACTTCCCGGCGAACCGACCTGTATTCGGTTCGCTCTGTTGCGAGGCGTTCTTTGCGTTCCAATTCTCGTTTGTCGCGTTCCAATTTCTCGCGCAGTAACCGTTCGGCCAGCAGCCGCTCGCGTTCGATGCGTTCACGTTCGAGCCGCTCGGAATTCAGCCGGACACGCTCCGTTTCCAATCGAACTCGCTCACGTTCCGCTGCCTCGCGCGAACCGTCTCGTTCGGCTCGCAACAGCGCATCGCGGTCTTGAGCTTCTCGTTCTCGTTCGCGGTGGAGTCGCTCGAGCCGCCGGAGTTCCAACTGCTGGCGATCCTGTTCTTCGAGAAGCAGGCGTTCGCGGTCAACGCGATCTCGCTCGAACCGCTCCCGTTCAATTCGCTCTCGCTCCAGCCGTTCGGATTCGAGTCGCGAGCGATCCTGTTCCAAGCGAGCTCGTTCACGATCGGCTGCCGCTCGCGAGTCATTCCATTCGGAATGAGACTGGGCCTCGCGATCTCGTTTGAGCTGTTCTTGCCGCTCAATCTCCAATTCAGACTGCTGGCGTTGAAGTCGTTCTCGCAGTTCCTGCTCGCGCGTCAGACGGTCTCGCTCCACTTCGACGCGCGCGATCCGTTCTCGCGTGTCTGACGAAACAATTGAGGTTGAAGCGGTCGTGCGGGAGGAATCCACGGTTTCGCGGGTCGCTGCGGACGCGCGGGTCGTCGCGGTGCTTGTGGTGTCCGTTCGCGAGGAGAACTGTTCGACTTCTCGCTCCCACTCGGCGAGCTTCGAGGCACCCGCGCGGATCGCGTCGTGATTGTTCACGGTCCCGCTGTTCGCACTCTCGTCGAGTTCGGTCGCTTGGGAAGATCGAGCTTGGCTCAGTGTAAATACCGAGCTGTCGGAGCGGTTTCGAGGCCGCCGTTCATCACTGGCATCGCCACGGTCGGACTCATCGTCATCGGCGGCTTGTTCCGGATCGAGCGTGTCGAGAACGTGTTCCGTGTCGCTCTGTTCACGCAGCAGGGCGGCATCGTTGACGGCGGTGTCACGAGAGATTTTGTCCGCAGTGCGCTGGCGCGCGGTCCACGATTGCAACGTGGTGGCTTGCGAGAGCTGCCTCGAATGGAGTTCGTCTTCACTGAGTGAGGCTGGAACGGGTGGCGGTACGGAAGCGTAGGGATCGCGGCGATAGAGGACCGAAGTCGCGACCGATCCGGCATCGCGGCCGGTGGCGACAATCTCATCGCGGAGGTCGGCCTGCCGTTGCAGCTCGGCAAACTGGCTCAAGCTTTCCTCGACAGAGCCGAGAGACCGGTGATCGACTCCCGCAAACGAAGGGCTGGAAGCACCGAGCGTCCGCTGTCGCGCGAGTCGCTTGATACGTCGGTCTCCCAAAGTGAAGGCGAGCAACGTCACGAGCAGCGCGAGGCCAATCGCCGTCACCACGCCGACCATGTACGGGAGGATGGCATCAGTCGGCGGGACAGAATTGGCCAGACGGAAGGGCGTGAGCGTGGATGCGATCAAAGTCGGTGCGACGTGAAAGCCGCCTCGCGACGGATAGGCTTCCCGCTTGAAGAAATAACCGGTCACTCGAACCGGCCTGCGAATGTCTTCGCCCGGTGTCAGCGTGTGCGGCAGCCGCGTGCAGATGACTCGATAAGGATGCGGCTGCGAGTCGCCCGTGAAAATCCACGCTTCGTACAGCGTGGTGAGACCCAAATCGTTGGGGCCGGCGTCAAATTCATAGAGCCGCCACAGGTCGCCTTGAATCGTGAGTGGTTCACCACGGAAGCGATCCGGCTCGGTCATCAGGTTCAAGTACTGAGTCTCGGTCGTGGACGCGAGTTCCAATTCGTCCGGTGCGACTTGTTGAACGTGCCCGAGCAAGCGGTAGTACGCATCGGACTCGCCGCGTCGAATACCGACCGTGTTGTCACGCACAGACGAAAGAACTCGCTTGTTGAACCGCGTGTTGCGGCGAGCCTCCGCCCGCGCACGCGCTGCCGCGTCGGCTGCCCACTCTTCACCTTGATCGGCTTGGTCCTCAAGCCACTCACGCGAACGCTCGGTCGGTAATTCAAACCGCTCCGGCAAAGTTCCGTCTGCCGGAACGATGAGGACTTCGTCCGATTTTGACGCTCGTTCCTCTTCGTTGCGGACGTTGAAATCAACACTGAAGTCGTTGTCACGCGGCGGGGTGCGGGTTCGACGTGCCGTGGCATCCGGCTTCTTTGCCGGGTCCGTGAAAATCACGTTCACGATGAGTACCAACATCGCAATCATCACGAGGAACGAGAGCGTTCGCTGTTGAGCGCGACGATTGGAACTGGCTGACGTGGATTGCGAGGTCTCGAATGGCATTGCAGACCCGGCCGAGAGGAGATGGGAGGTTGAGGGAGTCACGGCGTCCAAACCGCCTGCCAACCCGCGCGGCACAGTTTATCAGCTCCCACTATTCTCACAACGTGAGCATTGCCATGAGCAGAGCAATCGTCTTGTTGGGGCGGCGAAATCTGTAGGGTGGGACCAGCGGCGTTTCGCCGCGCCGGCCCACTATGATTTCTCGACGTTTCCCGCTGGTGGGCCGGCGCTCGAAGCGAGCTGGTCCCACCCTACGTTGAAAAACGTGATGGCCCTATGCCATGAGCGGTCAATCTGGAATGGTTGTTCGGAAGCCGCTTTTAAATGGAGATATACCTCACGCGGTACACGCTGACACTCACCCGAAGCGTAAGCGAGGATGCAACACCCGTCCTCGCTTACGCTTCGGGTGAGTGTGAAATGTGCCATCCTCATCCGTCCGCGGTATAACCACCGCCGTGCTCTCACGATCACAGGACAAGAGATGTCAAGGATTGAGATTCGACTGCAATCAGCCTCACTCCGCGTTCAACACAAGGCGGGCTGATCCTGACGAGCAGCCTTAGTTGCAATCCTTCGCGCGGGCGATAACATGCCCGGCCGACTTGGGTGCTTGAGGCGTGTTGCTTCGAGAGAATAGGGAAGACGGTTTGAATCCGTCGCGGTCCCGCCGCTGTATCCGGGGACGAACGCCGCACACGCCACTGAGACTGGATTCTTGGGAAGGCGCGGTTAGTAGAGTGATCCGGGAGCCAGAAGACCTGCCCAGAAGTCGTTCCAATTTTGCTCGCGGTGCTCGCTTCGGACGAGACGCGGCGGTCTGACTGCGCCCTGATGCTGCCTGCCCGGTGAAGCCCCTCCTTTTGAGGTCTCGCTGCGGTCGTGCGCGCTCGGTGCTGAAGGCGGCTGCGCCTCGAACTGGCGGCTCCGTGGGACGGTCTTCGCATCCGCGACGACCGGACATCGACAACGGAGAATTGTCCATGCGACGAGTTCAGTCCCGATCGAATTGCCTTCACGCGCGGCGTCCCAACGGTCATTCCAATCTAGCCCGTTTCCTGCGGCGCGGCTTCACACTGATCGAGTTGCTGGTGGTAATTGCCATCATTGCCGTGTTGATCTCGCTGCTGCTCCCCGCCGTCCAACAGGCGCGCGAGTCTGCTCGAAAAACACAGTGCAAGAACAACCTCAAACAATTGGCGCTGGCACTGCACAACTACTCCGACACTTACGCCGGCGTGCTGATGTGCTACCGGATTGATGACTCGAAGTTCATCGCCAACGCCTCCGCCTATCCGTCCGTTGGACAGGCTCGGTTTTGGTTCGGCAACGTCAACTACGACGAGCCTAATACGACGAAGCAGTTGGACTTCAGCCAAGGGCCGCTGGCTCCGTACATGGAGACCAACCGCGCGGCGTTTCAGTGCCCCGACTTCAGTGAGTCTCAAGTCGATTCCGTGCGGTTCGGCAAGATGGCGAGTGGCTACGGATTCAATGGCCGTTATCTCGGCTACGGCATCAACTACGACTATTCTTCGTGGCCCGCAGTCACCGCCAAGACCGATTTTCGACGGATGGCCGACGTGACGCAGATGACCAATACCGTCGTCTTCGCCGACAGTGCTCAGGCCGACTTCGCCCTCAAGTTTCAAGAGACTTGGCTGATCGAACCTCCCAGCCAGAACTACCCGACGACGCATTTCCGTCACACCGACACCGCCAACGTCGCGTTCATGGACGGGCACGTTGAGTCCCGGCCGAGGCACTTCAAGATCGACATCCCCGGCACGAATTACATGAGCGCGTCACAGGCCGGGCGGATCGAAGAGAAACGCCTCGGCTACGTCAGCGACGGCAACCTCGGCGATCCCGCCAAGCAGGACGAAGTCTACGACCGACAGTAAGACGAGTGGCAAGAATGCCCTAGCCCCATTGAAGCCTGACGCGCAAGCGAAGGGATTTGGCAACCGATTCTTCGCTTGCGCGTCAGGCTTCAATGGGGCAGACAACTCCGACCGGTCGCCGAATGACTGACTGGCATCTCCCTTCTTCATCAAGAAAGTCATCACCCATGCGTGACTATCGAATTTGGATTTCGCTGGCGGGCCTGCTGCTGGCCGGTCGCATGCTTTACCCGGCTCTCGCGGGAGATCGAACATCACCGGTGCGCGACGAAGAACTGCAAGAGATCGTCTACGTCTGCCGTGATTCCGGTGAGACGTTCGTCTTGCGAGCCAAAGCCTCGCCCGAGAAACATCCCGCCACCGGACGCCTCACGCTGATGCCCGGCTTGTACTGCGAGAAGTGTCGCGTCTGGAGAGCCTCGCCCCCGCTGGATGTCTTGCAGCAAAGTCCTTCCGCCCGTCTCTGCCCCAAAACCAGAACGCCGATGACGGTGGATGGCCCGCGACCGGGAAAGAGTTGAGTTCCACCTCGGCCATAAGGCGAGCGGAAAGAGTTGTCTGCCCCACACCCACCCGAAGTGTGAACGAGGGCGTCGATAGACTTCACCCTCGTTCACACTTCGGGTTGGTGTCTTCGGGGTCAATCATTTCTGGCCGCTCGTCACAGGAAACAGTGAGATGCTTCAATCCAAGCTCGGCCTGTTGGTCGCGTTACTCGCCTACTCGGTGGCGATGAAGCTGATGCCGTATGTGCTGCGGAACTGTGACGTGCAACTCGACCCGACGATCTTGTATTACCCGTGGAGCTTCTCGCCGCTAACAGCGGTCTGTCTGCTGAGCGGCGCATGTCTGGCTGATCGGCGGCTGGCGTTCACTCTCCCACTGGTAGCGATGCTGGTCGGCAACATTGGCATCGGCCTGCTCTCGGGAAAATGGGAGTGGGCCTTCCCTGCTGGAACGTGGTGGGTGACGTATGCCTGCTACGCGGTCGCGATCGGCTTGGGATTGTGGCTGCGTCGTGCCGCGACTCGCAGTCCGCTGTGGACCGCCATCGGCATGGGGCTTGGCTTTGAAGTCTTCTTCTTCGCGGCGTCGAACTTCACTTACTTCTATGGCAACGCTTCGCTTTATCCGCAGACCTGGAGCGGGCTGGTGGAGTGCTATGTCGCCGCCTGGCCGTTCTTCCGTAACGCGCCGCTCAGCACGTTGGCCTTCACCGCGCTGTTGTTCGGTCCCTTGAGTGTCATCGTGCCGAGCGAAGACCGGCGACCAGTGGAAGAACTCGTTCCGGCATCCGCGAAGTGAACGGACTCGGATGGAGTTTCGACGCCCGCCATTCGTTCAGTCCGCCAGTGGCCCGCAGTGACACATTGGTCGCAGCGACACACTAACCCGAAGTGTAAACGAGGAGATGTGTGGCGTTCCTCGCTCACGCTTCGGGTGAGTGTCACTGCGGTTCGTGCGAGGTTTAGTCCGCCAGTGGCAGCGTGATGGAGCGAGCATTCGTTGCGCTGCGAGCGACCGCTTCGGTGAACTCCAAATCGCGCAGGCCGGTTGCGAAATCGTTTCGCTTGACGGCCTCTTCACCGCGGATGGCACCGATGAATTCGGCCTCCACACGCCAGCCGCCGAGATCCTCGGCGGGAATCGTGATCGGTCGCAGTTCCTTGTCGCCCATGCGCGACACAAACACCTGATCGTGTTCGCCGAAGATCACCTTGACCGTGCCGAGTGATCCATACAAATGCACTTGCTTGCCCGGGCCGCTGAGCGTAATGCCGCTGAAGTGATACAGGCCGCTGGCTCCGCTTTGACCGTACTGAGTCATGACGTGAACACTGTCGGGGACCGTCACGCGCAGATCACCATCGCCCTGAGGATTCGGGCGTGAGGGTTCAAACGTCTGTGCTTGAGCAAACACGCGGTTCGGTTGCGGAATCCAGCGCGACACGACCTCGTGCATGATGCCCAGCGACAGCACGTTCACGCCGCTGATGGCAGAATCCTGCCGCCAGTGCAAAAACTTACTGTAGTCATGGAACTGGTCGTCGGCACCGGTGACGACCACTTCGCGCAGGTCGCCAAGGAACCCGGTCTTCACGATGCGCGAGACTTCGGGATCGCACTCCAAGCCGAAAGGACTTGGCACCAGCATCGCGATCCGGTCGGAATGAGCCGCCGCCGCCGCGACCATCTGCCGTGCTTCGGCCACGTTGCGAGCCATCCGCGCCTCGCACAGCACATGCTTACCGGCAGCCAGCGCGGCACAGGTGACCTCGCAGTGCAGGTTCGGCCACGTCCCCACGACGACAGCGTCAATCGAGTCATCGGCGATCAGAGCCTGCCAGTTGGGATACTGCTTGGCAATGCTGTAGTCGCGTGCGACGCGCGCGGTTGATTCGGCCGTACGATTGACGACACCAACCAATTCAACATTCGGAATGGCCCGCAAACCCGGGATGTGCCGTCGGCGAGTATTGTCACCCGCCCCCACCAGTCCGATTCGCAAAGCTCGATTCGTCATGCCACACCAATTCTTGCCGACAGGATTCAACGTCAGATCATTCACCGAATCGACGGGCAAACTCTGTCTGCCAGTCAGAAATGAAGGGCCGGAGTCTAGCTTCTGTCCACGCAAACAGCCAACGGCAATTGCCAACGAGAACGGCCCAACTTGTGAGTCGTTGACGCACGGGTATACCGCGCGCGGTTGAATCTGACACTCACCCTCGATCAAGCGACCCCACCGGGCTTGCCCCGGTGGCTCGCGGGTTTCTGCACTACTCACGTTGGGGTCCAAGTGAAGTCACAAGTAGTGCAAAAACCTAAATGCCACCGAGGCAAGCCCATTGGTCTCTACACAATTCAGAGCAGGCATCCTTCGTTGATGTGTTCGGCTCTGGCTTCAGCTCTTCATCCGTGCCTCGGCTTTGCCATCCGTGCTAGTTGAAGCGTTCTAGAACAACCCCTTGAGCACGGATGGCAAAGCCGGGGCACGGATGAAGAGGGGGACAAAACAAACACGCGTGGAAAGGCGATGTGTCGGGAGTTGTGTCGAGACCAACGGGGCAAGCCCGGTGGGGTTCGCTTGTTTGGAGGTTAGTCGCTGCGGTGCTTTGACAGCCGGCCGTGCAGTACGAGGGCGAGCAACAGGACGATCCCGAGCAGGAAGGGGCGCAACAGATCGAACTGTGTCACCCAACTCGCCTTCAACCAGCTCTGTTGCCAAGCGAGTGGCAGCGGTGATTGCTTAATGAGTCGCTCGACGTTCGTCAGGTCGAGACCCACTTTCAACGTGGTGAAGGTCAGCACGCCGATCAGCGTTCGGCCGATCCCGCCTTCTCCGCCGAACAAACTCGTCCCGCCGAGGACCACGCACGCGACCGCGTCGAGGAGCAAATCCGCGTTTTGGTCGAGACTCACGCTTTGCAACCGTCCCGCGTTGACGAGTCCGCCACACGCGGCCGACAGCGCTCCGATTGCCAAGCACGCGACAACGATTCGCTCGGTCCTCACGCCCGCCAGCCGCGCGGCTTGGCGATTGCCGCCGGTCATGTAGACGTACCGGCCGAAGCGCGTGTGTTGCAGCACGAGATGTGCAACGAGCATCACCACCGCCGCCAACGCCGCACTGTTGGGAAAGCCGAGCCGACCGACCTTGAACAGTGCGTCGTTGCCGATTTGAGACAGCACCGGCGGGACGCTGAACTTCTGGCTGAGCGTCATGAACTTGGCGAGTCCCACGGCGATGTTCATCATCGCCAGCGTGATGATGAAACTCGGCAGCCCCG
>JAYTGQ010000875.1:0-9461 GCA_043733345.1 Schlesneria sp.
TGGCACTGACTTTACCTCAGTAACCCGCAGCGTAAGCGAGGGAAACAAGGGGAAACGCCTCATGTCATCGCCCTCGCTCACGCTGCGGGTTAGTAAAGTCAGTGGCAAGGCGCTAGCCGCCGGTGTGATGGAGTTGTGTTTCCAAGCAAAGAACCGGCGGCTAGCGCCTTGCCGCTCAGTCGGCGAATGACAATGTGAGTGCCATTGGGCGTCAGCCCCCGGACTCCGTGATGAAGAGTCCGGGGGCTGACGCCGCCCGGCTCACCTGCTTAGATTCCCTTGCGGTCCACTTAGCCCCGCGTCCGGCTCACTCTTCGGTTGACACGACTATGATGCCCGACTACTTCACGGCTTGCCATTCCGAAGGTCCGGCATCTTTCCCCGCAGGGCGACTTCCTCATGAAAACATCCGCGATTCGCAGCCTTCGTCAAAAGCTGGCTCGTGACGAACCGGTCTTTGGACTGTGGGTGACGCTGGAGGCTCCGACCGTCACCGAGATGGCGGTGGCACTCGGGCTGGATTGGGTGGTAATCGACGCGGAGCACGGGCATCTCGACTGGAAGGAAATCGTCGAGCATCTGCGGGCGACGGTCCGCAGCGACACGGTCGCCCTCGTGCGGATCGCGGAACTGAACGGGAGCGTCATCAAGCGAGTGCTCGACATCGGGGCCGATGGCATCGTCATCCCGTGGATCGAGACGGCCGAGCAACTCAAACAGGCCGTCGCCTACTCGCGCTATCCGACAGAAGGAGTGCGGGGTCTCGGAGCCGAACGAGCGACGTGCTGGGGGCAGTGCTTCGTCGAACACGCCGAAGAAGCCAATGAACACGTTCTCGTCGTGCCGATCATCGAGACCGTGCAAGCCGTGCGGCAGGTGCCGCTGATGTGTCAGGTCGAGGGGGTCGAGCTGATGTGGTTCGGTCCCGCCGACTTCTCGTCCAGCGCGGGCTTTCGCGGTCAGTGGGAAGGGCCGGGCGTGGCCGAACAGATTCTGAAACTGAAGGACACGATCCGCGCGGCAGGCAAGCAGTGCGGTGTCATCGCGACCAGCATCGACAACCTGCACGAACGACAAGCGCAGGGCTTCCGTGCCCTCGGCGTGGGTATGGACACGGGACTGCTGCTCCGTTCGTTGAAAGCATCACTGGCCGCAGTTGGGCGAGACCGGACGATCCGCGCCTCGCTCACACCCGATTGGACCGCTCCGTCGCCGAAGGTCGCTCCGCTGGAAAGACCGCCCGAAACGATGCGGCCCGATCGGATGGAGGTCATGAACTCCGTCGGCAACGGCCCGAAGACGGAGATCGCTCGCGGCGTGAATTTTGAATGTCTCGTCGGTAGCTACAATCAAGCTCGTCGGCTGACGACGGGGATCGTCACGTTCGCTCCCGGCGCGGTGCTGCCGTATCACCTGCACACGTTCACCGAGTCGGTCACGCTACTCAGCGGCTCGCTCACGATGGATGTCGAGGGACGCAGCTACTCGCTGAAGAAACTCGACAACGCCGTCATCCCGGCCGGGCTGGCTCACACGGCGCGAAACGGTTCGACCACCGAACCGGCCGTGCTGCACATTGCGATGGCCGTCGATGTCCCCAGTCGCACACTGGTCGATAAGTTTTTCTCGCGCAAGTCGATGCCGGATGACTCGACCGGAGTGCCCACTTCAACCGGCCAACAGAGTGCCGAACGAATCAATCGGTTCGCCACGGCCAAGCGCGGCGTGGCCGGTCCGAACACGGAGTTCATCGACTGCTTCAACGTCGATCTGATGCCGGGCCTCGAAATGAGCGGCGGCTACGGACTGTTTCAACCCGGCGGCCGATTGCCTGCCCATGTCCATGACTTCGACGAATCGATCTGCATCATCTCGGGCACAGCCACGTGCATCGTCGAGGGTCGCCGGTACTCGATGAGCGACTGCGCGACCGCGTTGCAACCGCGCGGCCGAGTCCACTACTTCATCAACGAATCGAACGGCCCGATGGAAATGCTGTGGGTCTACGCCGGTCCCAAACCCGAGCGGATCATCGTCGAGGAACGCTGTGCCACCGTGGAAGGAAACCCTTGGCGATGAATTTTTAGGGGGGAACCAGCGCAACGCCGGCCCTCAAGACATCGAATCCAAGAACGAGATCGCCAACGGAACGCGCAATCGAGTGCCCTTCCTCCACATTTGTGCGGACAGTAGGAAACCTACCCCACGGGTTGCCGCCATCACCAGAAATGGCCCTGCGAGAGCGAGGTGGCGACGAGCATCAGCCAGCCCAGCATCGCGCTGGCCGCCGGCAGCTTCAGTCCGCCGCGCGATTGGCCTCGCGTGCGGGCGGCGATTCGGAAGTACATCAGGCTCGCGCTGGCCAGCATCGCAAAGTTGGTGGCGACTGCGGCGACGAGCAGGATGCGGAACGAGATCAACGCGCGCCGCCACGCGGGAGCGAACTCGGTGCGGACGCGCGGGGAGAGTTCGACTTGCCACGAGACGCGAATCATCGGATGTGTGAACTTGCCGAAGTCGCGTTCGGCGATCTCGTCGTAGCGCTGCTGAACCGCGTGCGCGAGCACGTCGTCGGCCGCCGGTCGCCAGGTACGAGGCCGAAATGAGCCGGTTTGAATCTGTTGCAGGTCTTGTTCGACGAGCTTCACGGCGGCCACTTGCAACTCATGTTCAGCCTCGTCCTTGGTCGCGTACTGCTGGCTGGTGAGGACGATCCGTTCGCAGTCGCCATCGGTCACGCGCGTCTGGTCAACCCAAGCAGGACGCTGGGGAGCGGCTCGCGCGGGAGTGTCATTCGGGCTGGCATCCGAGGTCGGAACGACACTCGTGGGTGACACGGAGATGTTCGTCGTCTGGGTGCCGTTCGAGTCGCGATGACTCTCAACCCGCGCGTCTGAACCCGGATCCACTCGAAGAGTCACCCGGTGAGACGCGGGGGGTGATGGTGGAGTCGGTCCCTTCGCGGACGGACCTCCACTTAGGAACGCGCGTGGGTCGGTCATGATTGCAAACGATACGAACACGACGTATGGGACCGCCAGCCAGACGGACTCGCGAGCGAACGCGAACCTGGCCGCGAGTGATGGCATGGACCGAAGTGGGCGATCCGCTGGAGCCACCGATGGCGTCAGTGCTCCGTTTTGAATGCGAGCAAAACGGGACTTGGCATAGAAATACGACGGGCGCAAGAGGACAAAAAACAGCACGATGGCCGTCCACAACGTAAAGCCGTGCGTTGGTTCGAGGTAGGGAACAACTTGACTTTCCGAGTTCATGGTTCAGCTCCTCCAAAACGATTCGCGGCGGCGCGGGGGGGACCACGGCGTGGCGAGTTGGACTGTGGCGGAGAGAGTGACGGCCCAGAGCATTGCCGGTCTGACTGGGAACTCGAAGAAGACCGTCACCAAAAACGCGGCGAGTCCGGCGGTGAAGAGCCGTCCGAGACCCAAGCGTTTCGACCGCTGAACATCCATCTCGACCCACCACCGTCGCACGCAGAACAGCAAGCCGAAGAAGACGGCGTAACCGAGCCACGTCGGGTTCGGGCCATTCGTCGTCAGTGCGTGAACGCCCAACGATTGAAACGCCGATCGAGGCATCCCGCTGCGCAGGTAATCGACCTTCAAGAACTCATCCAAGCCGAAGGCCAACGTCCCGACGAGGATGCCCGCGATGAGATTCATCAGACGCGGATGCCGGTCGCCCCAGCTCGTTCGGCGCGTGCATTGGTTGGCAAGGATGAGCGCCCACGCCCCCGCCATCGTCGTCGCCGTGAACAACGCCATCATTTCACTCGATGGCAGCCCGGACGTGCGATTCAAGAACTCCTCGCTGTACATCACCCCCACCGACAACAGGCACGCGCAGAGACTGGCCAACGTCAGCGAGAACGCCTGTTCGTGCAATGCCTCGCGCGATAACAGGCTGCCCAGCGGGATGTGGTTCATCGCCTGAGACCGACTGCGCGTCGAACTCACCGGCTGAACGAGAGCTTGCTTCAACGGAGTCGCTGGTTCCGTGAGCGGCTCCGTTTCGCTCGGTGCCCAGCGGGGAGACCGAGCAAACAGCGCGGCCGAATACGCCAGTCCGATCAATCCGAGACCAAGCCACGCACGCGGCGTCCCCGGTGAAAAGATCATCAACCCGCAGACCAGCGCGATGGACAGCACGACCCAGCGTTGAAGATCAGAGACAGTGGTCGAGGACGCTCGCGCGGGGCGAGACTTGTTCGTCGGTACGTCGCGTCGCTCGCTGTGCGGGGCTGAAGCAACGAGTCGTGCGGGGACCGGCGGAGGAACTGTGGACCGCTGTGGCGCAGGGGTTTCTGCTCTGGTTCCCTCCCCTCGGCGGGGAGGGTTAAGGAGGGGGGCGGCTGTGGTCGAAGCGGCATTAAACGGAGTGTACGATGCGAACGAAGTCGCGTGGCCATTCTGCGTCGCCCGTGCATCGTCCCCCCTCCCCGGCCCTCCCCGCCGAGGGGAGGGAGGAAGAGCAGACGGAAGTGTGCCGTTGAGTGCGTGAACGAACTCCTCTTCTAATTGCATCGCGTTGGGCGTTCTCTGGTGCGGATCTTTCTCTAACGCGCGGGCCACGACGGCGCGGAACTGCTCGGGGAGCGGGGCGAGGTCGGGCTGAGCGGTCAGGTGCTTCATCAAGATTTCGGCGGTGGTCTCACCCGTGAAGGGGACACGGCCCGTGAGTAACTCGTACAGCATGATGCCGAGGCTGTAGACATCGACCTCGGGGCCGTATTGCCCGCGCGCCACTTCGGGTGCCATGTAGTAGACGGTCCCGACGCTTTGTGTGTGCGCGCCGCGACGGTCGCTGCCGAGCTTCTTCGACAGGCCGACATCGCCCACCTTCACCGTGCCGTTCTCGCGATAGACGTTGGCCGGTTTGAGATCGCGATGGACGATCCCGCGTTCGTGCAGATGCGAGACCCCCGCCACCAGACCGGTCAGCCAATCGCGGACCTCATCGAGCGGCAGGCCGTTCGGAAACGCCGCGAGGACATCTTCGAGACTCGACCCGTTGACGTACTCCATCACGACCCAGGACTCACCATGCGAGTCGGTCCGCACGTCGAACAGGTTCACGAGATTGGGATGCTTGAGGTTCAAGCACTGCGTGACACCGCGCAGTTCCACGTCCTGCTCGTGCTGAATCAGCTTGAGCGCGACCTCTTTCCCCGCGTCGCTGACGGCGTAATAGACCTCACCAAACCCGCCGCGGTGAATGCCGCGTCGAATCGTGAAGCCGTCAACGGGAGTCGCTCCCGGCTGGTAAGTGAACTTCATGGGGCTTGGGACTTAGGGGTGAGGGCTGAGGGCTTGGTCAGACGCTTTTGTTTCTACTCTTCGCACGGGTCCGCTTGTGATTGTCGGCGGCGTGTTCCGTTTTTAGCCCGGAGGGCGGCAGAAGGTAGCCCACGGCGCGAGCCGTGGGTTGAGCGCCCAACGGACGATCTTAGCCCGGAGGGCGACACTTCAAACTTTGATCGACCTGAGTTGTGTCGCCCTCCGGGCTGAGGGAATTCGCGGGAGTCATCCCCCCACGGCTACCTTCTGCCGCCCTCCGGGCTAAGACATTTTCAAATCGAAGCCCCCCTACGAAACATCCACGCTCGCCGTGTTGGTTGAATCCGACTCTGCCTCTTAATCCTCTTCTCACGACACCGGCTCGACCCACACGGCTGTGCCATACGCCAGCACTTCGGTCACGCCAGCCGCGATCTCATTGGCATCGTACCTCATGCCGATGATGGCGTTCGCGCCGCGTTCCGCCGCGTGGTCGAGCATCTGATCGAAGGCATCCGACCGAGCCTGTTCACACAGCGAGGTAAAGACCGAGATGTTGCCACCCATGATCGTCTGTAGGCCAGCCACGAAGTTCCCGACGACGCTGTTGGAACGAACGACGATCCCGCGGACAACGCCGCAGTTTCTGATAATCGTCTGGCCGGGAAGCTCAAACGCCGTCGTGACGTTTTCGAGTCGTACTGAACCGGCATCGCTCATTAGTTTTCCTTCCGAGTCAACAGCACCGACTTAAACTGAAAAACGCATCGCAGCCGGGTGGTGCCTCGTCATTCCTCTGGCTCATCGGACGCCACGGGTTTGCAAGCGGCCCCGCGTGTGACAAGTTCAAACGATCCGTCGGATCTCCAAGCTCTGAACAAATGAATCCCGCCGAACGCGACAGCAGCCAGTATGCAAACGACGTAAAACGTATCAGAGAATTGAGCGCCAATTCCGAAAAACCGACTGTGGTATTGCCAGTTCGTCGGAGTCTGCCCCACGAACATTGCCGCTGCGACGAACAACCAGAAGTGGCCTGCAACGAAGTATCGCATTGGAGATGGGCATCCAGAGATAAGGGCGGACATGAGTTGGCGGCCAACGGCTGCTCTTCGCCACGGATCATCGCAAACTTCAGCACCGCGAGCGACGGACGAGATCGCTCGCGGCGCGAATGTAGGATGGGCACTCTTGCCCGTCCGCTCTTCAACACCAAAGCAGGACGGGCAGGAGTGCCCATCCTACAGCCTTCACCGCGTCGCCACTTCGGCCGCATCAGCGGGCTTGTCAGTGCTGAAGTACGCGTCGATCTGCTCGGCGAGATTGGCGGGAGCGGTGGACTCGGCCTTCTCGACGGGGATCAGGCCGACGAACTTGGCTTCCGTTTCCAGCACGCGCTGCTTCACGTCGAGCTGCTTGTTGAGATCGCCGATCAGCTTGCGAGCGTGGCTGAGGTTCGAGTCGTCGATGGCCAAGTGACTGACGGCCTCTGCGGCGCGGATCGTGTGCATCCGAGCTTGAAGCTGTTCGAGCTTCACTTCCAGTTCGATCTTCGCCTGCATGAGGCTGTCGAGTTTGTCGCGGTTGGCGACGAGCGTTTGTTCGCGGGCGGTGAGGATCTGGCGATCGGCGGTCAGCAATTCTTCGGCCGCTTTGAACCGATCGAACCGCGTGGCGAGATCGCGTTTCACGTCGTTCGTCGTGTACTTGTGACTCGCGTAAGTGAACGTGGTCTTACCCGACCCGAGGTCGCCGCGCAGCGCGAGGATCGCGTCCTTCTGCTTGCCGAGTTCCGACTCCTTGCGGTTGAGCGCCATCGCGAGATGCTCGATGTCCACCTGCTGCTCGGCGATGACGTGCATGCACTGACGAATGTCGGGGACAAGCTGATCGACGAGTGTTCTGGCTCGCTCGATCTCGAACTCGACCGGCAGTTCCGCTTTGACCGCGCTCTGCACATTGCGACATCCCGTGCGGAGGTAGCTTGTCGCCTCACGCCCGAAGACAAATGCTCCCAGACCAGCGGCGATCCCCGCTCCCAACAACAATTTTTTCAACATGGCTGCGACCTTCTCGACAGAGTGACAGTCCGACGCCCGGCTCCCCTCATGCGTGACACGCACGAAACGCGGTGTTGTCGGGTGCTTTCCCTGTCATTCGTCGGTCGCGCCAGAATCTTGGCGCGATTCTGGAAGAATCTCGAAAAATTGTGTTGAGGTGGACCGCGTGCTGTGAGTCTTGGGTGCGCTGGCCAAGAGTCCGGGGCCTCACGGCCAATGGCACTCACTTTAGTAACCCGCAGCGTGAGCGAGGGCGATTACAAGAGGGGTTTACTTTGTTTCCCTCGCTCACGCTGCGGGCTACTTGATCAACGTGAGTGCCATTGGCCTCACGGCACCCGGCTCACCAAAGCAGTCGTGCGATCGACGTTCATTTCTCTTCCGCCAATTGCTCGCGGATCCAGCCTGGTCGGTCGGTGGTGAGGCTGTCCACGCCCGCGTCACGCATGGCTGCGGCCACTTCGGGATCGTTGACGGTCCACACGGCGAGGCCGAGGTTTGCGGCATGGACCTTCGCCACGAATCGCTTGTCGATCGTGTCACACGCCGACAGATCGAGGCCATCGACCTTGATCCTCTGGGCGGTCGCGATCAGTTCGTCCACGGAAAGCGGCTTCTTGCCGGACTTGGGATCGGGCTTGATGTTGACGATCCAGTAAGTGACCAAATCAGGGAGAGCTTCCTTCGCCGCCTCCATCACGTCGGCCGAGAACCCAATGAGGGCGGTCTGTTCCGGAGCCTTGCCTGCGGCCTTGAGTTCACGGATCAACTCGGGAATGACTTCCTTCCCGCATTTGATTTCGATGAGCGCTCGTTTTCCGTCGGGGATCGTCGCCAAGACTTCGTGCAGCAGGGGAATCTGGTGACGAGTTGAGTTCTCATCCTTCCGGCGACCGACATCGAGCTTGCGGAGGTCGATGGATGTCTGGTCGGACACCTTTTGATCGACGCCTGCCAATCGTTTCGTGTCCTTGTCGTGAATCACCACGATGCGGCCGTCTTTGGACATCATGATGTCCAACTCGATGGCATCCGCGCCTTGATCCCACGCCCGTTTGAACGCGGCCAGCGTGTTCTCGGGCAGGTCATACGAAGCACCGCGATGAGCGACGATTTCCATTTCACCCTCCGTATCAGCAGCAGCGTTCTGGGCGGCGATGCGACTTGTGAATGAAGTCACTCCAGCGGCAAGGCCCAGTCCTAGCAGACAGGCTAAGAAAATGATTCGGTCTCGCAGAGTGAAGCTCATCTTCAAATTCCTTCTGGTGTGTTGGAGGGCAACAGCGACGTAAGAGCGATCCACCCATCGAAGCCTGATGCGCGAGCGAAGGCCGTTTGGCAATTTCTCCTTCGCTCGCGCGTCAGGCTTCAATGGCTATTTTTGTCGAACTGCCGCGACAGCGAGTGCCGTCCAGCCGACGAGAAATGCCACACCGCCGAGCGGCGTCACCATGCCCCACTTTGTCACGCCGGTCAGCGTCAAAATGTAGAGGCTGCCCGAGAACAACACGATCCCGAGCGTGAATGACCAACCCGCGATGCTCAACGCGCGCGAGGCTCGCCGCTCGAACAGCAGTCCCACCGCCAACAGCGCAAGGCTGTGAGTCATTTGGTACTCGGCCCCCGTTTTGAAGTCGTTCAAAAACTTCTTCGCCAACGGAACCGTCTCACCCGCCACGACGCGCGTCTGACCCGCGTATTGCGGAACGAACACACCGTCCAATCCGTGTGCGGCAAACGCTCCGAGTCCCACGGACAGCCCGCCCAGAATCGCACCCAGCAACAGCCAACACCGTCCCGACATGAATGACTCCTTCGTTCGCCACCGGTTCGAGTGGCGAACCGCCTGTTGAAAAGCCCTGTAGGACGGGCACTCTTGCCCGTCTTTCAGTTTGAAAGACAGGGTTCATCCGATGTTTTGGGGGGATTCAATTGAGCGAGATGCAGTCCGTCGTTTTGATCCCGAAGGGATGTCAGCCATTAGCCGGGGGTTGAGCGTCCGCGACACCCCATAGGCACCAACTTAAGCGGCCCAGTCGAGTCGTTCTGGGTTTGGGAGGAGTTGGAAGTGGCTGGGTTTTTTCTTTCGGGACTGGATTTTGGC
>JAYTGQ010000876.1:0-3499 GCA_043733345.1 Schlesneria sp.
AGTGAGCGGCACGGCGCTAGCCGCCGGTGTCGGCGAAAACGACCGGCGGCTAGCGCCATGCCGCTCACGGGACACCATTTTCAACAGGAATGGCGGAGAGCCGAAAAAGGGCAAGCCAGGGGCGGCACTACTCATCGGAACGGCAGAGGGCCGCCCCTTCAGGGCTTTGTTTTCTGTATTGGTCTGGACCCAGGGCGGCGCTCCCGTTGGTCGCTTGCCCTGGGCTAACTTAACGCTGCCCCCTTGGGGCGGAAATCCAAAACAGCGCAACTTCAAAAAGCGTAAGCGAGGAACGCCACACACCTCCTTGTTGACACTTCGGGTGAGTGTGCCGCAGCGAGAAATGTGTCAGCCTCGGCCGCGCGAGGTATCACCGCGTGGGCAACGCCCCGCGCGTTAACTGGTAAACAGACTCAAACACGACTGTTTCTTACCGGCGATAGAACGTGACGGCGAGCAGGCTGCACACGATCAACGCGGCGCTGGCGATGGCCCAAGCTGTGGCGGTGACTCGTGGCTCGTCTCGTTCGGCGCGGGCGAGGCGAGCGGGTTTTCCCGTGCGGGCCACGTTGCGAAACGGTGACATCGGGCGGACTTCTTCCAGCGCGGGCGGAGTTGTTTCCGCGTCATCGACCAGCAATTGCGGGACGGTTTCCGAGGCCAGGTTGTTCCGCGACGCGAATGCTTCTTCGGTCGTGACGGCTCGTGCGGTGGATTCCGTCCAGCTTGCGGTGGTTCGATCCGCGCCTTGTCCTTCGACCTCACGAGCCGACAAACCGGCTGACAGATCTGTGGGAAGTCCGCTCTCGTTCCGCTCGCGATCCGTGTCCGCCACAGCGAAATCATCGCGAACGGAATGGGCTGAAGAGCCACTCCGCGCCAGTGCCATGCTGCGATTGGCCTGCACAACAGCGACGTGCGAATCGGTCACTTCCTGAACGCCTGATTCGATGTCAGGAGTGAGGTCCGCCGCGATGCGAGTTGGTCCGGCTTTGATTTGGACGGACGCCTTCGATGTCACTGGAGACGGTTCGTTTGCGGACGGCTTGGCATCACGGCGAAAGACATTGATGCTCCGACCTCGCAACCACGAGCGGCCGTTCGTGTCCTCAGCTCCTGCATTTGCTGGGGTCGTCTTTGTGGGATTGATCGCGGCGATGTCGTTTCGGGCTGTTTCCTGCTGCGCGTCGTCGCCCACCGTAGCCTGAGTCGCCTGCAACTGATCGTCGATCTGATGAACGAGGTCGATTGGCCGCTCTTCCTCGGGTGAGAAGTCGAGTCGCGCGGTCTCACCCAAGTCCTGAGCCATCTGCGCGGTTTGCCTCGCATCGGTCAGTTGCCCGACATCGAACAGGCGTCGCGCGCGGTCGAGCAACGATTCGACTCGCGCCCGCGCGTCGCTTGAAACGGTGACTGCGGGATTTTCGCTTGTCGTGCGACGCGCATCTTCGTTCAGTGCGGCCTTCAGTCGTTCGAGCTGATCGCCATTGTCGTCGGCCTGCGGCAGGCCCGTTGAGTTGGCCGCAGCTAATTCTCGCCGAGCGGCTTGTCGCTCATGCTCAGTGGGCGGCAAGGTGACTCGCCCACTGCCCTGAGCCGTCACCGAACCATTCGCGGCACTTCCCTTGGCCAGTGGCTTGAGTCGCAGATGAGCGAGACCGTGTAAGCTCGACGCGTTCTCGTCTCGCGCCGCTTCAGACGAATCGACCGCCGTCGCCACGTTCGCCGTAACGGAGGGTTCCTCTGGTTCCGCTTGCTCAATCGATTCGTCGCGCGTCCCTGGCCACCACGTTTGAGACACGGATGGCAGGAACTGAGTCATGGACCGGCGGGACTTGCCGACACAGCCGCTCAAGCAGAGGCACGACATGACTGCGCCGATCAGCCACAACCGCGCGACGACACTCCCGCGAGACAGCAATCCACGAGACAGTGATACGCAAGTGATGGGCACGGGACGGATTCAACCACGGGCGGCATTCAGCGAATGAATAGGCCGAACCATCTTCATGACGATTCGCCTGCCAACCGTATCGACCGGGCAGACTCTGCGGCTGAATCAAAAATGATTGAAGTTCTGCGGGCATCGCGCCGTCGGCAGAAGCGGCCGATTGGCGGCGACGTGGTGCGTACTACTCACGTTTTGTTTCTTTGCAGGCCACGCAAATTCGACAAGTTGAGTTGGGCAAAATGATGAAGCACAAAATCATCTAGTCAGGCGGTCGGTGGGCTGTGGACCTCTTCCCTCATTTTGTGGGCCATTATTTTGCCATTCTGGTTCTGGGTTCATTGGGTTGAAGGTGTCCCAGGCTTCTCTTAGCGCGAGCAAGTCACACCGCCGCGCGTGAAACAACCGGCCCGCGCGCGGCGACCGCTTGGTCGATCCGCGCGATCTGGTCCGGAGTGAGACTCCACGTCATCGCTGCGGCGTTATCTCGAATCTGTTCCGGACGCTTGGCTCCGCACAGCGCGACCGTGATCCCCGTGCGTTGAATCGTCCAGTTCAACACGACCTGCGCAACGGTCGTTTCCGCTTCGAGTGCGATGGGACGGAGGGCGTCCAAGAAGTCTTGGTTCTTTTGCCACTCGTCCCCCTGGAACATCGGGTACTTGCGGCGACCGTCTTTCGGGTCGAAATGAAAGTCGCGCGGCAGCTTTCCCGCCAGCAGGCCCTTCATCAGCGGCCAATAGATCATCACCGAGACGCCGTGTTCGACGCACCACGGCAACTGAGACGCTTCGATCTCGCGCTGCAGCATGTTGTAGTGCGGCTGATACGCGGCGAGTGGGCAGACGGCGTGAAACTCGGCGAGTTGTTCGCGACTCGCATTGGAAAGTCCGACGCTGCGAATCTTGCCGGTGTCCAGCAGACGCTTCATGGCTGCGGCAGATTCCACGAGCGGCGTCTGTGGATCGGGAGCGTGCAGATAGAAGAGGTCGATCCGATCGGTGTTCAATCGAACGAGGCTTTCGTCGCATTGACGCAGCAGTGTCTCGGCCCGACCGTCCTTCACTTGGATGCCGTTCTCCCAGTGAATCCCTCCCTTGGTCGCAATGACCAACTCGTCGCGGCGATGCCCCAGCGCGCGGGCAATCAGACGATCACTCTCCCCGTGCAGACCGTAGCAGTACGCGGAGTCAAAGAAATTGATGCCACTGTCCGCCGCCGCCTGCAACGTGGCGAGGCTGTCTACCTCGGTGACGTTAATGCTCGTGATCCCCGCAATCGGCCAGCAGCCCATCGCGATCGGCGTGACTCGAATCCCGGTGTTGGCGATCTCACGAAGTGGCGGCGTCATGGTGTTACTAAGAAAGGAGAGGAGAGGAGAGGAGATCCGTGAGCACGACGGGAGACCAACTTGCCGGAGCGGTTAGCTGCCTGTTGAAAAACGTAGGGTAAGCGTGGGCTGATGAAAACTTGGTCTTGACGGTCGATTGTGTTCTTCCGGGATTTGTTTCGCTATTTGGTATCCGCGTAGGCGAGGCGGCGTTGGGTGTG
>JAYTGQ010000877.1:0-3499 GCA_043733345.1 Schlesneria sp.
GCAGACGTTTCCGACAGAAGTGGTGAGCTGGGCGGCGTAAGTCCTCGGACTCTTGTCATTGCAGCTAAGAATCCGGGGGCTTACGCCGCCCGGCTCACCACTTCTGTCGGAAACGTCAATCCGGACAACTCCGCGAATGCTCATTCCGAAACCGAATCCTTGCGTAGTCCGACCAGCCGCGAAACAAGCAGCGAAAATTCGCGGGAACAGTAGAAATGAAGTTTGAAGGGCCGCATTCCAGCGTAAGGTTGCAACGAATGGGTGCTGGCTTGCGTCATGGTGCCGCAAGCCAAGAGTCACGCAACAGGGTGAGTCAATTCTGAAGGAGAGTGTGATGTTGAATCGTCGGTCGATGTGTGGTGCGTTACTTTTGGCAGTGGCGGCCGTGATGGCCATCCCGCACGCGGGTGTTTCTGCCGCGACGGTCACGCCTCCGAAGCCTCTCCTGGGCGCGAAGCTCGTCGGAAAGGTCGGACAAGGGTCCGCCGTGATCGGGGTGAATGCGGATGGGAAAAAGGGACTGCGAGTCGATGTTGTCGGACTGAAAGCCTTGGCCGGAAAGACGGTCGGCGTCGGCTTTTCACGTGGGACGAACCACGTCCCCGTCGGCACGATCAAGCTGAACGGTGATGGTGCCGGTACGCTGATGACCCCGACGTTCCCCGAAGCCAAAGTTGACGATGTTTGCAAGATCCTCGGCGAACAACGGCTGATCGTTCTGGAAGGCAAGTTCCAATTGCCGCCGAAGTAATTCGGGCGGACGAGGAGCCGCCGCCACAACTCGCGTGAAACAGTCCATCCGCGAATCACGGTGACTCGAAAACGAGGGCCAGCAGGAACCGGGGATCAACGTCCCCGGTTCTTTTTTTACCGCTCACGATTCAGCTTCCGACCTGCAACCACCACTTGAGGAACAGGCCGCACGACCAGAAGTAGGCCGAGAACGAGACGGTGGCACACAGCAGGTCGCTCACCAGTGCGAACCGATGTCGCGCGAGTAAGCCGCGCGCACAGAGGGCCGCGACGGGGAACGCGGGCAGGAAGCCGGCGAGGAAGCCCCACTCGATCGACAACCC
This sequence comes from Schlesneria sp., assembly GCA_043733345.1. Taxonomy (GTDB): domain Bacteria; phylum Planctomycetota; class Planctomycetia; order Planctomycetales; family Planctomycetaceae; genus Schlesneria. The sequence goes on from JAYTGQ010000877.1 coordinate 1,077, forward strand.
GAGTCGTCGGCACAGATGGAAGTAGAGGCCGCTCGTCGCGACCAGACTCAGCCCCGCGCACCTCGATAACCAGCGCGCCTTGCGCCGCGCGAGTTGCGGCTGAGACTCAGCCCAAGTCACGGCGAGCAGCGTCAGTTGCAGAGCGGCCCACAACACGAGCGGCCAGAGAAAGACGTACTCGTCGCGCTGTTGTGCGCCCGGACGTTGATTGAGCAACGGGCTACCGATGGCTCCGATGAGAATCGCCACCGTCCAGAAGACGACGCGCGGCGCGAGCCACGAGTGACGTAAGGCACCCTCTGTAGGATGGGCACTCCTGCCCGTCCGGTCTTCGGTCGCGGGTTCGCTGCGGTCGCTAAGTGATTGCAGCGCGGGCGTCGCAATAGACTTCGTCGCAGGAAGTATCACGGCCGTATGAAGAGGACGGGCAGGAGTGCCCATCCTACGAGACGCGAGACACCGCATTGCCACATGTGTACTCACCGCACACAGCGTCGCAAACAGCAATCCCGCCAGACTCCACAACCACCACGCCCGCAGCTCGAACCATTCGGGAACCGTTGCCGGGTACTCGCGTTCTCCGCCGAGAAGCGGCGTTGGATCGAACGACCGGACGTGCGGAATGTCGGTGACCAACGTGGTCTCGATCTTCGGTTCCAGCGGCTTCTTGCCGAGATACAGGCACGCGGCGCGAGTCGGTGTCCGGAGGAACAATCTGCCATGACAGAACGCTGCCGCCGACCAACTGAGTTCATCGTGAAAGACCGTCACGCGAGCCAGCTCTTCGTACTGCTGCGGGTTGACCCGAGCGAGGATCACTTCACCTTTGTCATTGAACAGGACCAGTTTCCCGTCGGCGACGATGACGCTCGCATGACCGACCTGATCGGTGGACCACGCGATCTGACCGGTCTTGAAGTTCAAGCATCGAAACTCACCGCGCGAGGGCCGGTTGAGTCGCGACTGCGCGTCCTTTAGATCGAATCCGTAGACGAATCCCTCGACCAGCACACTCGAAGCGACATCGTTCGAGAACTGGGGAGTCTCCCACACGGTCACGGGCCTCAGCGCCGCTCCCTCCTCCTCCACGAGCCGATAACACTTGGCCCCGCTGCGGAACGGCCCGGCCGTCATTAGGAACGGTTCGCGATAGAGCGGCGCGGCCGAGTGTTCGTCGTAGCTGTGCGAGAACTCGTCCTCCCACAAGAGGCGTCCGCTCGCAAGGTCGATCAGGGCCAGCGAGTTCTCCAAAAACGCCACGACGCGCGGCCGCCCGTTCAGCGTGATCGGCAATGGCGACGCATAGCTGGCTGGCATCGTGCCCGACTTCCAGGCGAGCGTGCCGTCTTTCGCATCGAGCGCGACGACGCTCGCCTCAAGTCCCCCGACCGGCACGATCACCTTGCCGTCGATCACCAAGGGCGATGCCGCGCATCCAAAATCCGTCCCGCGTCCGTGAAACATCTTCTTCGGATTCGTCTCCCAAATCGGACGACCCGTCTGCGCGTCGAGACAGCCAATCGTCCCCTCGGGCGCGGCGTAGTAGATGCGGCCGTCATGCCACGTCGGCGTCGCACGCGGCCCCGGATAGAGGCCACCGCCGTCGTAGGGCCAGCCATATTTCTGCGACCAGATCGTCTCACCGGTCTGAGCGTCGAGGCACACCACCGCCTGCTCGTACAGCGTTTGAGTCTGCGTCCAGACGCGATCACCGACCGCGATGAAACTCGAATATCCCTGGCCGATTTCCTTCGTCCACAACACCGGCGGACCAGGCTCAGGCCATGACTCGGCCAACCCTGTCTCGACCGAGATCGCGTCGTGAGTCACCCCGCGCCACTGTGGCCAAGTCAGTTCGTCCGCCGTAACTGCCTCTGAAAAAAGTGCGACGGCGCAGAAACACACCCTGAACCAACACCGCTCCACGCTGCGCAATCGGCTGTGCATGATCTCTCGCCTTGAAGTGACAGAACACACGGTCTCAATGTTTGGGTTCATCCGACTATTTTTTTGGGGGGGGATTCAATGAGGTGCGGGTGAAGTCGTCGGTCTTCATCCCGAAGGGATTGCAGAAATTAGCCGGGGGTTGAGCGTCCGCGACACCCCCGGTGGGGAGTCATTGCACTGAGATTTGCATCCTGAAGGGATGCTGGCAGGCTCCCAATCTCAGCCAGCTTGAATCGTGCTGGCATCCCTCCAGGATGCAAATCAGGTTGTCCGAACTCTTCCGGGGGTGTCGCTTCGCTCAACCCCCGGCTAATCGCTGACATCCCTTCAGGATGAAGACCACGGCTGACAGCCGTTTCGCTCCAATCCGATCGCCCCCCAAAACCTCGGATGAACCAATATTTGCCGATCATTCACTCCCGTCGTTCATTTCACCGAATGCGTCTCCAGCCAGTTGTCACCGACCGAGACATCGA
>JAYTGQ010000878.1:0-9447 GCA_043733345.1 Schlesneria sp.
CAAGCTGGGTGCGTAGCACAAGAAACCCCAGCACGAACGTTGAACAAGGACGGGCGTTCCACTTCACAGAACGTCCACCCAAAGTTTCTTGTGCTGACGCACCCGGCTTGAAGCAAGCCGGGCCACCCTGCGAGACAGTGGTTGAAAGATAATGGGGTCGCACCACCGCCGGGACACGCGGCCAGCACTTACCCGATTCCAGCCGGATTGATAGATCAGTTCAATAAATTGTTCGTCACCGGTGTTTATTAGGCTGCGCCATGATGTACGAAGGCACTATTAAATTGATGCAACGTCTACTGGACATCACTCGACAAGGTCGACTGAAATGGAAAAAGAATGACGATGATTGGTTCAGTACGTCCGTAGATTCGCGTGTCATTTGCTTTCGTTGGTTGTACGTTGAAGCGACAAACCAGCTTGGAAGTGACCCGCGATTCCTCGAATTCTCGATGCCCGGTGTCAACCGCTGCTTTGCAGTCGGAACTGAGGGGGCGGATTTGTTGATTGAACTGCTTGGTGCGACCAACCTCGGATTCCAGACTGACACGGACATCGAGTACGGGCTTCAGGCGGCTCATTCGTTGTTGAATCAGGTTTGAGCAACGGCAGTGAGACAAAAGTGGGCAAAACAAAGGTGTCAGGAACGAATGGCACTGTCGTGGCGGGTTGCGCGCGGCAGGGTGGCCGGGGCTGGGCCAACGGGAAGCCCCGGCGGTGGGGAGTTGGGCGACGTTCGCTTGAGGACCAGCGGTCAATTCCATTGCAGGCAACACGCCCTCCGACCGGGGTTTCGCCCAAAGCGGCTCCAATCCCGGCCATCCCGCCGGTTCAAGAACAGCTTCATTTTCAAGTACAGCCCGCGTCCCGGAACGAAGGCGTTTGAACTGCACACCGACGACATCCCTGAAGACGTGAAGCAGCAACGCAACAACGAGATGCTCGCGGTGCAGATACAGATCAGTTCCGAAGACGACGCCGAGTCCATTGGCTCAAACGTCGAAGTGCTGGTCGAAGGCTGGAGCAAGACGGAATTGAAGCGGGGCGATATCGAACCTCACTCCGGCCCCGTCCAACTGACCGGCCGCACGTCCTGCGACCGCATCGTCGTCTTCCACGGCAACCCGCGACTCGCCGGAACGCTGGCCACGATTCAGATCGACGACGTGACACCCACAGCGATGATCGGTCAAATCGTCAGGCGCGAAGTCCAGCACGGCTCGTCGCTGCTGTTGCCGATCCTCGCATAAGAGAAGAGGAGACCTAAGGTCCGTCACCTGTGCGAGGTCAGGAGACCCGCGCACAACCACGTTTCCGTAGTTTCCAAGCTCGACAGTGCTGGGCCACCCCGCCTCACCCGACACTACTTCGACAGTGTGCTGAGCAAACCGAGCGCGGACCAAGTCGTGCCCCAATAGGAAAACACCTTGTCGCCGTCGGCGTGGTCTTTGTTGTTCTCGACCATGAACGTCAACCACGGAACCGACCAGGAACCGTCGGCCTGTTGCGTGCGGCTGAGATAGCTCCACGCCCGTTGCATGTGCGGGTCCGACTGGCTGCGACCCAACACACCTAGGGCGTAGAGCACCTGGCCCGTTGTCAGTGGATCGCTGTTGGGGCTGGTCTGAGGATCGATCAGCCACGCCCAACCGCCGTCGGCACGCTGAGCCTTCAAGAGTTGTTCGAGCAATTCGTCGCCGGACGGTGTCCCCGTGGTCGGCGTCCCGGCAGCCGGCTTCTCGGCGGAATGCGCCAGCAGGGTGCGGAGCATGAGCGACTCGGTACTGACTCCCGGCGGCGCTTTTTGAATGGCTTGTTGAGCGCGATTCCGAGCTTGAACCAGCGGCTCCGGGAGCGGCTCGTGCTTAGTCAGAGCTAACACGATCCACATCGTGTTGACCAGATTTGATTCCTCCTTGGGCCGGTTCATCGCCAGAAACTGTCCACTGGTTTTCCAGATACCGTCGGCCTGCTGATTCGCTCGCAGCCCCTCGAACAACGCCGCCAGCGATCTTTCGGGCGACGCCGTTTCAGCCGCCGCCCCGCTGCGGAGCATGACATTCAATGCAGCGCTGTCACCAACGGCAGACCCCGGTGCGAAACCCGGCTTCGCGGCCGACTTGAGAATCACCGCCTTGTGCGTGAGCGCCGTTTCCGGTGTCACGAGTTTGGCAACCGCGTCAAGAAACTCGGACTCGGTGACAAACTCCTGGTTCTTGAGCGGCTGGAGCTTGGCCAGCGATTCGGCATCGAAACCCTCCTTTTCGAGCTTCTCATACGCCTGATCAGGCAGCTTGTAGTAGCGATTCCCGCCGAACGCATTGTTGAGCGACCATTCACTCCATTCTTTCAGTTTGTTGGAATCGACCTCAAACCCCTGTCGGCGTGCTTCGTTGAAACTCCAGACCAGGGTCGAGACCTGATGACAGGTGACGCACTTGCGTTTGTCCTTCCAGGCGACCCCCTCCCGTTCAATGAACGGCAGACTGCGGCCAATCGTCTGCCGAGCCTGCTCGACCGTCGCCGGATCATCGGCCTGTGCGAGCGAGTGCAGGAAGAGAGTCACGATGACCAGAGTGCAAACAAGGCGAGTCATGGCGAGAACCTCGGCGGGTTGATCGGGTAGAGCGACGGACGTTGGTCCTATCTTAAACGCGGCAGCGTTACACGCGGGACAGCCACAGAAAACGGCAATCCCTCCATCATCGCGAGGCATGCATTCGTGGGTGGACCAGACGCGACTTTGAACGTCCGGATCGCAGCACGACAAGTAGCAAACGTTCAGGCAACTCGATGGCAATCAACCTCGTGTGTCTTCGTCACTCAGACATCCAAAGCAACATCAGGAACACTTTTCCTGTAATCGAATGTGAGGTATGCCACTGCTTCTGAGTCTTCGGAGAAGCAGTGTTCTTGGAGACATTGACACGACGGCATCCGCACTGTTTCTCCGAAGACTCCGAAACAGTGGCATACCTCACGTTGTTTCCAAGTTCGACAGTGCAGGGCCATCATGCCTACAAATCAACGACTCCTGCACCCTGTGATTCATCCGTTCAAAGTAGTTCTCGCATTTTTCATTCTTGCGAGCATTGCTTTTCAAGTGTGTCGATGCAAATACTGGCCGCGTTGAAGATCGGATCGTTTGTCCGGTCCAAGTCCACCAACCTGTTGGAGAATGCGTCATGAATCGAAGGCAATTGTTGACGAACACGGTGTCCGGAATCGGCGTGCTCGCCGTTGCAGGACTAAATGCACCACCAATTGATGCCTGTGATGACGAGAAAGCCAAATCCGACAAGAAAGGTGCGGTTGCCTCTGTGGGCCAAGTGTGCCCGATTTATCCTTACATGTTTCATGGCACTTGGGATTCGTATTATGCGATGACGCAGACGGCAGATATGCCGAGTGCGCAATGCAGCACTCCACGAAGTCTCGACGCAGCCCATGGCTTGCCGCTTGGATGTGGAGGTGGGGGGTGCGCCCGTGCAATGGTTCGCCCAACGCTTGGCGCATTGGAAGTTGATGATGAGCACGATGTTTCAGAGGAAGTCGATGAAGCCGGGGCAGTTGATACAGCGCCAGGAACCCCCAACGCCGGCGCTTCGATCCGAAAACGAGATGATGTGGAAATTGAGATAAAACCAGCCGCGCTGCCAGCAAGGAAGGTCTGGGTCAGATTATTCGAGATCGAATTTGACCCGAAGTTGCACGACCCCAATCAACCCGGTCTTCAGCCAACAGACAGCGCAGTGTTGATGACGCTTCCGATCACAACGCATCATCTGGGGCATGAAGTCAGGAACCATCTGCCAACGACGGGGATATTCGGGCGAATCATAACGGCCGAGCCAATACGGCCTGTTGCTGGACGAAAGCACGTCTTCAAAGTGTCGATAAAAAGGCTGGGTGCGACCAGAACCTTCACATTCCTCGTGAAGAAGTTTTGACACGATCCACCCGAAGAACGGGGCGCCCTAACGTGGTAGCCGCGGATTCGCACTTCTGACACATCTGAAGCCAACACTTTGTGAGAAGGTCATTCGGTCAATCGCAACTCGCGTTCGTGGGCCTCGGCCCCAGTCAGCGGGTTGCGGTTGGCCGATGACTACTGACGCGCTTCCGCCGCGAACGATGCGATAATCTGGCTTGAAGGCGTCAGCTAGAGCTCCCGCGAGCAGATCAGACGGATATGGTTTGGCGAACGATGTTGTCCATTCAGCGACGTTGGAATAGAGCCCGCTAATGACGGGTTGAGTTGTAGTTCTATCCCATGACATCGTTCGGTCGATTTCTCCGAAGGTCCACTCGCTGATGAGTTCCGCGTTGTTTCCCCAAGGATATTTTGTCTTTCCTGATTGCGTCGCAGCGAATTCGTACTCAGATTCTGTGGGCAGGCGTTTTCCAAGCCTCTCTGCAAGGCTCACGGCGTTTTCGAATGACGCATGCGTCACGGGGGCACCATCGAGAAGTGGCTTGTTCGGCATTTGTAAAAATGGAAACGGTGCCCCGCGCCCATCTCGTTCCATTTGCTTTTTGACATCACCGACGGTGAGTTCCGCCGAATCGATATAGAACGGCGCAATGCGCTGGGTGTGTGGTGGTGCCTCCGGAAGACTCGCGTCACCAACCTCGAAATCATCCGCACCTGCGAAGTATGTCATTCCGTCGGTTACTGAAGCCGGTGGTATTTCAATTTCCTTGAGCAAGACAATACCGTCTTTGCCAATGTCCCACGACAAATGCGGAGGAGCCCCCGAGATCGCATTGCCAGATGGGACACGGCGATAGACTTCGTGAAAGCCGTAGCCCTCACTGTGTGCGACGGCCACGACGAGGTAATCGCCCGGCTTGAGGTTTGCGGTCGCAGGTGTTTTGTTCTTGGGCTGGACCGCTTGATCGTAAAGCGGTTCGCCATCTTTCGGGCTTATGGGGTAGAAGACAATCGTCGCACCCGTCGGAACAGTATCAATCCGAACTTGGCGAGGCAGGGCTTCGGGTGCCAGCCTTGGTGTTGGCTTGGCCAGTAAAACTCCGATCAATACCATGATCGCGACACTCGCGACGGCACATGCGGCCGAGAACCGGTGATTGCGACGCATCCAACGCCAGCCCCGCTCGAATGACGAAACACGATGTCCGAGGATTGACTCACCATTGAGAAACCGTCGAAGATCGTCGCCCATGTCTTGCGCCGTCTGGTAACGTCGCCCCGGCTCTTTGGACATCGCCTTGAGGCAAATCGTTTCGAGATCACGCGGCAACGTCTTCTGGTGTTTGCTCGGGGGTTCGGGATCGCTGTTTTGAATGGCATCCAGCAAAAGACGCATTGTCCCTTGGAACGGCTTGCATCCCGTCATCAACTCGTACAGGACAACACCCAGGGAATAAACATCACTGCGTCGATCGGCCTGATGGCCTTCACCGCGGGCTTGTTCGGGTGACATGTACGCAGGCGTCCCGAGAATTTGTCCCATGACGGTAATTGTGATCTCACCGGCGTCCTGTTTTGCCAATCCAAAATCGGTGAGATACGGCTTTCCCCCGTGGTCCAGCAGGATGTTTCCCGGCTTCAAGTCGCGGTGAACGATGCCCGATTCATGAGCGTGTTGAAGAGCTTCTGCCACCGTCAGAACCAGTTCTGCTGACTCCCGTGCCGAGTACTTGCGCTGTCGAATTGACTCCGCCAGATTGGGACCATCGACAAACTCACTGACAATGAACACCGTCCCATTGTGGTTGCCAATTTCATGAACGGCCACGATATTGGGGTGTTTCAAACTTGCAGCGGCTTTCGCTTCCCGCAGGAATCGCTCGACCGCGTCGTCATTCATTCCCGAGGTTCGAGGAATCTTTACCGCCACCTTGCGGTGTAACTCGGTGTCGTCAGCCAACCAAACTTCTCCGAAGTAGCCTCGCCCCAGCATCTCGATCAGCTCAAATCGCCCCAACGTTCTGACACTGGAACGAATCTGAACCAGCGTTTGTTCGCCATCACTGACATTGCTGCCACACGATGGACAGATCACAACGTCAGAAGTCGACTCCGTCGCGACAATTTCAATCGGCTTACTGCAGTGAGGACATTTGACTCGCATAATCAGTCACCCCAATTCCTTCAACATCGCCCGTTGATTCAGCAAGTAGCGTGCGTGACAAGAGTCTATCGCGGATTTGTCGACTCAGGCCTGTGTTTGTTCTTCCGGGCTTTCCACCGTGAAATCGACGCGTTCGTAGACTTCCGCCAGTGACAGTTCGATTCCGATGGAGCGGAGTGTGATGGCCTGATCGAGCCCCGTAGCGACACTCAGTGTCCGTGTATTGTCGTCGTTGCGCAGAAGCCGCTGAATCGTCGGTTCGTCCTGAGAGACCAGTACGTATTCGCGAAGAGACGGGATCGTACGGTAATGGTCGAACTTCTTGCCGCGGTCATACGCTTCGGGGCTTTTCGACAGCACCTCGACCAGCAACGTGGGGTTGAGCACCGTGTCCTGTTGGTCGTCGTCAAACTCCAGTTCGGAACAGATCACGCTCGCTTCGGGATAGGTGTAGAGGCCGGTCGGGCATTTGATCCGTAGGTCGCTGTCATAGGCGCGGCAAGGGAGGCTCCTCAGCCGACTCCAGAGTGTGCCCATCACATTTGACTTGATCAGGCTGTGTTTGGGCGATCCTCCCGCCATCGCGAAGATCTCACTCCGGAAGTATTCGCTGCGGTATATGGCCGCTCGTTCAAACCGCAGGTACTCGGCTGGCGTGACGACGGGGACTCGTTGTGGCAAACCCATGTGACACCTTTCTGCTTGAACGCATTGCAAATCTACTGTAGGCCGAGGTCGGCGAAGCAGATTTCGGCGAAATCTGCCCACGGTTGAGCCGTCCAGCATCTTTGATGCACTGGCGGCTCAAGGCTGCCACCAGCGGCACCCGGAATCTTAATACTCGTTCGTTGCCTCGCCGCTTTCGTCGAACTGCTGGAACTTCTTTTCGCTGACTTGGCGGATGCGGCGGTCGGTGACTTCTTGTTGGAGTTTGGTCAGGGCCTCTTCGATGGGCATCGCGCCGAGGTCGCCGTCGATGCGGTCGCGGACACTGACGGTGTTGTTTTCGACATCTCGGCCGCCGACGACCAGCATGTAGGGGATCAGTTCGAGTTGGGCATCGCGGACCTTGGCGTTGATTTTCGTGCCGCGCAGGTCGCTCGTCACGCGGAAGCCCGCGGCGCGGAACTGGCTCTCGACCTGCTTCGCGTAGTCCTCGAACTTGTCGCTAATCGACATGACCCGGATTTGCTCGGGGGCCAGCCACAACGGAAAAGCTCCGGCGAAGTGTTCGATCAGCATGCCGGTGAACCGTTCCATCGAACCGAACGGCGCGCGGTGGATCATCACGGGGCGATGAGCCGCATTGTCGGCTCCGATGTATTCGAGCTGGAATCGCTCGGGGAGGTTGAAGTCGAGCTGCACGGTGCCAAGCTGCCACTCGCGGCCGATGCAGTCGCGGACCATGAAGTCGGTCTTCGGGCCGTAGAACGCGGCTTCACCCTCGCACTCGATGAACGGCATCTGCATGTCGGTCAGCACCTGCCGCAGCGAGTTCTGGGCGTTTTCCCAACCCTCGTCCGAGCCGACGTATTTCGATTTGTCCTTCGAGTCGCGACACGACAACTGCACGCGGTAATCGGTGAGGCCCACACTGGCGAGGACGAACTTCACCAGCTCGATGGTCGCCTTGAACTCGTCCGTGACCTGCTCGGGCGTGACGAACAGATGGGCGTCGTCCTGGGTGAGACCGCGCACGCGGAGCATCCCGTTCAGCTCGCCCGATTGCTCGTGGCGATAGACCGTCCCGAACTCGGCCAGCCGCACGGGGAGGTCGCGATAGCTGCGGTGCTGAGCCTTGTAAATCTGCACATGGTGCGGGCAGTTCATCGGCTTGAGCAGGTAGCGTTCCTGCTGCTTCTCCCACACGCGGAGGAAGTCTTTGCGAGCCTCGGGCGAACCGCTGCTCGGGAAGTTGGACAGCTCCACGCCCATCAACTTCGCCGAGGCAGCCAGCTTCTGCTCGTCATCGCTCGTGAATGGAACACCGTCTTTCATGAGGGCGTCGAGCCGGCGAATCCAGTAATCGACGAGCTGTCCTCCCTCATGACCGAAGATCGGCGCGAACTGGCTGTCGCGGTAGTAGGGGAAGTGACCGCTGGTCTCGTACATTTCGACGCGACCGATGTGCGGCGAGTAGACCGGCTGATAGCCGCGAGCGATCAACTCCTTCTTGATGAACTCTTCGAGGATCGAGCGAATGGTTGCTCCCTTGGGAAGCCACAGGCACAGCCCCTGCCCCACGTCCTGACTGATCGCGAACAGGTTGAGCTGCTTCCCCAGCACACGGTGGTCTCGCCGCTTGGCCTCGTTGACCTGATCGAGATACGCGTCCAGATCCTTCTGCGAGAACCACGCGGTTCCGTACAACCGCTGAAGCTGTTTCCCGGTGGCGTCCCCCTTCCAATAGGCCCCGGCAACGGAGAGCAGCTTGAACGCCTTGATCTTCTTCGCGTCAGGCACATGCGGCCCACGGCAGAGATCGACGAACTCACCCTGCCGGTAGAAGCTGACGGTCGGATGAGTCGCCAGCCCGGTGTTGATGTGCTCGACCTTCAGCTTCTGCGACATGCCATCGACGAGTTTCAGAGCCTCCTCGCGGTCGCAAATGAACCGCTCGAACGGCTCGGCCGCATCGACGATCGTCTGCATCTCCGCCTCGATGCGCGGGAAGTCGTCCTCGCTGATTTTGTGATCGCAGGCGATGTCGTAATAGAACCCGTGGCCGGTCGTCGGCCCAAAGGCCAACTCGACGCCCGGCCACAACCGCATGACGGCCCGCGCCATGATGTGAGCACACGAATGCCGCAGGATGCCGAGCGAGGCCGCATCCTTCTCCGTGAGGAGTTGCACGGGAACGGGTCGCTCGGTGGTCGCCTCGGCCAGCGGACGCATCACATCGACGATGGTCTCTCCCACCTTCGCCCCAATCGCCGCCGCGGCGAGTCTCGGACTGATGGCCAGCGCGACATCCAGAGCCGTCGCATGTTCGGGATGTTCAACAACGGAACCGTCGGGCAAACGAATGGACAGCATGGCGGAAGGCGATCCTGAACGAGGAAAACGTGTGAAAACAAGGCCGTTACAAAGGGCCGGTCGGTTTATACGGACTGCCCAAAACACCGTCAACCAGCGTCGTCACGACCGGTCTCAGCACACTCAAATGGAACAACACTCATCGCCGGACACACTGTAACGCTGAATCTCCTACGGCTCCGCCCAATGACACAATGGCCACGAGATTCTTCACAAGTTGAGCCTTCCACGAACAATCGCGCGAGTTGGTGGAGATAATCGTGCTGCCGGTGATGCGGAGCAGGCTGAGGGCGGTGTTGCGGCGGGTGGCCAT
>JAYTGQ010000879.1:0-9445 GCA_043733345.1 Schlesneria sp.
GAGGCTCCCGCCGAGCCATGTGCGTGAGGAAAGTCGCTTGTTACTCGCGGCTCGGCAGGAGCCTCGCCCTCCCGACAGCCGTTTTTCAACAGGCTGTTAGTCGCTTGGATCACACACGCCGCAGCCCCATCGGCGAAGAGCGAGTTGGCGACAATTTGCTCGGGATCCCAACCGTACTGATAGTGCAGACTGCACAACTCGACACAGCAGACCAGCACGACGGCCTCGGAGTCTGCGGCCACGAACGCGCGGGCCACTCGCAACGCATTGAGGGCCGCGTGGCAACCCATGAATCCGACCTGCGTTCTCGCCACGGTGGGCCGCAACGGCAATTGGTCGATCAAGTCGTAATCGAAGCCCGGTGCCGAGAAGCCGCTGCACGAAACCGTGATCAGATGCGTGACGCGCCGCGCCTCGACGCCGCTTCGCTCCAAGGCCTTCGTCGCGGCCTCGACCGCCAACGGCCCGGCCGCTCGCTCGAAGAACCGCAGGCGTTCTCCCGTGGTCGGCCCGGCGGGTGAGTCCACCGAGCGCGGTGGATAAAAGTCCTGTCGCTCGGACTGAGTTCCCTCGGACTGATTCAAGACCACGCAGTGACGGGTCTCCACACCCGACAACCGATAGAGCGCCGCGACAGACCGCGCCTGTTCCGGCTGCTCGCAGCAATAGTGAACGGCTCCCTCGCTGGCCACGGTCTGTGGGATTTGATGAGGGGGCAGTGCGGTTCCAATTCCAGCAACGACGACATCCATTCAAGACCCACTTTCCCTAACGTTTGAGCGTGCCCACCTCTTCGCAACGCAGCGAGAACGTGGCCTTCATCACCACGGGCCGAGCCGATTGGTGGGCATCCTATCGAGACGGCTTCGGAATTATGATGTTTCCGACAAAAGTCGCTTGGACAGCGTTTCGTAGCACGGACGCCTCGTCCGTGCTACGGGGACTTTTGTCGGAAACGTCAATTATCGGATCTCCTCGAAATCAGCTGACACCCTCATGAGCAGCCTGTTGAAAATCATCTGTAGGGTGGGACAAGCTCGCTTCGAGCGCCGGCCCACCAAGAAAAGTCGCTGTGTTTGATGGTGGGCCGGCGCGGCGAAGCGCCGCTGGTCCCACCCTACGGTCCTTTTTCAACAGGCTGTTAGATTCGGCTGAGTTTTTTTCATCAAGCGGATGGCGATTTCATCTTTCGGCAATGACCGAGTACGGGGTTGTGTTCCTCAGATGAGTCGGTGCGAACAAAGAGAGGTTCTCGATGAAGTTGTGCGACTTCGTAGTGCAGGCGGCGGTGAATCCTGACATTCCTGTCGGGTCCAAGGAATCCGCAATTCGGTCGCTGGTGGCCTTGTTGCGCGATGCTGGCAGCATCAAAGCTGCTGATGAAGAGGGGATCGTGGCGGCGATCCTCAAGCGAGAAGAGCTTGGTTCTACGGGGATCGGCCGGGGTGTGGCTGTGCCGCACACCAAACATCCTTCGGTTGACACGTTAATCGCCGCGATTGGTGTCTCCAAGAATGGGGTCGATTTCTCCAGTCTTGATGGCGATCCCGTCTATGTAATGTTTTTGTTGGTCTCTCCGCCGGATCGTCCTGGCGATCACTTGCGCGGGCTGGAAAACATCTCGCGCCATCTGAGAAACGACAAATTTTGCCGGTTCTTGCGGCAGTCGAAGTCAGCTCAGGACATCTGGGAGTTGTTGCAGGAAGCGGACAACAACGAGATCTAAGAGTCTGTCCGAAAAGCGTAGGGTGGGCAGTGCCCACCCTACGGAATGTGCCACCTCCGACTTCTCGAATAGCCTCTAAGTGCAGGTGAGGTTCTGAAGAGTTCTCCCACCGGGTTGTGGCTCGGCGTGTTCGTGCGGTCTTTGGCAGTGCGCGTTTGCGAGATGATGTGTGGGGTGCCTAGAGATTGGGTCATCATGTCGGGTGCGGGAATTCATCGAGCGGTCGCGACGGTTCGCAACCTCAGGGGACTGCATATGCGTCCCTTGGGTTTGATCGCAAAGAAAGCTCTGTCCTTTCAATGCGACATCTATGTGTTCCGTGGCGTGAATCGGGTCGATGCCAAGAGTTTGTTTGACCTTCTGACGTTGGGGGCTGAGGCTGGAATGCAGCTTAGCGTTGAAGCCTCGGGGACAGATGCCGATGGAGCTGTCTCGCAATTGGTCGCTTTGATCGAGTCGGACTTTGAAGCTTTCGAGAGTCCCGTTAGAGCCGTTTGATTTTCGCGAGATCTAGTGGCTCGCCGGGTATGTGGAAACTTTCCCACTTTGTTCTCCTCGTGAAGTGCGGCTGCTCGTTCTTGGCCGTGTTTTTTCTGCTCCAGTCCTTCAGCCTTTGAACACAATTGCATGCAGATACGACGTGGAATTGCTGTTTCTCCGGGGGTGGCGATTGGTCCGGCCATGCTGCTCGGGACGGAAACTTTCCGTATCCCTCAGCGAGTGATTTCCGCCAGTGCCGTTGAAACGGAACTGGCGAGGTTCCGGGTCGCGTTAGAGTTGGTTTGCGAGGAGATCGCGCATAACGAACGGTTGGCTCGCGAACGACTCGGCGATCAGTACGCCGCAATCTTTTCCGCGCATCTGATGATGGCTCGGGATACGCAACTTCTCCAGCAGATTGAAGAATTGATTCGGAAGTATCACTCACCAGAGTACTCCGCGAGTCAGGTGCTTCGTCGATACGCCAAACGCTTGGAAGACTTGGGTGGCCATTATCTGTCCGAGCGGTCTGTCGATATCTACGATCTGGAAAAGCGGCTGCTGCGATTGTTGCTGGGTGAGCGGCGTGAAGAGTTGGCTCATCTCACCGCTCCTGTGTTGGTCCTCGCCAACAACTTGACGCCCAGCGAGACTGCCAATCTGGATCGCAAGTTCGTACTGGGTTTCGCGACGGAGGTTGGCGGACATACCAGTCACACGGCGATTTTGGCGGGCGCTCTGGAAATTCCGGCGGTGGTCGGGGTCGGCAAGTTTTTGCGTGATGTCTCGGGGGCCGAGACCATCATCATTGATGGTAGTCACGGCGTTGTGATCGTCGATCCCGATCCGGAAACTCTGGCTAAGTACCGCGTGCTTGAGGCGCGCTTTCAAAGTCAGGAACGGCGCCTTGATTCGCAGCGGGAACTGCCTTGCGAAACGGAAGATGGCGTTCCGATCACGGTCATGGGGAACATCGAGTTCCCGGCTGAGGCCGAGCCTTGTCGAGAGAAGGGGGCCGCAGGGATCGGGCTGTATCGCACCGAGTTTTTATACTTGGGGTCGAATCGTGAACCAACAGAAGAAGACCATTTTCAGGCGTATTGCCAAGTTTTGAAGGCATTTCCCGATCACCCGGTCATCATTCGGACGCTTGACTTGGGTTCGGACAAGATGCCGGGAGCATTGCGAACGGCGTATCCTGAAGGCGTCAATCCTGCATTGGGAGTTCGCAGCATTCGCCTCAGCCTGCAAAATCTTCAGCTCTTCAAGACACAGCTTCGTGCCGCGTTGAGGGCAGCCGAGTTTGGTGATCTCCGGATCATGTTCCCGCTCATTACGACTCTGCTTGAGTTTCGCCAGGCGCGGATGGTGTTGGGCGATGTCATTGAAGACTTGGAAGAGCAGGGCGTCCCATTCAAACGCGACGTGCTGGTGGGGATGATGGTCGAGGTTCCATCGGCCGCGGTCATGGCGGATGAGTTCGCTCGAGAGGTCGATTTTTTCTCGCTTGGGACCAATGATCTGATTCAGTACACTCTCGCCGTTGATCGGGCGGATCAAGGGGTCGCCTATTTGTATCGCGAAGGTGATCCGTCGATTCTGCGCATGATTCGGATGGTGGTTGAGGCGGCTCGCAAGCATGACATTCCCGTGTCTGTTTGCGGACAGATGAGTACGAGTCCGATGTTCCTTCCGTTATTGGTGGGGATGGGCATTCGGCAGGTGAGTGTGACGCCTCACGCGATTCCGGAGTTGAAGGAAGTCATTCGAAAACTGACCATCGAACGGGCAGAAAAGATTGCAGCACGTGCCATTGAATTTGATGTGGCACGCGATGTCGAGAATTATCTGTGGGGCGAGTTAAAGCGTCTCTGTCCTGAGCTGATGCAGTTAGATTGAGTTGAAGGAAAGTTGTTGGTGCGGCGTGGCTGATGCCCGTCGCCGTGTTGATGTCCGGAAACATTCATTTGGGTCTGGGTCGAGTGCGTGATTGTGTGCCAGGTGCCGTCGGACGAAGCAGACTAAGTATGAGTTGCGTCCGCCAACGAAGTCAGCCCGAGGTTGTTCGTCGATCAAACACCGCGTTGCTTTCGTGTGTACCTTGGTGGGAGTGTTGGATGATCGAGAGCTGCCGACCGAAAACAGCGACACTACGTCGCGCAGGTCAATTCGCATCTGAGCTGGCGGGTTCGTCACCGGTGCGCTGCGCTTTCGATTACAAGTTGGATTGCTGGTATCTGCGGGAATTGTCTTGGACCTGTTTGAACCTCGCTCGCGATTCGTTCGCCAGCTCGGTTCGGTCTGTTGACCGCCGATCTCTTTCGAGCTGTCTCGGAGCAATCGTGACGACATTTCAGGGGTGGGCGGTACGCGGGGAAGGTTTCTCCTTGCGTTACGTCGCTTGGCACAGGGGTGGCTGTTCAAAGAATGCTTGCTGCGGTTTCGGTTCCGATGATAAGTCGGAACGGTTCCGGGTGAATGGCTATTGTTCGCGGCGAAACGTTGGCCCCAAGGGTGTCCGTTCGGCTGCCGACAAAGTCTGTCGTGCATCTCTGGCAGTCAACATGGAACGCACTCGCCTCATAACAGGGGCGAACTATGAAAAAAGAAATGTTGATCAATGTCCTCCAGCCGGAGGAAAGTCGGATCGCCATCGTTGAAGATGGGATCTTGGAGGAGCTGTACGTCGAGCGGAACAGCCTCGAAAACTACGTCGGCAATATCTACAAGGGACGCGTCGTCAACATCGAACCCAGTATTCAAGCTGCGTTCGTAGACTTTGGCGTGGGGCGAAACGGCTTTCTCCATGTGAGTGATGTGGAGTTCCAGTATTACCGCCACCTTGTTGAGAAGGGTGACGGCGGGGACTCGGATGATGATGCCGACGACTTGGATTCTGGTGACGCCGAGGAAGGGCGGGGCCGTCCTGCGGCACGCGGTCGTTTCAATGAACGCAGTGTTCGGAACAAGCCGCCGATTCAAGATATCTTTCAACGCGGCAGTGAAGTCCTCGTTCAAGTCATCAAGGGGGGGATCGGGTCGAAGGGGCCGACCCTCTCAACCTATATCAGTATTCCGGGGCGGTATCTCGTTCTAATGCCAGGGCTGCAACGTGTCGGTGTCAGCCGGAAGATCGCTGACGAGGATGCTCGCAAACGACTCAAACGCATTCTGCGAGATCTGAGTCCACCGGAGGGCCTCGGTTTCATCATTCGCACGGCAGGAGTCGATCAGTCTCAAGCCGACTTGCAGCGAGACCTGAACTACCTGTTGCGTCTCTGGAAGGTCATCGTGAGCCGGGTCCAAAAGTTCCCGGCTCCCGTCGATATCTATGAAGAAAGCGACATGATCATCCGGACGATCCGGGATATTTACAGTACCGCGATCGACACCATTTGGATTGACGAACAGCGGGCTTTTGAGCGTGCCCGCGAGTTCATGAGCATCGTGCTTCCGAAGCAGGCCGATTGCATCAAGCTGTACGACGGTCGCGATCCGCTCTTCAATCAGTACGACATCGAACGGGAAATTAGTCGCATTCAATGCCGCCATGTCCCGATGAAGGGTGGCGGATCAATCGTGATCGACCAGACGGAAGCCTTGGTCGCCATTGATGTCAACAGCGGCAATTTCCGGATGGACGACGATGCCGAAGAGAACGCTTACCAGGTCAACCTGCGAGCGGCCGAGGAAATCAGTCGGCAGATTCGCTTGCGCGATCTTGGTGGAGTGATCGTCAACGACTTCATTGATATGCGGGATGAGCGGCACCGTCGGGGAGTTGAGCGAGCGCTGGCCAATGCCGTTCGACGCGATCGTGCTCGAACAAAGATCATGCACATCAGCCCGTTTGGGTTGATTGAGATGACTCGCCAGCGAATCCGGCCTTCGTTGCGGCGCAGCGTTTATGAGGATTGTCCATGTTGCGCGGGGACTGGCCAGGTCAAGACGGCCGAGAGCATGGCGATCGACGTGATGCGATTGCTGATGACTCATGCCAATCGTGATGAGGTTTCCCGTGTCACGGTTGATGTTCACGAGCGAGTCGCCGCGTTTCTCAACAACCGCAAACGCCGCGACATCACGAACTTGGAAGAGGTCTACGAGGTCACGATCAATATTCACGCCTTGACGGCAGTTGGTCCTGAGCATTTGCAGTTTCACTGCACCAGTGAAACGGGCAGCGAGGTCAAGATTCTGGCCCAGCCGGACTCGAAATCGAAAGGCTGATCCTGTACTCTCCGCGTCCCGTTTCGGGCCGTCGAAGTCTTGCCGTTCGGTGTTTGTAGTCTAGATTCGGTGCCAGTCCATGGACTGGTCTCTGTTCGTTGTCGAAGGACTGTTGAAGATGTTCGCTGTTTTTGAAGATGGTAGTCGTCAGTACAAGGTTCGTCAGGGAGACGTTCTGGCCGTTGACTTGCGAGAAGTCCAAGATGGCCAAACGGTGACCTTCGACAAGGTACTGTTGGCCAACGGCGGTGGAGCCAGCATTCTCGGTCGTCCAGTGATCGAAGGTGCAACCGTGACGGGCGAAGTTGTGATGGCGGTGATGAAGGGGATCAAACTTGAGATCCAGAAGCACTATCGCCGAAACGCTTCACGTCGCCACAATGGCCACCGGCAGAGGTACACTCGGGTGAAAATCACGGGAATTTCCGTACCCAATTTGTCGGTTACTCAGAGTCCTGCGGCGGATGCGGATTCCTCTTCAAGTACTTGATTCACGCTCACTCATTAGGTGATGAAAGCACACGAAATTTCAGCGGCAGAGCCAGCAAGGCTCTGCTTTTTTTTGGTTCGTCGTGATTCAAGTCAGACGGAGCGTACTCTGACCGAAACTTTTGAAGCCGGATCGGGGTTTGAATTGGCTGGGTTGATTTGCTACGGTTTCGCGACGTAACGGTTGTGTGTGGTTGCTTCCACTCAACTGAGATGATTCAACCCCAAGTATTTCCCGTCTGGCAGGACACCGAACTGAAGCCACAGGAGTAGAGTGATGACCCGAAACTCGAAGTCATGTCCGTCCGTCGCCGCTCGTCGCGGCTTCACGTTGATTGAGTTGCTGGTGGTGATCGCGATCATCGCGATGCTTGCCGCACTGTTACTGCCTGCCGTGCAGCAGGCTCGCGAGGCGGGGCGTCGAGCACAGTGCCTCAACAATCTGAAGCAGATCATCCTCGCGATGCACAATTATGAGAGTTCATTCAAGTGCTTCCCGCCGGGATACATTTCGCCCGGAAACGGTCCAGGTATGCTGGTGACACCGCTGCCCGATCCGCCCCAGGTCAATACTGTTAATAACGGGACGAAAACCATCACCATTGTGCAGGATTGGTATATGCCTGGGGAGTGGGGTTGGCACGCGTTCATCATGTCGCAAATGGGACAGGGGACCATTGAGCTTGATTTTCGTCTGCCTAAGATGGCGGGAGGCAACAATCAGCAGTTTATTCAAACCAAGGTGGAGTCTTACACCTGTCCGAGCGCTGCGTCTCTGCCATCTTCTCGTCCAGACGGTTGGGCTTACGCGACGTATCGTGGATGTATGGGGGCCTACGATACCCAGTTCACTCCGTCAACTCCGATGCCCGCCACCTATCCGCCGTTTGTCCCCAATGGAATGTTGTTTCAAAACAGTGCGGTACGCATGGGTGATGTCACGGATGGTTCTTCAAACACGATCATGCTGGGTGATTCGCTCTACGGCTTTTGGGGAGACGCATACAGTTGTTGCGTGCGTGTCTGGAACGACCCGGCTCATGTCGATGTAATGGATGCGTATTGGCAGGTTCCGGTTACTCCTCCGAGCGGCCCTCCGTTTACTCTTCAGTTTTTCAGCTTCGGAAGCAACCACGGGGAGTTGTGCAACTTTGCGTTGGGTGACGGTTCGACCAGAACGGTTTCCAAGCGAGTTGACTTGAACGTGTTCAAGGCGATCTCGACACGGAATGGTGCCCTGAAGTCGATGGGCGCGATGATGGAGAACGTGTCGGATAGTTGGTGACTTTTCAGACACGTTGTTCGACTCGACTGCGTTCACACCGACCCGGTATCAAGTGATACCGGGTTTCTTATTGTTGAGTATGAAATGGTTCCGTTGGCCTGCAATATCACGCTCAACGATGCGGCTCGCGCGGTGGCGGTCGGCATGACGGTGGAAGGGCTCTTGGCGGAGCTAAAGCTTCAGCCTCGATTCCTTGCTGTCGAATTGAATCGTCGAGTGATTCCGCGTGGGGATCATGCGACGACTCTTTTGTCAGACGGTGATCGGGTGGAAATTGTGACGTTGGTGGGGGGAGGTTGATTCGGGTTTATGTCATCGTCCAATGTGTCTTCAGAATCGCCGCTCGTGTTGGGATCGCATTCGTTGCGGTCGCGTTTGATTGTCGGGACCGGCAAGTACACGACGTTCGAGTTGATGCGCGAGTGTCTTGAGATCAGCGATTCCGATGTCATCACCGTGGCCGTGCGTCGCGAGCGGCTGATCGATGCGAGTGGTCGCAGCATTCTCGACTTCATCGACCTCGACAAGTACACGATCCTGCCGAACACGGCGGGATGCTTTACGGCCGACGATGCTGTTCGCACGGCGCGGCTCGGGCGTGAGATATTGTCGGGGCTGAATAATCCCGGCGCGAGTTGGATCAAGCTGGAAGTGTTGGGCGACAAGAAGACGTTGTTGCCCGATCCGGTCGCGACGCTGGAGGCGACGCGCGAATTGGTGGCCGACGGTTTTGAAGTCCTCTGCTACACGACCGACGATCCGATCACGGCGCGTCGGTTGAAAGAGGCTGGAGCCACATCGGTCATGCCAGCCGGGAGTCCGATCGGCAGCGGACAAGGGATTCTCAACCCGAACAACATTCGCATCTGCTTGGAGTACCTCAAGGAGAACGATCCCGGTTATCCGGTGATCGTCGATGCGGGAGTGGGGACGGCGAGCGATGTCGCTTTCGCGATGGAGTTGGGCTGCGATGGAGTGTTGCTCAATACAGCGATTGCCTCGGCGAGTGATCCCGCGACGATGGCGGAGGCGATGAAGTTGGCTTGTCGTGCCGGTTGGCTGGCATCTCGCGCGGGACGCATTCCGAAGAAGCTGTATGCGACCGCCAGCAGTCCCGAGATGGGGCTGATCTCGCCGGGGGCGCGTTGATGTTCTCGAAGTCCGGCTTAGCTTTGTTAGCCGGACTTCACTTCTGGATGACGCACGAAAAAGAGAAGTCCGGCTAACAAAGCTAA
>JAYTGQ010000880.1:0-1084 GCA_043733345.1 Schlesneria sp.
CGTCACGACCGAGACGAGCCACGGCCGGAACGAACAACGGATCGTGATCCCACTGCCCGCTCCCCAGACGCTGCCGGGTTCGGTCGCTGGACGAGTTCAGTCGCTGGACGGGCCTGAAGACGATTGCCGTGGTGATGCTGATGTCGCTGCGCGACGGCCAGCAAACCTACGCTTCGCGGTACTTCATCAGCAGCCTCGCGATGGGAGTGAACCGCATCGCCCGCGCCGTGCGCAGCCACTGGATTATCGAAAACGCCTGCCACTGGAGTCTCGATATCACCGATCGCGAAGACGAGTCCCGCATCCGCGAAGCCAAGCTGCGCGAGAACTTCGCGTGGCTGAACCGCTTCACGCTGTCCCTATTAAAACAACACACCGACGGCCACAGCCTCGCCATGCAACGCCGACGCTGTGGCTGGAACTTCGACGTCCTCCTCGAAGTTCTCAACACACAAAGGACTTAGTGTGCGCTGGCCATGGAAAAATGAGGAAGGTGAAAGCCTCACAAACTCTCAGACGCGGTTGTGGCACGGCCCCTTCAGGAGCCAGCTCGCAATAACTTTCGGTGAGCGGCACGGCGCAGGCTGAATGCTGTTTGGAGCTGCCCTCAAACAACGCGCGATGCATTGTCACGCGGTTGGGACGATGCCAGTCGGAGTCGCATGAGATGTCTGTTCGCAGAGATTTCTACCTCGCGCGACCAGGAATGAGATATTTTAGGCGAGCCGTGTGCGGTCAGCAGGCCACGGGTTTCAGGCGGTGACTATGAACCCGCAGCTTGACGGCCTGCGGCACGCCACGCTCTCAACCACGTGAGGCATATACCTCGCGCGGTCCGTGATGAGACCTCTGAGCGGGGCGGCGTCAGCCCAATGGCACTCACTTTACGGCTCATCCGATGTTTTGGGGGGATTCCAGTGAACGGAATGAAGTCTGTCGTTTTCATCCTGAAAGGATGTCGGAGATTAGCCGGGGGTTGAGCGTCCGCGACACCCCATAGGCACCAACTTAAGCGGCCCAGTCGAGTCGTTCTGGGTTTTGGAGGAGTTGGTCGTGGCTGGGTTTTTTCTTTCGGGACTGGATT
>JAYTGQ010000881.1:0-9418 GCA_043733345.1 Schlesneria sp.
GGGAGGGCGAGCTCCTGCCGAGCCGCGAGAAACAAGCGACTTTCCTCACGCACACGGCTCGGCGGGAGCCTCGCCCTCCCTTTTTCAACAGGCTGGTAAGCGTCTCGCTTGCCCGGTTTTTCAATGAGAAGACGGGCAAGCGAGACGCTTACCCTACGGTTTCTTGTCACAGGTTTTCTCCGCCTTGATCGACGCGCCCTCGCCGATGACGGTTTGTTTTGAATGTTCGCCACACCACCTTTCTCGGGAGCAACTCACATGGCCGGTAACTCAGTTTTAGTCGTCGATGACAGCAACACCGATCGCGAGATGGCGGTTCACGCCCTGACCGCCTCGGGCTATCGCGTCTCTTCAGTGGGAGATGCCGAAGAGTGTTTGAAGTCGGTTCAAGCCAAGCATCCCGACGTGATCGTGCTGGACATCATCCTGCCCAAGCAAAACGGCTATCAGGTCTGCCGACAGCTCAAGCAAGACCCCGCCACGAAGGACATCAAGATCATCCTGCTCAGCAGCAAGAACCAAGTCAGCGATAAGTTCTGGGGGATGAAGCAAGGAGCCGACCTGTACCTGACCAAGCCGTTTGAAGACGACGAGTTGGTCAAGGGAGTCCGCTCGCTGGTCGGTGTGTGAGAGCAATCGCGGTAGGTAATGAGACATCTGAGCGGGGCGGCGTAAGCCCCCCGGTTCTTGATACCTCTCGCGGCACAAAGTGAGAGGCTTCCGAGCGGGGCGGCGTAAGCCCAATGGCACTCACTTTGAGCGGAATGGCGCTAGCCACCGGTGTCGCGGTGTCGATTTCCCCTGCAAAAACCGGCGGCTAGCGCCGTGCCGCTCACAAGCGAGGTGACAAAGTGAGTGCCATTGGGCGTAAGCCCCCCGGTTCTTCCAAAGAGGGCTTACGCCCAAGAACCGGGGGGCTTACGCCGCCCCGCTCAGATGTCTCATCATTGACCGCGCTAGGTATAGCACGGTGTCCGGGGGCTTACGCCACCCGGCTCGCCAAGACACACGTCTGCGACGACACAGTCCTCTTCGCCTTGTTCTCGCTCTGTCTGACTGGACCATCTATTTCACGGAGTCAACCATGAGTCTGATCGGCGGATCACCCGCAGTCTCTTCCCACGCTCGGCCTCTCGCCGATGACCTCGGTGCGTTGCTCGACAACCTGTCGAACGTCATCCACGACGAGACCAGCGCACCGACGGCAGCGTCGCCCGCGAAGACCGCAGCGGGACAGAGGCTGTTTGGATTTGGAATTGCCGGGGGCGCGTATGCCGTGTCGCTGGACCAGGTCGTCGAGATGCAGCGGCTTCCCGCCGTGACGCGACTCCCCAACGTTCCCGAGTGGGTACGCGGCGTCGTCAATCTGCGCGGCGACATCGTGTCGGTCGTCGATCCCGCCACGTTCCTGCATCTCTCGCGTGACGCGCAGACCGACCACGGTCGCAAACTGGTCGTTCTCCGTTCGCTCCACAGCGACCTCCAAATCGGTCTCGTCGTCGATCACGTCTTCGGACTGAGGTCTGTGACCGCGTCAGCGATCCGCGCCCCGACCGGCTCACTCCACAACTCGGTCACGCCCTATCTGCGCGGCGTGTGCGATGTCGGCGAGAAGATGTTCGTCGTGCTCGAAGCCGAACGCTTGCTCACCGCGCTGAGCGAGGCGTTTGTTGAGAAGTGAACTCGAAGTCCGGCTTTTCCTAAAGCCGGACTTCGCTGTGAGGCAAGCCATTCTGTGAGGCACGTCCACGCAAGGAAGTCCGGCTAACAGAACTAAGCCGGACTTCAGCCGCAATGACTAATGACTCTCCCCCCATCCACCATTCACGTCCTTTTCAAACAGTGAGGTCCATTCGATGAGTACCGCCAAGACGATCGGTTCGCGGTTCGCGAACAACAAGCTGGCCAAGTGGGTCAGCGGGAGTATTCGCAACAAGTTGCTGGTGACGATGCTGGTGGCGGCACTCGTGCCGTTGATCGCCGTCAGCGTGGTCATCAACTCGTTCGCATCCAGCTCACTGATGGAGCAAACGTTTGACCGAATGACCGCTGTGAGAACGATCAAGCAGCAGCAACTCAACAACTACCTCAACACGATCAAGGGGCAGGCAGCGACGTTCGCCGAAGACCGGATGATCGTCGAAGCGATGGAAGATTTCCGGACCTCGTTCAGTAAGTCGCGACTGGAAAATGAAACGACTCGCGCCGACCTCGACCGGATGCGCGACGAGTTGAAGAACTACTACTCGAACCAGTTCGGTGGCGAGTTCGAGAAGCGCAATCCCGGCAAAGGGAAGGGGCAGGACGCCGTCCGCAACCTTGGGATGCTCGACGATGACTCGGTCTTCCACCAGTACAACTACATCGAAGCCAACAAGCACGAGCTGGGCAAGAAGAACCAACTGCTCCGTCCGGCGGCGAGTCTCGACAAGTCGAAGTACAGCGAACTGCACGCGCAGTTTCATCCGGTGATCGACAGCTATCGCGAGAAGTTCGGCTACTACGACGTGTTCCTGGTCGATGCCACTTCGGGCCGCATCGTCTACACGGCGTTCAAGGAACTCGACTTCACGACCTCGCTGAAGGACGGCCCCTACGCCAGCACAAACCTCGGTCGCTGTTTCCGCATGATCCGCGACAAGGCGACGCCCGGCTTCGTCGGCATGGTCGATTACGAAGCGTATCTGCCGTCCTACAACGACGCGGCAGGATTCATCGGCAGCCCGATCTACTCGGGCAGCCAACTGATTGGCGTGCTGCTGTTCCAAATCCCGATCGATAAGATCGAAGCGATCATGGCCGAACGAACCGGCCTCGGCGAAACGGGCGAAACGTACGCCGTCGGTCCGGCCGGTGTGGGCGAGACTCGCAAGAATCTGTTCCGTAATCGGTCCCGCTTCACCGACGATCTGCACAAGTCACTCAAGCTGGCCGAGCCGCTGAAGACGA
This sequence comes from Schlesneria sp., assembly GCA_043733345.1. Classification (GTDB taxonomy): domain Bacteria; phylum Planctomycetota; class Planctomycetia; order Planctomycetales; family Planctomycetaceae; genus Schlesneria. The sequence goes on from JAYTGQ010000881.1 coordinate 2,950, forward strand.
CGATCATCAACCCGCTCGTGTCGGTCGATACGCTGGCGACGCAGGAAGGTTTGAAGGGACAGAGCGGCACGAAGGTCATCAACGACTATCGCGGTGAGCCGGTCCTCAGCTCGTGGTCACCACTCAAGGTCTACGAAGCGGCCGATGAGAAGGACGCAATCAACTGGGTCATGATCTCCGAAATGGACTTGGCCGAAGTCCGTCAGCCGACGAACTGGATGACGCGAGCCACCATCCTCGCGGTGTTGATCGGAACGTTGCTGGTCTTCGGCGTCGCCTTCTGGTTCTCGAACTCCGCCACGAAGCAGACGACGAACATCAACAACATGCTCGCGAAGATCAGCCAGGGTGACTACACGTCCCGAGCCACGGTTTCGACGCAGGACGAACTCGGCCAGATGGCCGGGTCGCTCAACAAGGTGCTCGACAAGACGCTGCTGCTCGTGCAGTCCGAAAAGGAACGCGATCAGATGCAGTTGGCCTTCATGAAGCTGATGGAAGAAGTGAGCGACGTGGCCAACGGCGATCTGACCGTCGAAGCGGAAGTGACCGCCGACATGACGGGAGCCATCGCCGACTCGTTCAACTACATGATCGTCCAACTGCGGAAAGTGATTAACAGTGTGAAGGACTCGACGCAGCAAGTGACCACGACCGCCGAAGAGATTCGTTCCGCGACCGAACACCTGTCGAACGGTTCCGAATCGCAGGCGTCGCAACTGCTCGAAACGTCTTCGGCACTCGGTCAGATGGCCGTGTCGATTCAACAAGTCGCCGAGAACGTCACCGAGTCCTCCACAGTGGCTGAACAAGCCCGAGCGAACGCTCAAGTCGGCCGCCAAGCGGTCCAACGCACGATCTCCGGTATGAACCGCATCCGCGAGCAAGTGCAAGAATCGTCGAAGCGGTTCAAGCGACTCGGCGAAAGCTCGCAAGCAGTCGGTGAAATTGTGCAGCTCATCTCGGACATCGCGGATCGCACGAGCATCCTCGCTCTCAACGCTTCGATCCAAGCGGCGATGGCCGGAGATGCGGGACGCGGGTTCGCAGTGGTCGCGGAAGAAGTCGAGCGGTTGGCGGAACGAGCCAACTCGGCCACGAACGACATCGCGTCGCTCATCAAGACGATTCAGACCGAATCGGCCGAAGCGATCGCGGCGATGGAAGAGTCCACGCGAGAAGTGGTCTCCGGTTCCCAGCTTGCTCAGGAAGCGGGAACGGCCCTCGGTGAAATCGAATCGGTGTCCGAGCGACTCGCCCAGCTCATCACCGAGATTTCGTCGGCCACGACGCAACAAGCACGCGGTGCGGAAGCCCTGTCACTCTCGATGACCGAGATTTCGGCGGTGACTCAGCACACGGCCGCCGGTACGCGACAAGCGGCCGTCTCCGTCAGCCGCCTCGCCATGATGGCTCAAGAGCTACGCGGCTCGGTGGAAGCGTTCAAGGTGCCGGCCACGACGGCCTGATGCGGGCCAGATGTCACGGAATGTGGAAGTCCGGCTTAGCTCTGCAAGCCGGACTTCCTTTCGGTGTCTGAATGAAAACAGTGCGAAGTGAAAAGTGATGAGTGAAAAGTGGTTTGGGTCTCACCGGCCTTCTTGAAAGATTGGCTGTCAGGAAACGTCCCCACCGACCTTGTGTCGATGGGACGATGATTGAGAACTAGGTCGTCATTCGTCGTTGGTCCTCGCCCCCACCGAGCTTGTCTCGGTGGAGCGGATGATTGGCAACTACGACCAACTCCCGTTTGCGAGTGGTCAATCATCGCACCACCGAGGCAAGCTCGGCGGGGGCGTAAAACAACAACAATAAGTCTCGTGGATAGTCGTCAATCATCGTTCCACCGACACAAGGTCGGTGGGGACGAGGCCCCTCCCAGCAGAAGGCCGGTGACACCCAAGTGACTTCTCACGAGCGTTCTTCTCCACATTGCACTTTGCACTGATCACTTTTTACTTCGCACTCTCTCCGACTGCTTCTCAGCGCACCATGAAGTGCGGCTAACAAAGCTCAGCCGGACTTCGCTTGGTGAGCCTGCCTGTACTCCGAAGGAGTTGCGTCTCATAGCCCTGGGTTGCGAGCAGAGCAAGCTACCCAGGGGCAGAGGCAAACACACTCTTCTACCCCAACGGGGTTGCGTCAGGCGGGTCGGATGACGCAACCCCGTTGGGGTAGAGGCCACTCGATACTGATTTCCCCAGGGTAGCCGCGAGGCGCGGCAACCCTGGGCTGTGAGCCGCAACTCCTTCGGAGTAAAGCGACTCACAATGGGGTGAAGTCCCACATTGAAATGAAGTCCGGCTAACAAAGCTAAGCCGGACTTCGCAGCTCTCTCCTTCGCAACTCTCTTCTTAGTAACTCACCCCCAACGTCACGACCAATACATCGCTGCCTTCGACCGAGGAACTGTTTCATGGCTCGCACAATCTCGCCCGAGATGCTCGATGGATTCTTGGCGGAAGCACGCGGCTACTTGGCCGACATCGCACCGGTGATCCGCGCCCCGCAGGCCGCTGATGCCGACGCGATTGAACTCGCCTATCGCCGGTCGCACACGATCAAAGGCTCGGCGTCGATGCTCGGCCTGTCGTCGCTCAGCCACGTCGCCAACGTGCAGGAACAAGTGTTGGAAGCGCTGCGTGAAGGACAACTTCCCTTCAACGACGTGATCGCCAGTCTCCTCATTCGCACCTTCACCGGCATCGCGATGTGCCTTGATGGAGTGAACAAGCCCGAGTTCGATGCGACGCCGTTGTTGACCGATGTCGTCACCGCCTCGCGTCGCATCTTCGGCTTGCCTGAAGCGGAGGACGCACAGATTCTGAACGAGTTGCTGCCACTCAAGGCTTCTGCTGCGGCGGCCGTAACTCCCGCGACTCCCGCTGTCGTCGAGCCTGTCGTCGCTACTCCCGCGAAAGGCAAAGGAGGACGCAAAGCTGCCGCCAAAAAGGGATCGAAGAAAGCAGAGGCTGCGGAAACGGCGGCACCTTCCGACGGAGCCGTCTCCTCCATCAACGTGGTCGCGCAGCCCAACCCCGCGCTCGAATATGCCGATCTGCTGCGAGCCATGCTGGGCGTCGATCCCGAGTACGCGGCGATCTATGCCGACGAGTCCGATGAAAACCTGCGCGATGTCCGGACGCAGCTCGCTCGACTCGAAGTTCAGCCCGATGACGTGGAGACGCTTCGTTCGGTCCGACGGTTGATTCACAACTTGAAGGGAGCCGCCGGGACCGTTGGCTTCAAACTCGCCGCGACGCTCGCCCATCGGATTGAAGATGTCCTCGACCGCATCGGTGAGGGAGAAACTTTGCTGGCGGGCGGCACGCTGTCGCTCGTCTATCACGCGGTCGATGCGCTGGAAGACCTCGCCGGTCGCAGCTTCGAGATCGCGGTGATGAGTCGCCGGTTGGCCGATCTCTTTCCGCAACTGACTGCGGCGATGACGGGTGTTCCTGCGGTGGCTGCGACAACGACGGCTGTTGTCAGCCCGAACACCGAGCTTGTCGTGAACGCTGCGTCGGACAACTGCGTGCAGGTTGAGAAGAGTGACGGGCAGGTTGGAAACCTACCCTACGTGGCGGATGCGAAGGCGATCGAACGGCGCGTCGTGGACATGATCGAGTCACTCCAGCCCGCCTTCATCGACATCGACGGAGCTGCTCCCGCGTCTCATCCGCTGAGCCGCCTCATGCCGAGTGCTTCGGCCACCGCCAGTGAAGCGGCTCCCGAGACAACGCTCTCGTCGGGTGAGGCCGTGCGGATTCCGATCGCCAAGCTGGACGACATGGTCAAGCTGGTCAGCGAACTCGTGGTGAACCGCACGTCGTTCGAGCAACGGATGACACAACTCGCGTCGGTGGTGGACGAGTTGAAGTTCAGCCTTGGCCGTCTCGACGACATGTCTCACAAATTCGCCACGCAGTACGAAGCGAAGACGCTCGGTGGCAAGGCGTTGCCGTGGGCGAATGCCGGTGTCGATTCGCCGTCGCTGCTGCGACAGGCTTCGGCTCAGAACAGCGATCGCTCCGAGTTCGATGAACTCGAAATGGACCGCTACACCGAGTTCCACATACTCGCGCGGTCGCTCGCCGAAGCGGCCAGCGACATCCGCACGGTCGGGAGCGAACTGACCAACCTGCGCGGCGACTTCGATTCGCTCCTCACTCGCCAAGGCCACATCTCGCGCGACTTGCAGGACCGTCTGCTGAAAGCCCGCATGGTGCCACTCGCCGCGTTGACTTCACGCCTGCGTCGCTCGGTGCGTGCCGTGGCCGAACAGGTCGGCAAGCAGATTGACTTGAGACTCGAAGGGGAGTCGGTGCAACTCGACAAGTCGGTCATCGACCGGCTGCTCGATCCGCTGCTGCATCTCATGCGGAACGCCGTCGATCACGGGATTGAATCGGAAGCCGTTCGCACCGCATGCGGCAAGCAGGCGCGAGCGACCGTGGGCATCCGCGCCTTCCACCAAGGGACGCAAGTCGTGCTGCAAGTCTTCGATGACGGCGGCGGTTTGAATCTCGAAGCGATTCGCGCCGCGGCGGTTCGCGGTGAGTTCGTCTCGGCGACAACCTCCGCCTCGCTCGCACCGGCCGATCTGCAACAGCTCATTTTTCTGCCTGGTCTTTCGACGGCGACGAAGGTCGATGAAGTTTCGGGACGCGGCGTCGGCATGGACGTGGTGAAGTCGGTCGTGCATCAGTTGAAGGGAACGATCTCGGTCGAGTCGCGTCCCGCCGAAGGGACGACGTTCACGATCCGGCTCCCGATGACGCTCGCCATCACGAAGGCCCTGCTCGTGTCATCGTGTCACGAAACGTATGCGATCCCGCTCCCCGAGGTCTTGCAGATCGTCCGCGTCGAACGCAACCAACTCGAACGAGTCGGCCAGTCGCCCGTCATTCGCATGGGCGGTCAGGTCTACCCGCTCATCAATCTCGGTGAGGCGCTGCATCTCCCCGCTCCGGCCGATGAAACGTCGGCGTCAGTCCCGGTCCTGTTCGTTGCGACCGAATCGCACACGGTGGCACTGGCCGTTGATCGGATCATTGCCGCTCGCGAAATCGTGGTGAAGACGCTCGGCACGCACCTCCGCAAAGTTCACGGTGTGATCGGAGCCACGCTGATGGGCGATGGCTTGGTCCTGCCGATCTTGAATTGCAACGAACTGATCTCCCAACCGGCCATGCGCCGTGAAGTCGTGGTCGAGACGACTCGCACGGAATCGGCCTCGGGACCGATCTCGGTCCTCGTCGTCGATGACTCGGTGAGCGTGCGGCGTGTCACCCAGAAGCTGCTCCAACAAGCGGGGATCGAAACGAACTTGGCTCGCGATGGAGTCGATGCGCTGGAGACCTTGCAACGGCTACCTCAAGCCCCCGATCTCGTGCTGCTGGATGTCGAGATGCCGCGCATGGACGGTTACGAGCTGCTGGCCACGCTGAGGTCTCAACCCGAATACGCCGATCTGCCCATCGTGATGGTCACGTCTCGCTCGGGCGACAAGCACCGCAACAAGGCAATGGACCTCGACGCGACCGACTACCTCGTGAAGCCGTATGACGAAGAGGACCTCATCACCCGCATCCGCTCGCTGGTGGAAGAAGCCCGCAGCGCGGTTGGGGTGTGAGACGAGCGCGAATGTTCGTTGCTGATGCTTGAAGTCTTGTCGCGCGAGCCGGAATTGCATTAGCTCGGAGAGCGGCAGGTGGTAGCCCACGGCGTGAGCCGTGGGTGGGATCAACGCCTCGCATTCAAGCCCCGGAGGGGCGGCACATTGGCACAATTCCAAGTGCCATTCGTAGATCGTGTTTAGAAGTGTGTCGCCCCTCCTGGGCTAAGAACGTTGCTGTGCGGTCTCACCCACGACTCACGCCGTGGGCTACCACCTGTCGCCCTCCGGGCTGAAGACAGAATCGCTCTGACCTCCTGACCTCTGACCCCTGACTCCTGCCCCACCGGCCCCGCCTCATGTCACCGCTGCGAATCGCCATCGTCGATGACTCTCCCTTCGCGTGCCGGTTGCTCGCGTCGTTCTTGGAGGCGGAAGAGGGGCTGGTCTATGTCGGCTCGGCTCACACCCCCGAGGCGGCGTTGAAGTTGATCGCGGCGACGAAGCCGAACCTCATGACGCTGGGAGTTGAGATGCCGGGCGGAGGCGGACTGACTCTGCTCGATGAGGTGATGCGAACGAACCCGCTGCCGGTGATCCTCGTGACGGGAACTAGTCGTCGCGCGGCGGAGACGACTCACGCCGCCATTCAGCGCGGCGCGATCGACTTCGTGCCGAAGTACGCTCCCAGCGGCAACGTCGATCCTGACGACTTTCAACGCGAACTGATCGACAAGGTCCGCGGAGCCGGGTCACGGACTCACTCATCCCAAGAGCGACTCGAACACGTCGAGCAAGTCGCCCCGCGCAGCCTACCGGCAAACCCACAGACACGGGTGAGCCGGGCGGCGT
>JAYTGQ010000882.1:0-3483 GCA_043733345.1 Schlesneria sp.
GACGATTCGCCGAGGACGTACCCGCGGAATTGATACCCGACGTTCTTTGGATAGAGCGGGTTGGGATTGGTCCGAGCCTCTTTCGTCATCACCGGCATCAGCGGCCACGGAGAGTTTTCATCTGCGAGTTGCACGAACGAGACATCCTGAGCCAGAGTGATTGGTTCGCTACTCGGATTGAAATCCCCCGAACCCTGGCCACTCCAATTCACGCCGATGAAGTCACCCTGCCAGATGGCTGACAGCGTTCCCGTTTCGGCGTTGAACGCGTAACTCAGTTTCTTGGGCAAGCCGACGGCGATGCCTCGAAAGCCCGCGACTCGACTGCGCCCGCGATACGTTTGGGCCTGATCATCGACGGTCAGTTTCGTGCTCACCCCGCGGAGACCGGACGGATCAGCGGCAGACGTGCCGAGCGAGAGGTAGTACCAGATGGCTTCAATCTGCCTGTCGGTGTTGCCGTCCAGAATCGCTTTGTGTGCGGCAACACCGTTTGGCCAAGCCGTCGGCATGATGGTCCGTGGACGAAACGCGCCGGGGTTTCGCAAGTAGCTGTTGAACCACCCAGGCTGAAGTCGCGGATACGAGGTCAGCAGGTCAATTCCTTGATTGATCAGCGCGGCCTTCCCATTGAAGTTGTGGCAGGCGATGCAGTTCAGCCCCTTGTCGCCCAGCAATTCCCGGCCCCCCGCGCGAAGCACCTTTTCTCGTTCGCGCTCACTTTCCGAGCGACTCTCCGGACTCGGAATCTTCATCTCCGTGCTCTTCAAAACGTCGAGGCGACTGAAGACGGCCGGCAAGTGCTGGAGATTGGCCGGGCCATATTGCGGCATCCGAGTCGCCATGTAATGGCGGACGCTTTCACCATCGAACAGCACCTTCTTCATCCAGGCCGGCTGCAGCTTGGCCCCGACCAGCGTGAGCGGCGGTGGGATGCGACCGTCGTCTCCGAGCTTCTGCTCGCTGGTGGCAAAGAACGGGTTGTGTGTGTCGTGAACGCCGCCAAAGTCATCGCGAACATGGCAGGCGATGCAATGAAATGCGGTCAGCGTTTTCGCCGCCACAACTTTGTCCGAGTCGGCAGTCGGTTCTTCGTTGAGCGAAGCCTTAATCGCCTGAACCTGAGCGTCGTCGAGGTGGAACCGGGGACTTTGAACACTCGTTTTGGACAAACAGCCGTGGGTCAGATCCGCGTTTTTCAATGAACCAATCAGAGGAGCCGCCGCAATGCCGGGGATTGAGTGACACGCAGCGCAGTTCAGATCCTGAAAGTATTTTTTACCTTTCGCCACCAGCGGAGCCTCTGGAACCAAAGCCTTTCCCGGTAGTGGTTGTTCTCCAACCAAGTAACCGGCAATCGCCAGCGACTCTGCGGGAGTCAGTTTCATGTCCGGCATCCGACCGGAGCTTCTGACACGCAACGGCTGAAACAGGAACTCGCTGAGCGACTTCGCACTGTACTTGGCGGCGACATGCCCAAGTGGGACGGCCATTGGCTTGACGGCCTTTTTCGCGTTGAGCTTCTTGTCTTCGTCGTCGTCTTCCTCGTCGTTTCGCTTCTTGACCTGCGGCGCGCCGGCGTTCGCTTCCTTCGGACCATGACACGCAACACAGCCGACCGAGTGATACAGCGCTTTGCCTTGTTGACGATCAATCGGTTCGGGTGCGTCCGTCTGAAAGACGGCCTTCGACTGAGCGATCAGAAAGTGAGTCAGTGCTTCAGCGATCCGATCTCTGTCGGCTTCCGGTTGTGCCACCAACACGTCCGGCATTGTTGTTCCGGGATGAGTGTCCGACGGCGATGCGAGGTATCGCCGGAGGTATTCGGGTGAGATCCGCGCACCAGCTTCGATCAAATCAGGAGCCGTCTTCTCCGGCAAAGAACTTCGTTGAACGCCACTGTGACACGCGGCGCATCGCAGTTCCGAGATCAGCACATCCCCCGCCTGAACCTGAGTGAGCGGATGGTTGCCGGGCAGAGCCGGATCGCCAGCAGCGACAATCGAGTTGGCGATCACGAGCCAGGAAGTCATGAACGCGAAGACTCGTCTCATGGTGGTTTCAATCGCTGTTTGTTGAGGCGTAGCCACGTTCGCCAGAACGTGGGGTTTCTGTTCGTGAGCGGCAAGGCGCTAGCCCAATGGCACTCACTTTAGAAAGTAGTAGGCACATTCCATGTGCCGTCAGCCTGAAAAACGCGGACGGCACATGGAATGTGCCTGCTACTTTGCCGACAAAGTGAGTGCCATTGGGCGCTCACAACCCGGCGGTGCAGTCATCACGCGACCTCCATGACGCGTTTGCCGAGAACGTCCATTCGCGGCTTGATCCCCAGTCCCGGATCGTTACTCGCGGCCATGAAGCCCTGCTCGCGTTGAGGAGCGCCATCTGCCGTGCTGACGGTGACGTAGCTGTTGAAGTCGGTGCTCGTGAACCGGAATTCTTCCGGAGTGCTGTGAGCCAGATGAGCGATCGCGGCCGTCGTGATGTCGCCTCCCCAACTGTCTTCCAGAGTCATGGCAATCCCCAGGCTCACACAGAGATCGCGAACCTGTTTCGTTTTGGTCAGGCCGCCGAGCTTGCTGATTTTTAGGTTGGCGACATCCAGCGCCAGATCGGCTTTCGCTCGCAGCAGCATGTCGAGGCTGTCGATGTTCTCGTCCAGCACGAAGGGATGATCGGTGTGACGTCGCACGGCGAGGCACTCTTCGTAACTGAGGCACGGTTGCTCGATGTAGACGTCAACGTCGCGGACCGCGCGGACCACTCGCATCGCCTCGTGCTGAGTCCAGCCGGTGTTCGCGTCGGCCACGAGCCGATCGGTGGGGAGCAGCATCGCGCGGACGGCTCGAATGCGTTCGATGTCCGTGTCCGGGTCGCCGCCGACCTTGAGTTGAAAACGGGTGTAACCGGCGGCTCGATAACCGGTGACCTTCCGTGCCATCTCGTCGGGTGACTCTTGCGAGATGGCGCGATACAGCCGCACGCTCTCGCCGAAGCGACCTCCCATCAGCACGCAGACCGGCAAGCTCGTCGCCTTTCCCAAGATGTCCCAGCACGCGATGTCGATCCCCGACTTCACATACGGATGCCCCTTGAGCGCCGCATCCATCCGCTGATTCAACTTCGCCAGCTCGCGCGGATCGCAGCCGATGAGATGCGGCGCGAGTTCGCGCAGACCCGCGCGCACTCCCTCGGCATAGGCGGGCAGATAGAACGGTCCGAGCGGACAGACCTCGCCGTAGCCGGTGAGACCGGAGTCGGTCTCGACACCGACGATCGTGCTGTCGAACACCGACACCGACTTCCCGCCGGACCACTTGTAGCTCCCCTCGTGCAGCGGCAGTTCCACGCGATGAGCAAAGATGCGAGTGATTTTCATGAGCGGGTTCCTTAGGAGTTTGATCAGCCGGAACGCGCTAGCAGCCTGTTGAAAAAGGACCGTAGGGTGGGACCAGCTCGCTTCGCCGCGCCGGCCCACCA
>JAYTGQ010000883.1:0-1080 GCA_043733345.1 Schlesneria sp.
TACCAGTGAGGCAGTAAGCCAATACACAAGCAAAAAGGAACCAGCAAATGACACAGCTCGACAGCTACAGCAGCATCGTGGATACGTTGCTTCTCGACCGAGAACGAAGAATTCGGCTCTCCAACGCCCAGACGCGCGCCGCCGACGCCCTCGCCGATTCGGAAACGAATGAGACCAACGGAGGGGCGCCATGGAGCGAAAGTCGCATTGCAACGGTTCCCCAGACGAACCTTCGCGGAGCAAACCGCACCGACCCCGAAATCTCTCGCTTGGCGTTCAGTGACAGCCCCGCTTTCTTCCTAACGGCCGGTGAGCATCCAAACGCTGACGACCGTCCGCGGAGGCGCATTCGGATTGTTCCCTTGGGCGCGAACGCCGCGGAGGAGACATCCATTGCTCCCCACTCTCATCTCACGATCATCCACAAGGCGGACTGTCTGGAGACCTGGACTTGTGTGACGATCGAGCTCTGCTACAACGACGGCCGCGCCACTTCTAGAAACCGCACGATCAACATCCAGATCATCGACGCGAGCGGCAATCGGATCTATTGGGATCGCAACACTACCGGCTCGTGGGCTGGCACCTGGGAGAACAGACCGGACCTAGGCCCGGAGCTGGTCCATGCGCTCAAGACCGCCGGATTGACACCCGCGGGAATCCATATCGGTGACGACGAGGCGTACTCGCACAAGCGGATCGCAAGCATCGATTCGCCTGCCGAGTCTCTTCGTTGCTCCGGCTACCGCGTTCTGGTGAAACTATGATTCGCGTGAGCATCGAGGAACTCGAACGTGCTGCCTCCAAGACCGATCTCTTCCTTGTCTACGAGTACAAGAGCGGCGTGATCATCCCCGACCCCGCGACGATCGCGACCTTCCGCGCGAACCTGCCCGCTCACGCGCTTGAGCTCACCGACGCGCGGATCGAGCAGACAATCGTCGAACTCGTTCACGCTGACGGGGTTACAGGGCCGAATGAGATCCACGAGCTGACTTTGATCGACAACGACATGGTCGCCTTCTGGCGGCTCACAAAGGCAATCGGGCGGTGGAAGACGACCACATGGAAATTCGCCAC
>JAYTGQ010000884.1:0-3478 GCA_043733345.1 Schlesneria sp.
CAATGGCACTCACTTTGATGAGCCGGAACGCGCTAGCGTCCGGTTCGGACACAAGAACAACGACAAACCGGACGCTAGCGCGTTCCGGCTCATCATCGCGCCCATCAAAGTAAGTGCCATTGGGCTGACGCCACCCGGCTTACCAGTAGCCTTACTCAACACCGAGGTGACCGAACCAAGGACAACGCGCGGGCGGAGCACGGGGAGGCTGTCTGACTTCGTCCTCGCTCACGCTGCGGGTTGGTGGGGCAGGACGTTCCGGCTTGCTGTCGCTCGGTTGATTCACGTCGCGCGACGGCTGGCTCGTGATGAAGACCCGCTGAGGTTGGACGTTGGTCGCTCGCTGACGGCTTCCACGGTCTGGATGCCGGTCTTCGCGATCTTCGCCTTGGCCGCGGGGACTTGGTTCGTGCGACATGCCGGGGCGGGACCGGTCGGCGACAGCGAATGCGTCCCGCGCGTCAGGCCGGTTCGCGTTTCACCACTATTCGATGAAAAAGCGGTCGTGAGCGATTCGCAATTGAACCGAGTCTTCTCCAGTTCGTCGTTGGCGGAGTCGTTTCGGTCGGGCGAATCATGGGACGGTTTGTTCGTAGCACCCATTCATGACGATTCGGATCCCGACCAAGCTGGCCGTGGCGAGTGTCCTCGGGGACGTGATCTCGCGCGATCCCTCGCCGCAGCGGGATGGCTTGGTCTAACAACGGACTCTGTACTGAGCGTGGCGGACGGCGAACGTTCGATCGGCACGTTACTACAACAACTGCGGAACGAGTTCCGCCTGAAGACGATGAGGGCGGAACCGCATCCCTGCGCGGAGTCGATGCTGGCGTTCGCGTTCTATTTACCGGAGACGCGTCCCTGGACTGACGCGGACGGAATGCCGGTCACGTTCGACATTCTTGTCGCGCGCGTCCTGAGTCCTGAAGCGACTGCTGACCGCGAGTCTCTCACCGCATTGGATCGACTCTGGAGCCTCGCCGTGCTGCTGCGGATTGACGATCAGCAGTCACTGCTCAGCGCGGCAACACGGTCACTCGCTGTGGCCCGACTTCAAGTCGCCACTCGGCAGTTGTGTGAGGCTCAAAGTCACGACGGAAGTTGGGGCGAGTTTTGGCAGGACGAGGCGCAGTCGCAGACGGCTGTCCAATCAGGATCGAATGTGCGGCTGCTCATCACTGCCCGCACGCTCGCTTGGTGGGGACTCAGCCCGCGCGAAGCACTGCCGCCGTTAGACGTGCGTGCGCGAGCGGCGCGCTGGCTGTGCGATCAGTTTGAGGTGACCGCCCCCGCGCAAGACGTGCGCGGCGTGGTTCCCAATGTCGAGCTGATTCCTCACGGTGGTCACTCCGTGCAGATCGCGCGGATGCCTGTTCGTCCTGCCGCTCTCGCCGATGCGGCGATGGCTGTCGCTTTGTGGCGCGGCCGCACCGCTGCGGTCGCCTTTCGAGAAGAACAACTACATCGCAGCCACTCTGGTGAAGGCCCCACAGATCGAGTGGCCGTTGAACCTGCGAAGGCTCGACCAGCACTCCGTTGAAAGAAGCGCTGGCCTCGGCGTGCGATCTGGCCGAGTTGACATCCCTATAAGTTGTGGCAATTATCTCGCCCCACTCGCTTCGCGATTTTTGTGTGAAATACCGGCGAACCTTTCGTGTTCGCTCAGGGTGATTGGCGGACTTCACCTGTCGTGTGAGGTCTTCTTGAATACCCGTTCTCCGCAGAGGTCGTTTCCACTCTGAGGCCATCCCAACTCCGAGATCATCCCAACAAGGTTCGCTTGATGACTGGCTCGTTCAACTTCGTGAAGTGTCTCGCCTGCGTGATGTTGTTCGTTTTCGTGACGAGCATGGTGGACGCCCCGTGGCTCACTCCTTCCTTTGCCCAAGCACAGGATGAAGCGGACGCCAAGCCCGGCAAGAAGCCGGCCGCGGAACATTCGGAAGTCGAAAAAACCAGCTTCATTTGGTGGGTGATCGAAACGTCCGGCCCCATCGGAGTACTGATCTTTGGACTGTCGGTCTACTTCGTGGCGATGACCAGCCGACTGTTTCTGGAACTTCGCCCTGATGTGGCGATGCCTCCCGACTTGATGCAGGACATTCAGCAAAAGATGGAGAAGCGTGACTACAAGGGGATCTACGCGAGCATCAAAGAGCGAGATTGCCTGTTCACCAAGCTTGCGGCGGCGGGCATGGGCGAGTTGTCGGGCGGACTCGAAGAGGCTCGTGATGCGATGGATCGTGTGGCCGAAGTGCAGGTCGTCGAGATGGAAAAGAAGATCAGCATGTTGGCGGTCCTCGGTACGCTCGGCCCGATGATCGGACTGCTGGGAACACTGACCGGGATGATCAAGAGCTTCAGCGTCATCGCCCGCTCAGACACGCAGTTGAAAGCCAGCGAAGTAGCCGGTGGTATTTCGGAAGCGTTGCTGCTGACGTTTGAAGGGGTGGCGCTGTCACTGCCAGCAATTTATTTCTTCGCGATTTTCAAGAACCGCGTGATGTCGATCACGGCGAACACAACTCTGCAAGCGGATGACTTCATCAAGAAGCTGGCTCAAGCCGCCAAGTCCGCCACGAAAGCTCCCGTTGCTGCCGCGACGACTTCTGCGGTGAAAGAACCGCCCAAGGCGTAGGGGTGGCAAACACATGCTCATACCGCTCGCGGGAGAAGCTGACACTAACCCGAAGCGTAAGCGAGGATGCAACGCACGTCCTCGCTTACGCTTCGGGTTAGTGTGAAATGCGCCATCCTCACACGGCTCACCAAATCCGATAGCCAGTAGTTTGCGTGACAACGTGACCAGTTTCCGTCGAGGTAGTCCATGTCCGGCTCGATGAATTCCGCCGCTAGTGCCGAGCCGAATCTGACACCCATGCTCGACATGGTGTTCCAGTTGATCACGTTCTTCATGCTGGTCAGCAACTTTCAATCGGCGTCTTTGGACCTCAGCCTGAAGCTGCCCGTCGTCGGCTCAGCCCGCCCGGTCGATACCGAAGGGACCGAGGATTTGTTGATTCTCAACATTGACAGTGAGGGGCGGCTCCAGCTTTACGGCTATCCGCAGGATCTCGATCCCTACATTGCAGCCGAAGCCAAAGCCAGCCGAAGTAAGGCCAAGCAAGACAACCCGAAGTTCAAGCCGGACGACGATCTGCCAGCCACGGTTGTCTTGAGAGTCGATAAGCAAGCCTCGTTCAAGCAGGTCAACAAAGTCATCACGACCTGCCAGGCCAAGGGCTTTCGCAAGTTTGCTCTCAAAGCGATGAACAAGGAATGAGTTCGAAGTGGTTCTACATCAAGCAGCCCGAACTGAGTCGTTTAACCGCGTGGGCAACGCCCCGCGTGTCGAGCGGCGATTGAGTCTGTCTCCCCATCAACGCGCGGGGCGTTGCCCACGCGGTTAAACGACTCAGTTCGGGCTGCTTGATGTAGAACCACTTCGAACTCATTCCTTGTTCATCGCTTTGAGAGC
>JAYTGQ010000885.1:0-1079 GCA_043733345.1 Schlesneria sp.
CCAAGACGAACGACACTTGGAGGATGGGCACTCTTTCTGGTCCCCTCGCCTTGGAGGGGAGAGGGTTAGGGTGAGAGGTTCTTCTCTGTTGCGGCTCGCCCCTCACCCTAACAGCCTGTTGAAAAAGCGGTGTTTTTGGTGGCTTGTGATTGTCGATCGGGTTTGAGTTTGCCGAGCCAGTCGATTGTCGTTTGGGCTGGGGTTTCGTGGTTCGGAGGGATGTGGAAGGCTCGGATCGCATCCAGGAGCTTCCACAACGCGTTTCGGAGCGCGAAACCGGCCGTCCAGAGGGCCAGCAGCGCGGCCGAGAAGCTGCGCGGCTTGCCCGTTCCCACCAGCGTGCGCATGATCAGGCCAAGGTTGTGGGAGGCGGCTCGCAGTTGGTACCAGATCTTTACCTTGTCCATCCCGCGCACCGTCACGCGGCGACTGCCGCCCGTCTCCCACAGGTGAGCGAAGGTGCGTTCGACCACTTCGCCCCTCCGTCGCAAGAGCGCTTGGCCCTCGGCGCTGGTCACGCGGTCGTGGTTGTCATCGAAGGCGGTCTTGTGCGAGTCGGGCTTGTCGTGCCAGCGGCGTTCGCCATGGACCTTCGGTTCCGAGAACGTCGTGGCGATGTCGTGTTCGACGCAGTCGGACAGCGTCTGAAGTTTGCAGTAGCCCTTGTCCGCGACGGCCTCCCGCACGCGGTCTTCACCGGTGACATCGATCACGGTGGCGATGGCCACATCCAGCGTATCGACCACGCTGGCCGAGTCCGCGATGTGGCCGGGAGTGATCTCGGCCGCCAGGATCACGCCCGTGTCGAGGTCCACTGCGTTCTCCGCTTTGTAGGCCAGATGCGTGCTGCCATCCTTCCTCTTCATGATGCGGGAGTCGCCATCCGTCCTCGACTGCCACTCGTCGTTCGACGCCTTCTTTTAGCCGTCCTTCTTCCGCTGCTTGTCGAAGCGGGCCAGCTCTTCGCGCGTCTTCAGTTCGAGTCCCTCGGCCGCGGCCAGACGTTGCAGGGAGGCCCGCCAGTCCTCGCCCGACTCCTTCCGCACGATCGACTTCATGGCCGCGTTGGCCTCGATGAA
>JAYTGQ010000886.1:0-9382 GCA_043733345.1 Schlesneria sp.
GTGTGACGGAGTTGTGTTTCCAAGCAAAGAACCGGCGGCTAGCGCCTTGCCGCTCAGTCGGCGAATGACAAAGTGAGTGCCATTGGGCTGACGCCGCCCGGCTCACCTGATTTCGACTTTTGTCGGAGATGACAACTTCAAAACTCGCGCTGCGGGTTGCTGTCTGAGGCGTGAAACCGTCGTTCGGCTGAGGCGATTTGAAGAGGAGTCTGGCGGCGGTTGCTGACATGAACGAAAGACTTGCGAACGAGAACTTCTCGAATGTCCGGCCCGTCACTACGATCCCGGCCCGCTTTCGGATGCTGCCGCATTCTTCTCGAAGGTTCTGTTCCACGATGCCGTTTCACGACGACCGACTCCCGCTGGGAACAGATCAATGGTTGTGGTCGTTTCGGATGCCGCTGATCCTCCTGATGCTGGCTCCGGTGGGACTGTTCATCGACATCCCGGTGGCCCGCTTCTTCAAGCAAGTTCCTTGTCCGGGGTTGATCGTCGAATTGCTCGACCGGGCTGAACCGTTCGGGCACTTCTTCGGTGCCGCGATCACGCTGATCGCAGTGGTGTTGCTGGACCCCGCCATGAAATGTCGCATCGGGTGGGCGATCGGAGCGACACTCGGCGGCGGGGCGGTGGCGAACCTCGTCAAAGTGTTGGTCATCAGATCACGGCCGCGTGCGTCCAATCTGATCGACGGGACCGCTTGGGACACGTTCGGCGGCTGGTTACAACGCAGTACCTCCAGCAGCCATCAAAGCTTTCCCTCCGGACATACTGCGACCGTCGTGGGTTTGGCCGTGATTCTCGCGGCGTGGTATCCGCGCGGGAGATGGCTATTCGCCACGATCGCGGTACTGGTCGGCACACACCGGATCCAACATCTGGCTCACTTCCCCAGCGATGTCTTCGTGGGAGCCGCCGCCGGTTGGTTTGTCGCGGCCTGCTGCATTCGCGGCGATGGCAGGCGACTCGCGAGCGGAGCACTCGACACCGAGTCCAGCAGTGATGGCGAGCCGGAAAAGTACCGCTCAACGGGAGATCAGGACGAGACCATCGCGGATTGAACGTACGCCCACGCGGTCACGTCACCGGCACTCGTGACGACGGTGACTCGCCGCCGTTCGTACTCGTGACCGACGAGCTGTCCCGGCGGAATCTCTTCCAACTCATCGCAGCCCGCGAGCGTCGCGTCGTACTCAAACGAGTTCAGAAAATAGAGTTCGCCGTCCACGACGCCCTCGCGCGCGGGAGCGATCATCAGCGGGTGGAGCCGCGCGTAGCCGGGCAAACTGGCCGGGACCATTCGCTCGAAGTGCCCGTCGAGATACCGGTGATTCTCATGCCCGCAACGCAACGTCCCGAAGACGAACAGCGGCAATCGTTCGGAGGCACCCACAGGCGACATAAGTCTCGCTCTCCATCAACTCTCAACCTTCGACCATCAACCCTTCAAATCGTCATCGCGGTGAAGCCGCCATCGACCAGCAGGTTGTGTCCCGTGAGGAAGCTGCCTGCGGTGGGAGACGCGAGCAACAGGATGCCTCCCGCCAGTTCTTCTGGCGAGCCGAAGCGAGCCATCGGCGTGTGACGCAGGATGTTCTCCACGCGATCGGGCGTAAGGACTTTCTTGTTCTGCTCGGCCGGGAAGAAGCCGGGCGAGAGCGCGTTGACGCGGATGCCCTTCGTTCCCCATTCCCGCGCGAGATTCTGTGTCAGGCTGAGCACCGCCGCTTTCGTGAGTGAGTACGTGAAGACGCGCGACAGTGGTGGCCCGGCACTGACCGAGGCAATGTTGATGATCGAACCCTTCGTCCCGAGGTCGAGCATGTACTTGCCGACGACCTGACAGGCGAGTCGCACGCCGCGCAGGTTGACGTTCAGAATCCGCTCCCACTCTTCGTCACCGATATCGAGGAACGGCGTCGGCGAGTTCACCCCCGCACCGTTGATCAGGACGTTCGCCTCACGATTGTTTGCTTTGAGATGAGCCACCAGCGCATCGAGGTCTTCCCGCGAAGTCGCCTCGCACTTGAAGTACTCAGCCGATCCACCGCGATCTTGGATCGAAGCGACTCGTGCGCGACCGTGGTCGTCATTGCGGCCGACAACCAACACATGTGCCCCCGCGCCAGCCAATGCCTCGCAGAACGAACCACCGAGTGTTCCGGTCCCACCCACCACGATGGCAGTGAGGCCATCGAGTCCGAACATGTTTCGCAAGTAATCGCCAGACGACATGGATGCAGATTCCTCAGTTGTAGGATGGGCACTCCTGCCCGTCCGCTCTTTCCTCAATCAAGACAAGACAGGACGGGCAAGAGTGCCCATCCTACAAGCGAGGTCACCGATCAGCCGATGAATTCGACATCGACCGGGTGCGGGATGATCTTCGCGTCATAGGCGCGTTTCAGCAGCAGGGCGACGGCATCACGACCGCGTTGGCCAAAGTCGATCGTCCAGTCGTTGACGTACATCCCGACGAACTTGTCGGCTTGGCTGCGATCCAAATCGCGGCCGAACTGCAAGGCGTAGGCGAGCGCCTCGGCACGGTGGTCGAGGGCGTATTGAATGCTCTGCTTGAGCAGGACCGTCACTTCGTCCATCGCCTTGCGGCCGAGGTCGCGGCGGATCGCGTTGCCTCCCAGCGGCAGCGGCAAGCCCGTGTCTTCCATCCACCATTGGCCGAGGTCCACGATCAGACTCAGCCCGTCGTTCTGATACGTGAGCTGTCCCTCGTGAATGATCAGTCCCGCATCGACCTTGCCCGCCTTGGTCACGGCGAGGATCTCGTCGAACGGATAGAACACCGGCGTGAAGTCGTCTTCCAGCGCGAGTCGCAGCGCGAGGTACGCGGTCGTCAGCTTGCCGGGGATGGCGATCGTCTTGCCGCGAAAATCGTTCAGACTTCCCGGCTGACGGGCCACGATCATCGGGCCGTAATTGTCGCCCATGCTGCACCCGCACGAACACAAGGCGTACTTGTCGGTCATGTACGCATAGCCGTGCAGACTGACGGCGGTCAGCTCCAACTCACCCTTCAGCGCACGTTCATTCAGGGTTTGAATGTCCTGAAGTTGGTGCGTGAACTGGTACTCGCCCGTGGGAATCTTGTCGTTCGCCAAGGCATGAAACATGAAGGCATCGTCGGGATCGGGGCTGTGGCCTACGCGGATGAGCATGGTGGTGGGTCGATGGTCGAGGGTGAATAGTTGAGGGTCAGAGCCACAGGACGCAAACTTGCGGCTGCGGCGGCGAGGCATCATAGTCGCGACCGCAATGACTGGCCACGAAGCTGGCGCGCCGTACTACTCACGTTTTGTTTCTTTGCGCGGCGCGAAGATTTTGAACAGAAGCAAACGAAGGGCGGAGCGATCCCGCAGAGTCAGACGGTATTGCCGAAGTCACGCGACTGCTGGACCTTTGTTACCTTCGTTTGCTTCTGTTCCAGTTTTGGTTGCGGCCGAAGACCGCGCCGTGTTCCATTCCGTCTGACAATCAACCTTCCACCCTAGACCATCAGCCTCCCCATGCCTCGTTTCTCTCTTCCTGACACCACTGCCGCCCTGACCGACCGGCTCATCATCGACCAGATTGGGCGAGGTCGCCGAGTCCTCGACCTCGGCTGCGGAGACGGTCGCCTGCTCTGTCGTCTGCGCGACGAAGCCGATTGTTCGGTGCAGGGGATTGAACTGGATCATGCCGGTGTGATCGAAGCCATCTCCAAAGGGATGCCGGTCATTCAGGCGGACCTCGACGAAGGCTTGGACGAAGTTCCCGAGGACTCGTTCGACTTCGCGGTCCTCAGCCAGACGTTGCAACAGGTGCGACACCCCAAAGCGCTGTTGCAACGCATGCTGCGCGTCGCCAAGCGCGCGGTGGTGCTGGTTCCGAACTACGGTCACTGGCGCATCCGATTGCAAATCCTCTGGCAAGGCCGCGCCCCGATCACCGGCTCGCTGCCGTATGACTGGTACAACACGCCGAACCTGCATTTCCTGTCGATGCTCGATTTCCGTGACCTCTGCCGCCAGATGCAGATCCGCATCGTGCAAGAGACCCCGATCATCCACGGCCAACCCGTCAACGCCGCTTGGGCCGCCAACCTCCGCGCCGACAGTGCCCTCTACGTTTTGGAACACGAGTAACTGCGACCAGCAGTCGCCTCGTTTAACCGCGTGGGCAACGCCCCGCGCGTCATGCGGCAACACAACTTCAAACGTCACTCGACGCGCGGGGCATTGCCCACGCGGTTAAACGAGCCTTCAATCACCCTTACTGGAGTCCCGATCATGCGTCTCATCCTGTCACTCGCTCTCGTCTTCGGACTGGTCTCCCCGCTCATCGCCGCCGACCCCGCGAAGACCACCAAGCCCGATCAGGCCGCACTCGAACAAGCTTTCGCCGAGAAGCTGACGGGGGCCTCACTTGTCGGATCGTTCTCGACCGACGGGAAAGACGGCAAGGCCGGGGATCGTTATCAGATCGCCAGCGCGAAAAAACTCAGCGGCGATAGCTGGTTGATCACGTACCAGGCGAAGATCGGCGAACAATCGGTGGACCTGCCGATCGCGATCAAAGTCTTGTGGGCAGGCGACACGCCGGTCATGACGCTCGACGACTTCACGATCCCCGGCATCGGCACGTTCACCGCGCGCGTCCTCTTTCACGGCGACCGCTACGTCGGCACATGGCAACACGGCGACCACGGCGGCGCGATGTGGGGCCGGGTCGAGAAGAAGTCTGATGCCAAGCCCGAGCCGGAGAAAAAGTAAGCGGCTCCCGTGTGAGACTGCGACGGCCATTCCGCTTGAGTCTGTATCCCGCGCACGGATGAGGATGGCACATTTCACACTAACCCGAAGCGTAAGCGAGGACGTGTGTTGCCTCCTCGCTTACGCTTTTTGAAGTTGCGCACTTGTGGATTTCCGCCCCACTGGGGCAGCCGTAAGTCAGCCCAGGGCCAGCGATCAACGGGAGCGCCGCCCTGGGTTCCGAGAGTCATCGAATTCAAAGCCCTGAAGGGGCGGTCCTAAAATGCTCACAGGATCGGACGGGCAAGCGAAGTCGCCTCGCTCGCGGCGCTGGCTATTCCGGTTGATCGCGGTTGTTCTCGGGCTGTCTCCGTTGGTGGTCGTCGAAGTGGGACTGCGCGTACTTGGGATCGGGACCGATCTCTCATTGGTCGTGCCGTGGCCGGACTCACCGGGGTGGTATCAACTCAACCCGAAGTTCGATCAATCGTTCTATGGGCAGAGCGATTTGTCCGGTCCCGAGCCGCGACCGTTTCGCCTGCCGAAGCCTGCGGGAACGCGGTGTGTGCTGGTCGTCGGCGGGTCCACGGTGGTCGGCTTTCCGTACCCAAGTGAACTCGCGTTCCCGCGTCAGATGCAGGTGATGTTGCAAGCTCAGGCCGGTGCTGGCGAGACGATCGAAGTCCTCAACGCGGGGATCACGGCGATGAGCTCGTCGTCGGAGGTGGCGGTCGTCGAGGAGGGCTTGCGGGTCGAGCCGGATGCGATCGTCATCTATACCGGGCACAACGAATTTTATGGTCCGGGGGGCGTCGCTTCGTCGGCGGGGCGGATCGACCCCGGATGGTTTCGTTGGCTCGCCCGTTGGCGGCGGCTGTATCTCGTGCAGGCGTTGGCTCGACTGACACAGTCGCGTGCGCAGCCGATGGACCTCCTCGAATCGTTGCCGGGCGACCTGCACATCGCGCTCGACGGTGAGACGTTTCGGCGGGCGAACACGCGGTTCGAGCAGAACCTGTCCGCGATGGCCAAGCTGGCAGGGCAGGCTCAGGTGCCGATCCTGTTTGTCAGTCCGGTTGCCAATGAACGGCATCAGCCTCCCATTGAGAACCTGACTCCCACGCCACCGACGGCGGACGAAGCGGCTCGCCAAACGAAGCAGCGCGTTGTCGAGTGGCAGGTTCAGTTCGGTGATGTCGCGAAAGGAATCGAGAAGCTCGAAGCGATCCGCGCGGAACGAGACCTCGATCCCAACCTTCGGTTTCGGTTAGCTCAAGGCTACGAGCGCGGGACGAATGAAGGATGCAATTGAGCAGTTTCGCGCAGCCTTGGACTTGGATGGTTGCCGGTTCCGCGCGCCATCAGTCTTCCGTGCGACGGTCCAAGCCGTGGCCTCGCGACATGCGGCGGAACGAGCGTCATTCGTGGACTTGCACTCAGCGATCTGCCAAGCCGACGCGGTGCCGGTCCCCGGACGAAAACACTTGCTGGAGCATGTTCATTTCACGTGGGAGGGAAATCGCGTGGCGGCCGATGCGATCGCTCGCGGTCTCTGGCCGCAGGTCTGGTCACGCGAGTGGATTGAAGAGCGGAGCCTCGACGACGAGTCGCTCCGCTCGCGATTGGCCGTTCAGCCGGAAGACGATCTCGCGGCACTCGCGCTGGCGATGATGATCTACAACCGACCGCCGTTTCGAGACGGAGTCGATGCGCCCGCACTGGCCCAGCAAATCGCCGATGATTCGGTGAAGGCGTTTCAGCGGTTGCCCGTTCACCGACAGAAACTGTTTGAAACAATGACCCCCGCTGACATGACGGGCGCGATGCTGGACTCGTTGATTCGCACTTGCCGAGCGTCGGGAGACAACGAACTGCTCGGCGAATGGTTGACGGCACGGGTCGTTCGCCAACCGTGGCGCGGCGACGCACGCAGCGAACTGGCGAGTTGGCTTGATCAACACGGCTCGCCCGAAGAGGCCGCTCGCACAAGAGCCGGTGCCGCCAACTGGCCGTGATCCACACCAACCCGAAGCGTAAGCGAGGAATCGCAGCCGCAGGCCGTGAAACGATGGACTCTGGTTCGCCCCACTCCTCAAGCCGTGATCGACTTGATGAAGTAGTACCCCGACAGCACGAGGCCGATCACCACGACGCCGTAGCGCACCAGGTTCTTATCCAATCGCCGCGCGACGCTCGCTCCGACGAAGCCGCCCACAATGGCCGAGACAATCATCGGCACCGCGAGCGTCCAGTTCACCTTGTCGAACCAGATGAACAGCGCCACCGACACGCCGTTAATGCCCGACGCCAGCAGCGTCTTCACGCCGTTCATGCGATGGATGTCCGAGAAGCCCATCAGCGCGAGGGCACTGAGCATGAGAATGCCGATCCCTGCGCCGAAGTACCCGCCGTAGACCGCGATCAAAAACTGAAAGCTCATGATCCCGATCAGCAACCGCCGCGACGGAGCCTCGTGCGGCTTCCCGATCCCCGTCCACTTGGTGATCGTCGGCTGAAGCAGAAACAGCGCGGTCGCCAGCAGGATCAGCCACGGCACTAGCACTTGGAACTCTTGGGGATCGCGCTGTGCGACGAGCCACGTTCCGATCGCACCCCCGACAAGCGACGGCCCAATCAGCGGCACGATCCAAGCCCGCGTTCCTGCCAACTCGCGTCGGTAGCCCCACATCGCGGCGAGCGATCCCGGAAACAACGCGACGGTACTCGTGGCATTCGCCATCACGGTGGCCGCTGCCGTCGGTCCCAGCACCAGAGCCAACGCCGGAAACGTGAGCAACGTCCCGCCCCCCGCCACCGCATTTACGATCCCTGCCAGCAGCGCGGCCAAGCACAACAAGACATAGTTTTCGAGAGTCATCACCCGAGTCTAGTGACGACGTTCTCGTTTGGCCAACGGTGGTCGTGGTTGTTCAGCACGCTGCGAGCCTATTCGCAATCTTCGTTTAGGAACTGGCACGCAATAACTTCCCGTGAGCGGCAAGGCGTTAGCCGCCGGTGAGTTGAAACTACCGGCGGCTAGCGCCTTGCCGCTCACAGAATCACAGTGTCAAACCGGGACGTTATTGCGAGCCAGTTCCTAAACCTCTCCCCTCGCCCCGGCCTTGCGGCGAGAGGCGACGGGGGTGAGGGGTTCTTGGATAGGCTCTAAACCTCACGAGACTCCCGCCAATTCCGTCGCCTGTGCGACGCGGCCGATGGCGAGGATGTAGGCGGCAGTGCGGAGCGGCACCTTTTTGTCTTGGGCGATCTGCCAGACGGCATCGAAGGCGGCGGCCATTTTCAGTTCGAGCTTCGCGCGGATTTCATCGACCGGCCAGTGGACGACGCTGCGGTTTTGCACCCACTCGAAATAGCTGACCGTCACGCCGCCCGCATTCGCCAAAATGTCGGGGACAACGGTGACTCCGTGCTTCGCGAAAATCTCGTCCGCTTCGGGTGTCGTCGGATCGTTGGCCGCTTCCACGATGTACTTGGCCTTCACGGTGGGAGCGGTCTGTGCGGTGAGTTGTCCCCCCAGCGCCGCCGGGATCAGCAGATCGACTGGCTGTGAGAACAGGTCTTCGTTACTGAGCGGCTCGGTTCCGAAGAAGCCCTGCACGCCGTTGTTGGTCCGCGCGTATTCGAGAAGTTCCGGGATATCGAGACCTCGACCAAGCGGGTCTTTCACGCCGCCGCGTACGTCGGTGATCGCGACCACACGGGCACCCCGCTCGTACAGAAACTTCGCCGTGAAGCTGCCGACGTTTCCGAAGCCCTGCAACGCGACCGTCTTCCCCGCCAGCGATTGGCCGAGCTTGTGAAACAGCCGATCCGCGATGATGACCACGCCGCGGCCGGTCGCCTCTTCACGCCCTTCGCAACCATGCAGTTCGAGCGGCTTGCCGGTGACGCACGCCGGTTGGAAACCGTGATGCTTTTGATACTGGTTCATGAACCACGCCATGACCTGCGCGTTGGTCCCCATATCGGGCGCGGGAATGTCCGAGTCCGGCCCCACGAAGTCATGAATCTGATCGACGAACTTCCGCGTCAGGCGTTCGAGTTCTCCCTTGGAAAGGCTGCGCGGATCGACGGCGATCCCGCCCTTCGCCCCTCCATACGGCAGATCGACGACGGCCGTCTTCCACGTCATCAACTGCGCCAGCGTGCGGACCTCGGCGTCATCGACCTCGGGGTGATACCGCAGTCCCCCCTTCATCGGGCCTCGGGCGCTGTCGTGCTGCACGCGGAACCCAATGAACGTCCCGATCTCGCCGCTGTCCATGCGGATCGTGCATTGCACTTTCACCTCGCGCTCGGGTGTGAGCAACAGCGTCCGCATCTGAGGCGACAGCCCAAGATGATCGGCCGCGACATTGAAGTAAACCTCGGACTTGGACGGTGCGTGAGTCATGGCGGAGTCTCCGAGAAGCGGAATCAGAGCGGATGTTGCCGTTCACTTGGGGCCGACGTTGCTCGCTTGAGCAGCCTGTTGAAAAATGTCGCTTGGACGACTCGTCCAAGCGAAAACTTACTGGAAACGGACGGACGGGGCGTCCATCCTACGGTTTTTAAACAGGCGGTGAGAACATGACGCCGCGATTCGTCCCGTCGGCGGAGCGACGGGACTACAG
>JAYTGQ010000887.1:0-1075 GCA_043733345.1 Schlesneria sp.
GCGTAAGCCCCCCGGTTCTTCCAAGACGGGCTGACGCCCAAGAACCGGAGGGCTTACGCCGCCCCGCTCAGAGGTCTCATCAACGACCGCGACACTCCAAACCAAGTTCACTCCCGCCGGCAACTTGTCTGAGAACCTTGCCAGCACCAACAAGCTGCTGCCGCGTTCGATCTCGCAATCACCGGGTTCAATCGTCGGCCCCGCTGCGACAGCTTGAGCCGACTGAAACGGTGCGCGGACGGTCACAGCGGAGGCACGCTGCGCGGCGGTCGGCAACAGGCCGACGCAGAGCGCGACAAACGCCAGCAGCGCGACGGACTGACCGAGGAACGCATTCCTCATCCGTTTGGCGGGCACCGCGTCGGTCCAATCGTTGATGTGCGCGTGATGGACCGCCTCGGCAATGACCTGCCGTTGCAGGACGTTCCAGCGGCCGGACTGCACGTCGGGACATTGTTCGAGGGCCGCGAGCAGGCGCGAATCGAGTTCGGGGAACGCGCGTTCGACATGCCGCGCGATGTCGGATTTGGCCAGCGCGAGCGACTTCGATCTCACCCACAGCAACGTCGCCGTCAGCCACGATCCACCGACGATCGCCGCGAACATCAGGGCATAGGGCCGACCGAGACCCAGCCACGCGAGAGCCAGCACCGCGAAGCCGATCCAGCACCACGTCAACTGCCGCCACAACCACAACCGTCCGAGACGCTGCCCGACGCGCGACAGTTGCTCACGAAGCTGCTGTTCCAACATGACGACTCTCCCGACTGAGACCTGTGCATTCACCGGCGGCAGGATACCGGTGAGCAGAACAGGCGTCACTCCTGGATTGCCGTGTGGCACAGCGTGAATTCAGTCTCGCCTCGTTTCACCGTGTGGGCGTTTCTCACGCGGTCATTGATGAGATGTTTCTCCAGTTCGAGTCTTGGTGAGCCGGGCGGCGTCAGCCCCCGGACTCTTCTCGACAGGAGTCCGGGGGCTGACGCCCAATGGCACTCACTTTGTCGGCAAAGTAGCAGGCACATTCCATGTGCCGTCCGCATTTCTCAGGCTGACGGCACATGGAATGTGCCTG
>JAYTGQ010000888.1:0-1075 GCA_043733345.1 Schlesneria sp.
CTCGGCAAGGCGAACGTCACGGCCGACGTGAACTCGAACACGCTGATCGTCGTCGCCGATCCGTCGGCACAGAAGGTCTACACCGACATCATCGAAGCCCTCGACAAGCCGCGTCCGCAAGTGTTGATCGAGGCCAAAATCGTGATCCTCGACACGTCCGACGACTTCGGCCTAGGGGTCGAGTTCTCCGGCGGAGACCGCTCAGGAGTCAAGAAACTGTTCTCGTTCACGTCGTTCGGATTGAGTACCGTCGATCCGGTCAACGGGGCGCTCAAGATCATTCCGGGGACGGGTCTCAACGGCACGCTGGTCGATCCCGAGGTGGCCGACATGGTGCTGCGAGCGTTCACCAAGCATCGTCGTGCGAAGGTCGTGTCGTGCCCGCGCGTGCTCGTGGCAGACAACGTGGAAGGGAACTTGTCGAGTACCACCGAGATCCCGTTCACCAGTGTGAACGCCTCGCAAACCGTCGCCACAACCAGCTTCGCGGGCTACGCCAAGGCGGGGACCGAGATCACCGTCACGCCCCATATCAGTGAGAAGGATCAACTTCAGCTCGACTACGAAATCACATTGAACGATTTTCAGGGGGCACCGTCGTCGGCCAATGTCCCGCCCCCGCGTCAGACAGACAAGGTGAAGAGCATCGCCACCATTCCCGATGGCCACACGCTGATCGTTGGCGGCTTGAACCGGACCAGCTTTTCGCAGACCGTCGATAGCTTCCCGTTTATCGAGAACATCCCGCTCATCAGGCACGCCTTCAGCAATGACTCGCAACGGACGGGGAACAGTTCGCTGTTCATCTTCCTGCGTCCGGTCATCCTGCGCGACGACAAGTTCCGCGACTTGAAATACTTTTCGGAACGCGATGTTCGCCGAGCGACCATCCCCGGCGATTTACCCGCCAGTCGTCCGATGTTGATGAGATGAACAGCGGTGAGTTGTGAGCGATGTGCGGTTAGGCGAGCAGCAGGAAATAGCTTACCCATCAAAGCCTGACGCGCAAGCGAAGGATGCTCGACACCCAAGGCTTCCATTGCCGGTTAGCCCGTTCGCCGCAGCCGCGTTATGC
>JAYTGQ010000889.1:0-3465 GCA_043733345.1 Schlesneria sp.
CTAGCCCCGGTTCATGCCGTGTAACCGGGGCTAGCGCCGCGCGGCTAATTTTCGGAATGCGGATTAGGAGCGGGGTCGCTCAGTTGTCTGACCACCAATCGCGCGGGATCGGTCGCTTGCCTTGGTTCGACATTTGGCGGATCGGCGGATCGTTCGTCTGTGGTGAGCGATCAAACGGCGACTCGTTTAAGAGTTCTTCGGATGAAGAGGTCTCGTCGAACAGGGGTTCGTCGTTGGTCAGCTTCACGCGGCCGGACGTGTCTTCGCCGTCTGTCTCGTCGCTGAATTCCGGTGGTAGAAACTGGATGGGCGACTCGGTCGTTCCGTGAAGTGAGGCGGCCGCGCGTTCGAGACCAAAGCCCGGTCCCGCACCCGCTGCCAACCGCGTTCCGGGGCGGACTGTCGCGCCGAGATCGACCATCTGATAGCCGGGCATCTTGGGCATGTCCCAGATTTGTGACGGGATGCTGCGCGGGTTGACCTCAATCGGGCCGAGCTGCATCACCAACGACAGATCGCTTTGCGGGCAATCGAGCTTCACGCGGCGCGGCAATACGGCACCACTCGCCTTGTCGAGTTGATGATCCTCCAGCCGGGCCACTGCAATGCGTTGGCCGTGGTAGTCGTAGACGCTGTGTTCGACGATCACGCCGCGCTGCAGATCGACGAGCACGACCTTACGCAGCGGCTTGCCGTGAGCAGACGTGATCTGCTGCACGAGTCGCGCTTGGCGGGCGGTGGGTTCGATCTCCAATTTCGTTCCCGCGACCGTGAGCGGCGAGACACCCAACGCCTGCATCAGCCACTCCGGCTCGAACGGGATGCCCATCGATTGTCGCACGTCATCCATTTGCTCATGCCGACAAGAGACGTACTGCGGTGCCGGCATCCGCTTGGCCCACACCCAGAACCGCTCGTCGTTGCTGCCGATATCCACTTCGTTGCCCACGAGCGAATCGACCACCAAACGCAGATGTCGCCCGCGTTCGACCACCAGCATTCCATTGAGCGGGACGTGGATGTTGTCCACCTTCGCGCGAATCTTCACTTTGTTGGCTTGCCAGGCGTGAAGCTTCTCCACGTTGCGATTCAGGTGATCGACGACTTCTTCCACTTGCGGGTCTTCGGCCCAGCGCGGTTTCGGCGCACCGGCCATCGGATCGATGGCACTGCGATTTCCGAAGCCGCGCAGCCCCGCACAGCCCGGCAGTGCCGAGACAACGATCAGCGCGACGATCATCGCGCGCAGCATGACCGAACAAGCGAGTTCGTTTAACCGCGTGGGCCACGCCCCGCGCGTCGGTTGGTGAAACAGTCTCGCATGCCGTTCGACTCGCGGGGCGTGGCCCACGCGGTTAAACGAGGCGCGGCCCACATCGTCGTTTCTCATGACGCTCATCGAAACGAGTGCTCGCGCAACCGAACTCGTTTCCTCGATCAGACTCAGTTTCATCCGCATTGGAATCGTCTCCCTCACGACCACTCGGTCGCCAGATGAGCCTTCAGTTCGGCCTGCAATTGCTGTGTTTCGGCAGCAGGCAAATTGAGGTTCCGCACCTCGAATGTGCCTTCGCCGTGGCGACCACTCAGTTCGAGAATTTCGTCGTCGCCGTCACTGCGCGTGTTGTCGAGTCGCAGCCGCCGCTGCTGCAACAGGACGAGAGCCAGCACATAGCGTTGCTGGTCGTGAACGGGACTCGCCTCTTCCGAGAGTTGCTCGAAATAACGCTGGGCCGTTTCGGGATCGAGCCGCTGCGCCTTTGGGTCGAGTGCGACAGGGACCGTCGTTTTCCAATAGCCGACGTGTCCCGCCGGTGGACCGGTCCAACCTTCATCGGAGAAGTCGATCCGTACTTGATCGCCCTCTTTTTCGATCAGCACCGAGTGACATGTCGATCCGGGAACGAGTGGTCGCCCGGTTGCGGCACACGTCTTGTTCGGCGGCTTGAAACGATAGTCCATAACGACGCGATTCCTGCTCCGCGCAAACAGCCTCGCACGGGGGGCGGCGTTGTAGTCACGCCCCCAAAAAGGGACAAGCCGAATCTGCCGACGTGCCGTTGGAGCACCCAGCGCGGCTCCGCCGCAACCGCAAGGAACAAGAAGATGGTGGACAAGAAGATCGGAGAGAAAGCATCTGGACCTCGCTTTCATCTTCTTGTCCACCTGAGGCATTCTAACGGCCGTTCGTGGATGAAGTGGGCGAGTGACAAGCTTCTCCGGCAGCGGGGATCACTTGGTGACAGTGCGGAAATCTGCGCGCCCGGCGAAGAAACGAAACGTGAGTAGTACGGAGCACAACGCGATCACGACTTGACGATCGGACGCTCTGGCCACTTGTACGCGCGGCGAGCATTCTCGATGCAGAACTGCTTCAGCGCCGTTGCACCTCGGCTGCGTGCGTACTCGACGGCGATCTTCTGCACAGTGGCGTAGTCGGCAAACCGTTCGCTGACCGGCCAGTTGCTGCCGTAGATCACGCGATCATCTCCGAAGGCGTTCCAGGCCGCAGTGAGGACCGGGACGTAGTAGCTCGGATCGCGCGGAGCCTGCTTCCCGTCGCGCGAGGCTCCTTCCACCAACGCCGAAACTTTGAGAAACATCTGCTTGTGTCGCGCTGCGGCTGTCAGCCCTGCCAACCACGACTCATCCAATTGGGGGCCGTCAATTTTCACGTTGGCCAAGTGGTTGATCGCGATGCGCAGGTCGGGCAACTTCGCCGCGAGCCGATCCACGAGCGGCAACAACTCCGGCCCGCCGTTCACATCGAGTTCGAGGTCCGCGTCCGACAGTCGCTGGAGATCGGCAACGTATTCGGGATTGTCGAGTCCCGCCTTGAGCGGCCCCGCATTGATGCGGATGCCTCGAAAGAACTTGTTCTTGGCAAAGCGAGCCAAGTGTTGGGCGAAGTCGGTCTTTCCGGGGGCCAGATTCCCGACGAGACCCAACACGAACGGATCCTGTTCGCAGAGATCCAGTACCCACTGATTGTCCTCGACCCACGAACTCGCTTCGACCACGACGGTCCCAACCACACCAAGCGGCTTCGCAAACTTTTGATAGTCGGCGGGAAGGACTCGACGATACAGCGACTTGTCATCCTTACCCGGCCACGGCACTCCTTCCGGCCGAGTCGGATCGTAGAAGTGCGTGTGCGTATCGACGATGGCCAGCGGCGCGTCATCGGCCGCCAGTGTCACCGCCTCCCAAGAGGCCGCACAGCCGACCGCCATCGCACCGAGACCGGCCTGCAAGAATTCACGTCGCGTTGTGGGAAATGTCATTGTCTGAAAGTCCTGTAGGACGGGCACTCTTGCCCGTCCTGCCCCTAAAAATCCGACGGGCAAGAGTGCCCGTCCTACGTTCTATACCTCACGCGGCACAAAGTAAGAGGTTTCCGAGCGGGGCGGCGTCAGCCCCCCGGTTCTTCCCAAGAGGGCTTACGCCCAAAAACCGGGGGGCTGA
>JAYTGQ010000890.1:0-9368 GCA_043733345.1 Schlesneria sp.
CGGTTCTTTTCCAACTAAGAAACCGGCGGCTAGCGCCGTGCCGCTCAGGATATTTTCCCAAAGTGAGTGCCATTGGGCGTAAGCCCCCGGATTCTTCTCTAAGGCCGTCCGGGGGCTGACGCCGCCCGGCTCGCGATGATTTGCAATTTCCGGAACCGATGGCCGCTGCGGCGCGAGGAAGCTCCAGTGCGACTGCCACGGCGCACCTTGGTCGATCCACTTTTTCAACAGTCCGATCTGAGCAGCCGTCAGCGAACGATTCGAGTCGCGCGGCGGCATAACTTCGTCTGCGTCAGTGGATGTGATCCGCCGAACCAATGCACTGCGCGCCGCCTCACCGGCGAAGATCGCTCGGTGTCCCTCGCGCTCGGCTTTCGCAGCCTCTTCCTGATCGAGCCTCAGCCCGGCCTGCCGCTTCGCGCTGTCGGGGCCGTGGCAGTGGAAACAGGCATCTGACAGAATCGGCCGGATGTCACGGTTGAACTCGATCTTGGGCTCAGCCGCGCACAAGGGAGCCATTCTCACGAACACGCCGGCCAGAGCCGCAGTCAGAAATAACGAACGTCTCATGCGGTGCGACCTCTCGTTTGGAACTCACGATGGCATCTGCGGGCGTGGGCGCGGCAACAACGTAGGCGAGTCACTCCGTGACTCGAACTTCCAGTCACGGAGTGACTGGTCTACTTTCAAATCGCCAAAGCAGCGACAGGATTAGAGACGGGGTTCCTGCGGGAGTCAAACCGCTGTTGCAGGGCCATCGCCTTGTTGGGTCTGTGCAACCTGTAGGGTGGGACCAGCGGCGCTTCGCCGCGCCGGCCCACCATGATTTCTCGACGTTTCAAGATGGTGGGCCGGCGCTCGAAGCGAGCTGGTCCCACCCTACGATGAAAAGAGCGATGGCCCTGCCGCTGTTGGACCTGGCCGCGGTGAACTCTCGAAGCACACTTCAGAACGGTTGTCATGCCTGCGATTTTGAACCGGACTTCACCGCCGACACACGCCACTCGCTGCATCGAACTGCGGGGCGTGCGCGTCCACAATCTCCAAGCGATCGACCTCGATATTCCGCTCGGGCAACTGGTCGTGCTGTCGGGGGTGAGCGGCTCGGGGAAGAGCAGCCTCGCATTCGACACGCTCTTCGCCGAGGGACAGCGGCGGTACATCGAGAGCTTTTCAGCGACGGCGCGCCAGTACCTCGAACGGATCGAGCGACCGAATGCCGATCGCATCGCGCACGTCCCGCCCGCCATCGCCATTCGCAGCGACATCCGACGCGCGCGATCGTCCTCTCCGACAAACGTGGCCGCGCTGACCGAGATCGACGAGAGTCTGCGTCGCCTCTTCGCACGCATCGGACGAGTCATCTGTCCGGCGTGCAACCTCGACGTTCGTTCGCACTCGGCCGAGGATGTCGTTCGCGCCGCCAGTACACTCGCCGACGGCACCCGCTTCCAACTCTGCTTTCCTGCCGATGAGGAATCGGCCGAAGAGCGATCAACGTGGCAGGCACGCGGCTTCACCCGCGCGATCCGGGACGAGCGGTCGCTGACGGTTGAGGAGTTGTGTCTGACGCCAGCCTCAACTAGACGATTCTCCAAGGATGGCCTTGGTGAGCCGGGCGGCGTCAGCCCTCGGACTCCGCTCGCAAAGAATCCGGGGGCTGACGCCACCCGGCTCACCAAGAATGAAGCAAGGGAGGCGGCGGGAAGTCGTCGCGGGAATGGCCTCAACGCAGACGACGAGAACGCGCGTTACGGAGCTGACCACGCCGTAGATCAGGACGAAGTCTGGCTCGTCGCGGATCGGCTCGTCGCGGGAAAAGTGACGGTCGAACGGCTTACTGAAAGTGCCGAGACCGCGTTGCGAGAGGGCGCGGGTCGCTGCTTGCTGCTCGTCGCACAACACGAGTCGGCATCCGGCCCCTTGCGGGGTGTCACTGCGGGCGTCGGCGAGGGCTTTGCCCATCCAATCGTAGGGTGGGCTGTGCCCACCACTGTGGCTGATGAGTTGGTGGGCACAGCCCACCCTACATCTTGTGAAACGCCGTATTTGGTGGCCAAGGCCGTCACCGAATCGCGTGTGATTGAGGGGCTTGCGTGGTCCGTGCAGCGATTCAGTCGTCGCTGGGACTGCGGCGGATGTCAGCGTGAGTTCCTGCCGCCCGATCCGCGTTTGTTCCTAGTCGATGGAGCGGGCGGATGCGAAGTGTGTCGTGAGCGAGACGCCTCGTCGGCACGATGTTCGACCTGTCTCGATTCGCGGCTGCGGGGCGAGGCGTTGGCCGTGCGTGTGGCCGGGAGCAACTTCGCCGACATGCTCGCATTGACCGCCCGCGCTGCCGCCGCGCGATTGGAGTGGATTGAGACTCAACTCGATGAGGGCGAGCGAGCGCGGACGGTGCTGATTCGCGCCGACCTCACCGAGCGACTGCGCCTCGTGTGCGATCTGGGACTCGATCATCTAACGCTGAACCGCAGTGCGGCCACGCTCTCGGGCGGAGTGACTCGCCGCCTGTTGCTCGCCGCCGCACTCGGGTCGCGCGTGACGGGAACACTGTGCGTGATCGATGAGCCGTCGGCCGGACTGCATCCCGACGAGTTGCCGCTCGTGATCCGCGCGCTGCGGCAATTGCAGGCGCTGCGCAACAGCCTGATCGTCGTCGATCACGCTCCCGAGATCGTGTTGGCGGCGGACCATGTGATCGACCTCGGGCCGGGAGCCGGTCCAGCGGGAGGCTCGGTTGTGTTCGCGGGTACGCCGTCGGAATTGTCGCTGATCCAAGCCTCCGTCACCGGCCGCGTGCTGCGCGAGCGAGCCGCTCTGAACGAACGCACCAGCGCTGTCCCCGCGAATCCTTCCCCGCGAACGCCCGCCGACTGGTTGACGCTCACCAACGTCCGCCATCGTCACTGGGGTGAAGTCGCGAGTGCTGGCAGTGTCCCGGACGCTCAAAGCGTCCGGGACACTCTTCCGACACACGGAGCGAAAGGCGACACTGCGACAGCGATTGATCCGCCGATCCTTAGCGGGCAAACGCTGCGAGTCCCGTTGAACGTGCTGTGCGTGGTCACGGGACGAGGCGGGAGCGGAAAAACATCGTTGATTGTGGAGACACTCGTCCCCGCCGTCTGTCGGCGACTTGGCCAAGCATGCGCGGTGACGTTCCCCGGTGAATGCGATTCGCTGACGGGGGGGGACACGCTGGTGGAAGTCGCACTCGTCGATCAGTCGCCGCTCACACGGTCCTCGCGCAGCAACGCGGCGACGTGGATCGACGTGTTCGATGAGATTCGCGAAGTCTTCGCGCTGACGGGCGAAGCGAAGCAGCGCGGCTTCGGCCCGCAGCACTTCAGTTTCAACGCGGCTCAAGGCGGACGTTGTCGAGCCTGTCGCGGCACGGGAACGCTCCGCCACGACATGCAGTTCCTGGCCGACGTTTCGCTGACGTGTCCCGAATGTGCGGGGACGCGCTACCGTCGCGAGATTCTCGAAGTGAAGTATCGCGGCCGCACGATCGCCGATGTGCTGGCCATGAGTGCCGCCGAAGCCGCGACGTTCTTTCGCAATCATCCCAAGCTGCAGGGACGACTCCACCTGCTCAAGCAAATGGGACTGGACTATGTCGTCCTCGGCCAGCCGACCGACACGCTTTCGGGCGGTGAAGCCCAACGTTTGAAACTCGCCTCGCGCCTGACAACCTCACGCGGCCCCACGCTCATCGTCTGCGATGAACCGACCGTCGGCCTCCACCCCGCCGATGTCTCACGCCTGCTCGCCTGCTTCCACGAACTGCTCGCCATCGGTCACTCGGTGGTCGTCATCGACAACTCGCCGGAATTACGACAAGCCGCCGACCATCTGATCGATCTCTCGAAGTCCGGCTTTTCCTAAAGCCGGACTTCTTTTCACGAGCGACACGATGTGGTCCAGGGCGATCACTTTGTTGGGTCTGCGTCACTTGTAGGGTGGGACCAGCGGCGCTTCGCCGCGCCGGCACACCGAATAGTCCCGATGTTTCTCGATGGTGGGCCAGCGCTCGAAGCGAGCTTGTCCCACCCTACGTTGAAAAAGGCGATAGCGACACGATGTGGCCCCCCGTCGCTGTCATCGGCAGCCGAATGCGTTAGAAATACGCCCCCACGAACGCGATCCTTCCCACCGGCCATCCCACCCAGCGACCATTCTGCGGAGACCACGATGCTGTCGAGACCCACTTCGCCATCGACACGCTTTTTCGGCGTGAGCAGCTTCTGTCTGTTGGGCCTGCTCGCGGGAGCCATCTGTGTCGCCGCTGATCCCGCGTCTGTTGTGCCAACCTTCGACGAAACATCCATCGAGTTCTTCGAGAAGGAAGTGCGGCCGATCTTGACGGCCCGGTGCCTCGAATGTCACAGCGGTGGCGACAAGGCTCCGAAGGGGGGACTGCGAATGGATGCGCGGGCCGAGTTGCTCAAGGGGGGCGACACGGGGGCGGCGATCATCCCCGGTAAACCGGCCGAGAGTTTGCTGGTGTCGGTGATCAACTACGGTGATGTCTACCAGATGCCGCCGAAGTCGAAGCTCCCCGCAAAAGAGATTGCCACGCTGACGAAGTGGGTCGAGTTGGGAGCGCCTTGGCCGAAGGAAGCCGCTGCGGTGGGGAAGGTCAAGCCGTTCGATTTGGCCTCGCGGCGCGACGAGCATTGGTGTTGGCAGGCGATCCAGGACCACGCTCCTCCGGCAGTGAAGGACTCGACGTGGCCGGTGACTGCGGTCGATCGGTTCATTCTCGCGAAGTTAGAAGCGAAGTCGCTGAGGCCCGCGCCGCAGGCGGACAAGCTGGTGCTGCTGCGTCGCGTGTACTTCGATCTCGTGGGACTGCCGCCGTCGGTCGAGGAGATCAATGCGTTCGTGAAGGACGAGTCCCCGCTGGCCCTCGAACACGTCGTTGATCGGTTGCTCGGGTCGGTCCATTTTGGAGAACGTTGGGGACGGCACTGGCTGGACTTGGTGAGGTTCGCCGAGACGCGCGGCCACGAGTTCGAGCCGATCATTCCGAACGCCTGGCAGTACCGCGACTACGTCATCCGGGCACTGAACGCCGACGTGCCGTATGACCGATTGCTGCGGGAGCACATCGCGGGGGATTTGCTGGAGCCGCGGTGGCGGGACGGGGATCGGCAAGGGCTGAGGGCTGAGGGACAAGCGACAGAGAAAGCCATTACCACCGGAACCTCACCTACTTTTCGGCCCCTTGTCCCTCAGCCCTCAGCCCTCAGCCGCATTAACGAATCCATCCTCGGCACCGGCTTTTGGTTTCTGGGCGAGGAGGTTCACTCGCCGGTTGATATCCGCAAGGACGAGACCGACCGGATCGACAACCGGCTGGATGTCCTCTCAAAGACGTTCCTTGGTCTCACCGTCGCGTGTGCGCGGTGTCACGATCACAAGTTCGACGCGATCTCGCAGCGCGACTACTACGCGCTGGCAGGCTTTGCGCTCAGTGGCAGCTACCGGCAGGTGCGAGTCGATACGGAAGTGCAACATCGCGAGATCGCCGAGCGTCTCGAAGAGCTTCGTGCCAGTCAGCGATCGCTCGTGTTGGGAAGTCTGGTCAAAGAGGCCAAGCCGACGCTCGACAAGCTGGACCAGTACCTGCTCGCGGCGCGGCAGGCATTGAAAGACGGGGTCTCGATTGAGGTGGGCGAGGGCAAACAGAAGCGACTCGCAGCAGACTCGCGCGAAAAGTTGAATGGTCTCGCTAGCACGAAGCAGCTCGATCCGGAACTGCTCGCACGCTGGACGGTGGAACTTGAAGCGGCTCGCGCGGACCAGCGGCATCCGTTACACGGGTTTGCCGAACTGACTAGCCCGACGCGCGAGCGAGGGCTACCGGTGGACACAAACGGTCAGCCCTCGCTTGCGCGTCGGGCTAGTATCGATTCGATCGAAGGACTCGTGGTGGACTTCGTGAACGTGTCCGAAGACCGCTTGCTGCAAGACGGTGTCTCGTTCGGATCGCAGCCCGTTCCACCCGGCCGGTTCGAGCTGCGCGGGCCTGCCGATCAGCGGCAATTCTCTGTCGCCATCATCGGCGGTTGGGAACGCGACCTCTTTTGGAAGGACATCAAACTCGCACCGGGCGTGGAAACCGATCACGGGACGCTGGGTGGTTGGCAACGTTACGGCCGCATGGTCCGCACGCCCGAGTTCACGCTGACGAAGGGGACCGTGTGGTCTCTCGTGCGCGGTTCGGTGCGGTCCTATGCGGCGGTCAACTCGCACCTGATCGTCGTCGGCCCGCTGCATGGGGCGCTGCTGCGTGAGTTCAAACACGACCAGGCGAACGAGTGGCATTGGGTCGGACACTCGCTTGAAGGTTATCGCGGGCATCGGCTGCATGTGGAGTTCTCTCCCGCCGACGATGGCGAGTGCAGCATCGCGATGGTCGTCCAGCAAGACACCGCGCCGACGCTGCCACCAGTTTCGTGGAGTTGGCTGGACGAGTTCGTCAAACCCGACTTGCCGCTGGAAGCACGAGTCAAGTCGTATCGCGAAGCGATCAGTGGCGCGGTGACAGCCGTGGCGTTGGACGGTCTGTTCAGTCCTCCCGCCGAATCGCAACGCCAAGCGAAAACGGGCTGGGCCGAACTCGGCAACTGGTTTGTCCAGCATCGTGACCTGTTCGTGAAGGACTGGCAGCCGCCAGTCCTCGACGCGAAAGAAGAGGCGGAACTCGCGAAGGCCGTGCAGTGGGAATCGCAACTCGCGCCGGCCATGTTCGAAGGAAACGGCGTCAACGAGCAACTGCTCATTCGCGGTAATTCGAGCACGCCCAAGGAACCGGTCCCGCGACGGTTCCTCGAAGCATTCATCAGGCAGCCGCAGGCTGCCGTGGTCCCCTCTCCCCCGTCTTCGGGGGAGAGGGCTAGGGTGAGGGGGCCGAGCAGTGAACAAACTCCCCCACTTCAAACAGCCGCTTCCTCCGCCCCTCAACCCTCAACCCTCGCCTCTCAACCTGCCTCTGAAAGCCCCCCTCACCCTAACCCTCTCCCCCCCAAGGCAGGGGGCGAGGGGACAAAGCAAAAGAAGACGGAAGAACCCCTCACCCTAGCCCTCTCCCCGCAGAGCCGGGGCGAGGGGATAAGGCAAGACGGCAGCGGCCGAATGCAACTCGCGAACGACATGCTGCGCAGTCCGCTCGCCGCGCGAGTGGCCGTGAACCGCGTGTGGCACCATTTGTTTGGGCGGGGCATCGTGCCGACGGTCGATAATTTTGGTGTCCTCGGTCAGCCACCGTCTCACCCTGAGTTGCTCGATCATCTCGCGACGCAATTCGTGAAGGAGGGCTGGTCGCAGAAGACGCTGATCAAATCACTGATCCTCAGCCGCGCGTACCAGATGTCGAGCAAACCCGACCCGGCTGCGGAAGTGGTTGATCCGAACAACGTCTTCTGGCATCGGATGCCGATCAAGCGGATGGAGGGCGAAGTGATTCGCGACTCGTTGCTCGCGGTCTCGGGCCGGTTGGACCGTACGCCGTTTGGGCCGAGCGTGGCGATTCACCTGACTCCGTTCATGCAGGGCCGAGGCCGACCGGGGAACAGCGGGCCGGTCGATGGTGACGGACGCCGCTCGATCTACATCGCCCTGCGCCGCAACTTCCTCTCACCGATGATGCTGGCCTTCGATACGCCGTCGCCGTTTTCGACGGTCGGTCGCCGCACGATCTCGAACGTCCCGGCTCAGGCGCTGATTCTGATGAACGATCCGCTGGTGATCGAACAGTCCAAACATTGGGCCGACCGCACGCTGTCCGATGCGACTCAAACGCCCGAGCAGCGGATCGAGTCGCTCTACCTGACCGCCTTCGCCCGCCGACCGACCGATTCGGAGAAGTCGGAAGCGTTGTCGTTCCTCGCCAGTTATCCCGGCCGCTCCGACGTGACGCCCGACGCCACCCAAGCCCCGCGCGAAGCGTGGACCGATCTGTGCCATGTGCTGTTCAACGTGAAAGAGTTCATCTACGTCGAGTGACCGCCTTGGGCGTCAGCCCTCTTCGCCTTCCGAGCGGGGCGG
Source organism: Schlesneria sp. (assembly GCA_043733345.1). Taxonomy (GTDB): domain Bacteria; phylum Planctomycetota; class Planctomycetia; order Planctomycetales; family Planctomycetaceae; genus Schlesneria. The sequence continues at coordinate 8,059 of JAYTGQ010000890.1, forward strand.
CGTCAGCCCCCCGGTTCTTTGGCGACTGAGATTTCAACGATGAAGAAACGGCTCCACGGATAAATGCAGTTGCACCGACGAAGAACCGGGGGGCTGACGCCGCCCCGCTCAGAAATTCAGAAGAGGGCTGACGCCCAAGACACACGCATTCGATCGCGGAATGCCTTCCCGCCAGAGACCCGCCATGTTTCCCTGCCAACGTTATTTGTCGCCACCGCTGTCGCGGCGCGAGATGTTGTCGCAAGCCGCTCACGGATTCGGAGTGGTGGCGTTGTCGTCGCTGCTGGCTCCGTCGAAGTCATCGGCGGCGGATGCGGCTGCGTCGTCGAGTGGCTCTGTTCACGGGACTCACTTCCCGGCGAAGGCCAAGCATGTCCTGTTCCTCTACATGGACGGCGGGCCGTCGCAGGTGGACACGTTTGATCCGAAGCCGATGCTCGACAAGCATCACGGGAAGAACGCGAAGGAAGTGTTGGGCAAGGTCGAGGCGACTCAGTTCGCCAACGTCGGGACGATGCTGAAGTCGCCTTGGTCCTTCAAACAGTACGGCGAGTGCGGGTTGCCGGTCAGCGACTTGTTCCCGCACATCGGGACGTGCGCCGATGAGATGGCTGTCGTGCGGTCAATGGTCTCGCCGTTTTCCGAGCACACGTTTGCGAATTATTTTCTTCACACCGGCCACGGTCAGCAGGGGCGGCCGAGTCACGGAGCGTGGGTCAGTTACGGACTCGGGTCGGAGTGCGATGACCTGCCGGCGTTCGTGGTGCTCAACGGCGGATTGATCCCGCCCGGCGGGATGGATTGTTTCGGCAGCGGCTTCCTCCCGGCGGCCTATCAGGGATCGGTCTTCACGTCGGGTGAGGCTCCCGTTGCTAACATCCGACCGAGTGAGAAGACGCAGGCACTGCAAGACGCCAAGCTCGGGTTGATGCGGCGGCTCGATCAACAACGACTCGCGCAGCTTGGAAAAGTGGACGCCCTCGAATCGGCCATCGCCAACTACGAACTGGCCGCACGGATGCAGACGGCCGTTCCCGAGCTGATGGACTTGTCGAGCGAGACCAAAACGACTCAGGAGCAGTACGGCCTGTTCGACGACTTCGGCAACACACGGACTTACGGACGCATCTGCCTCACCGCGCGGCGGCTGATCGAACGGGGAGTCCGCTTCATCGAGCTGACCTGTCCCAGCGGCAACGGCGACCGCTGGGACCAGCACGGCAATTTGAAGGATGGTCACGACAAGAACGCCCGCACGGTCGATAAGCCAATTGCCGCGCTGATTCGCGACCTCAAGCAGCGCGGGTTGC
>JAYTGQ010000891.1:0-9345 GCA_043733345.1 Schlesneria sp.
AACGGGCTGTTTTTAGCCCGGAGGGCGGCAGATCGTAGCCCACGGCGTGAGCCGTGGGAAACAGAACCCACACACCGACTAGCCCCGGAGGGGCGACACAGTCTTCGTTCGACGCCTCCTGCGACACACGCATTTTTCCAACGAAAGTGTCGCCCTTTCAGGGCTAACGATGTTGATGTCAGACTGACCCACGGCTCACGCCGTGGGCTATGACCTGCCGCCCTCCGGGCTAAAAATAGATGCGTTCAGAACCCTTTCGCCGGATGAAGCTGACTCCAGCGGGGAGGGCAGAATCTGCGACCTCCCCGAAACACCGGATGAGCCTTTCGTTTTTTTGCCGGAAACGTCATTCACTTTTTTTCGCGGGCGCTTTTTCTCGAACGATCTTCAGCAGCAGCTTCTGGGCGTCACGATAGCGGGGCGCGGCTTCGAGGGCTTGGAGGACGTGCGACTTTGCGCGCGGGTCGGCTTGTTGGTGCAGAAGTTTTGCGAGGCGGAAGTGGAGTTCGGCCGGGTCGTCGGGTTGCATGAGGAGCAACGCTTCGAGAGCGGTGAGTGCATTGGTGGTGTCGTTCAATTGCTCGGCGACAGTGGCCTGGGCGCGTTGGACTTGAGGGAGCAGCGGGTTGATGGCGAGCAATTGACGGACGGTCTCGCGCGCGGCAGGCCAGTCGATGGGAGTGGATTGAAGCTCGACGAGTCTCAGCAGCGATGGCACTGCCGAATCGGTGCGGGTCGCGTATTGTTCGAGGACGCGACGTTCGTCGGCAACCTCTTTCAATTCCTGATGGATCGCGGCGAGCAATTCAAACGAACAGTCGTCGCCGGTCTGCTCGGGGTAGAGTTCGATCAGTTTGGTGAGCGGCTTCTTGGCCTCCGCGAATTCGCGTTTCTCGATGAGTTGCATGGCGAGGACCGTCAGCCCCTGGAGGCTGTTCGGATGGTCGGCCACCCAGCGGACGAGGCGATCGGGATCGTCGTCATCGCGGATCGCGGACAGGTCGTACTTTTCCCAGTCGAGGTTCGGCGCGAGTTCTCGCGCCATTTGCGCCGCGTACTCACGGAACTCTTCGTCGAGCTGATCGAGCGGTGCGAGATGCCGCTCCAACGCGGGGTCAATCGGCAGGCCGGTGGCGAGATCGTCCAGCACCTTTTTCAGTGCGTCGATGCCGTACTTTTCGATGAAGTACTCGACCACGAGCGACGATTGGAAGTAGGCGAAGTTCAGATCGGCGGACGACTCGGGACGCAGGAACGCCCCGCTCAACTCGCGGATCGGCGTCGTCAGGCCGTTGAGGATGCGCGTGCGAGATTTCGCCGTCATCCGCTGGCCCCACGTCGGGTGGGCCTGACGTTCCTCGTAGACGGAAATCCCTTCGCTCAGCCAGCGCGGCATCCGGTTGTGAGTCTTCTCCAACGTGACGACGTGACAGAATTCATGCCACAGCACGGCCTGCCAGTTGGACGGATGGTCCTGCTGCGACGCGGGGCTGTTCGCGGTGATGACCTTGCCGAAGCAGACGCCCAGGTAGCCCGCGACGCCCGGCATTCCAAACGTCCTCACCGCGAAGTCATTTGGTTCGGGAAAGATTTCGACCGTGATGCGGTCCTTCAATTCAAGGCCGTACTTGGCACAGAGTTTTTCCTTGGCGCGTTTGAGTAAGTCCAACACCGCGTCGCCGTAGATGGCCGCTTCCTTGGCCTCCATCCGCACGACGAAGCTGTCATCTTCGAGCGTCTTGTACTTGGCGAGGGCGTCGCGAAGCTGCATCAGGTTGAAGACGTGAACGTCGTAGGCATCGGCTTTCGAGGCCGCTTCACCCAGCTTCCAGCCTTCGTCCTCCTTGCCCAGTCGGAGGAAGTCCTGCGCGAGCTGAATGCGTGCCGGCAGAAAGGCGTCGTCGAACGCGAGAGCCTGCTGCTGGTGAGCGGCTCCCTCGGTGAAGCGGTACTTCTGCGAGAGTTTTTTGCCAATCAAATGATCGACGAGCGGGTTCTCCTTCCACATCGAGAGGGCGGCGGCACGGTACTCGGTCGCGTGCCGCTGGTCGTTCTTCAGCCCGGCGATGATCGAACGGTAAGCCCACGCGGCGGGATGCTTCGGGTTGACGGAGATGATCTTGTCGAGGACTTCATTCGCGTCGTCGTACTGCTCGGCGTCGATGGCGTTCTCGGCCTGATAGAGCAGCGCACCGAGGTGCCGATAGTTCGCCTTCAAGCAGAGGGTGAGAGCGTGTGCGGCCAGCGCAGGCTCACTGCGATCAAGGCTCCGCGTCACACCGAACTGCAAATCGGCGTCATCGGGATACTTTTTGACGGCCGCCTGAAACGTGTCGGCCGCCAGTGCAAAGTCCTGCTTGGCGAGCGCCAGCTCGCCGCTGGCGAGCAGCGCGTCTCGATGCAGCGGATGGAGTTTGAGTGCTCGATCATAAAAATTCTCCAGCACGAGGCGCGCATCGGAGCCGATCAGGACCGCCGTCCGACCGAGCGACACGAGATTGTCAGCGTCCGAGTATCGCCACGGCGCGCGACCGGCCTGATCGACGATCTCGACCTGCCATGTGGAAGCCTGTTTCGAGTCGCCACACATCCGCGCGGCCTCGATCCCCAAGTGCCGCATCCGCACGCTCCACGAGTACCGCGCGAGGCCGTTCACCAGTGTGTCGTGAGCGGCTTTGTACTCACCCGACTGCAATTCGGCCTCGGCCTTGAGCAGGTAGTACTCTTCACCAAACAGCCTCGCCTGAATCGCCTTGTCGGTGATTTTGATGCAGGTCGCATGGTCGCCCGCCCGCAGGGCCTTCGTCGCGTCTTCGAGTTCGGCGGCGGCCACGTCGGGCACTGTGGACAGCCATGCCGCCGCGATGGTCAACGCGATCGACACCGTGTTGAAGGCATCAGCCCGACGCCAACGAACCGCCTGAAATGTTGAGAAATCATCGCGGCAATCACAGTCGCTCATCGGTCAGCCTCCAAGATGGGGCGGAGTATATCTGGCGTCTCCAGTAGCGGACAGGACTCAGCCAGCAACGTTCAGAGCCAACTCGGGCGATGGCCCTAACCCGGATTATTCACCACGAAAGACACAGCGCGGCTCCGCCGCAACCGAAAGGAACAAGAAGATGGCGGACAAGAAGATAGGAGAGGAAGCATCTGGACCTGGTTTTCATCTTCTTGTCCACCATTTTCTTGTTGAGGTCTTCTGAGGGCTCTTCGTTGATGACTTGGGAGGGTGATTAGCGTCTACAGCAGCAGGCGTCACTTGTTGACCGTGCGGAAATCTGCGCGCCCAGAGAAGAAACAAGATGTTAGTAGTACGAAAGACTCGAAAGTGAAGAGGAGACGAGAGTTCTGACCCCAAGTGACCGCAATGGCATGACGCGCGATGTCTGGAGATGCTCTCTCTTCACTTTCGTGTCTTTCGAGTATTTCGTGGTTCCTCATGAATCATCCGGGCTGGTCCAATCGCAGGGCCATCGCCTTGTTGGGTCTGCGCAACCTGTAGGGTGGGACCAGCGGCGCTTCGCCGCGCTGGCCCACCATGATTTCTCGATGTTTCCTGCATGGTGGGCCGGCGCTCGAAGCGAGCTTGTCCCACCCTACGTGAAAAAGGCGATGGCCCTGCTCCAATCGCAGATGGTCTTCTCACACTTCGGCAACTTCGGCTATAAGCCCGCTCCAAATTTGGGGTCGAGGGCTTGAACCGGGCGAAGTGAAACGAATGCCAGACACTCACGCGGCGCGACATGTTCCCGTGCTGCTGCGCGAGGTCGAACGGGTGTTGGAGTTGATTCCCGGCTTGATCGTCGTGGATGGCACCGTTGGAGCAGCCGGTCATTCCAAGATGATCGCGGATCGAATTGGTTCCGAGGGGCGGCTGATCGGGCTGGATCGCGATCCGATGATGCTGGCCTTCGCGGCGCAGGCCTTGGTGGAGATGCAGAACGTCACCTTGAAACAGGCCAGCTATGTCGAGTTGCCAGAGGTTCTGAGCAGCCTCGGCGTGGCGGGCGTTGATCGAGTCTTGTTGGATTTGGGTTTGTCGTCGGATCAGTTGGCGGACGAGTCGCGCGGGTTTGGCTTTCGAGTGGATGGACCGCTCGATCTGAGGTTCGACACACGACGCGGCCAGTCGGCGGCGGAGTTCATTCGGACGGCGGGCGAAGCGGAGTTGGAGCGAGTGCTGCGGGAATACGGCGAGGATCCGGCGAGCGGTCGGATCGCGCGGTTTCTCGCGGCGCGAGCGGCATCAGAGCCGATCACGACGGGCGTGCAGTTGGCCGAAGCGGTGGCCGAGTGCATGAACGTGCAACGTCGCGAGGCGGGGGACAAGCATCCCGCGACGCGCGTCTTTCAAGCCTTGCGGATTGCGGTGAATGATGAGTTGGGGCATGTTGCCCGTGGATTGGAAGAGTCGGTGTTTCGATCGCTGAAGCCGGGCGGACTGGCGGCGGTCATCACGTTTCATTCGTTGGAAGATCGAATCGTCAAGCAAGAGTTTCGTCGAGCGGAGCGTTGGGAAAATCTGACGCCGAAACCGATCGTGGCCACTCACCAGGAACAGCGGTTCAACCCGCGAAGTCGCTCGGCGAAATTACGAGTGGCTCGGAAAGTCGGGTAAGGAGCTGGCTCGAAACAACTTCCCGAAGTGAAGCAGGCTGCTATTAGCCGCAGGGCGCTAGCCCCGGTTTTTGTGGCATCCAAACCGGGGCTAGCGCCCTGCGGCTGATCGGGAAGTTAATTCGAGCCGGTTCCTAAGTGGGATGAGATGCCGGGCCATACCAACCCGAAGTGTGAACGAGGATGGATCGTGAGCAAGGATGTCGATCGACTTCGTCCTTGCTCACGCTGCGGGTTGGTGTGGTCCACACATGAATTGAGTTCAGTTGACGCCAGTTCTCTGGAAGGAAGGAACCTCCCTCATGACGCGCGAAACCAAGGTCGGATTGTTAATGGTCGTGATGCTGGTCGGCGTGTTCGGCTTCATGGTCTACAAGAAAATGCACCGGCCGTCCGAAGCATTCGCCGGACAACCGACCGAGGGAACTCCCCGTGAAGGCGGAACCACGGGTGACGAAGGCGCGAGCGCTTCGCCTGTTGAGGTGGCCACCACGGTCCGCACACCTATCGGACGACGAGTTGTCCCTGCGGCGGCTGCGGAGCCAGCCGTGCTGCTTGATAATTCCGCCGCAGTCAGTGCCTCACCGCGCGGTGTCAATCCGTTTGAAGTCACCTCGAATCCGGTTCGCGCTCCGAACGCCATTCCCGTTCAGCCGGTGGTGCAAGCGAAGCCAAAGTTGCCAACGACGGTTCCCAGCGACGACGCGTTTGCAGATGCCTTTTCGCAACCTGCCGCAACCGCATTATCAACGCGACCAACAATCACCGCCGTACCGTCAGAGCCAACGGCCAGCTTCGACCCGTTCGAGCGTGAAGCAACCGCATCCGCCCCAACTGCGATTGGACCGGATCGCAACACGGCCGCGGCGGCATCTGTCAGCGATCCGTTCGAGACTCCGTTGGAAGTGGCTCAGCCCACATCTCGCAGCGCGACTTCCGATCGCAGCGCGACTTCCGAAGTGATCGTGGCAGAGCGTGTCGCCGTGGAAGCCGATCCGTTTGAGTCGGCCCCGCAGTTTTCGCCCAACAACGCGCGGGAACCTGCTGCTCGAGTGGGTGATGCTTTTGCGGACGACCGAACACCTGTCTTGGATGCTCAACCTGTGTCACGACAAACGACTGCGTTTGAGGTCATTGAGGAGCCTGTGCCTGCAACAGCGGCTCCGCTCACTGCGCCGCCAGCGATGAAGGCCCCCACCTTTGAATCGCAACCGTCCTCTGGTGACTTTCAGTCAGGAGCCAGTGGGCTGACGCCCCCCGCTCGTTCGAGTGTTGCAGACGACGATCGCTTGGGAGGCTTCCGTCCGGTCGAAGTGAATCAACGGTCGATGAATGAGTTCACGCGCGAAGAACGCACGGCCACGACGGCCGTTCCTGCGAGCGACCCGTTTGGCGGGGCACGGCGTCCCGCACCAACCGGTCGGATTGACGAAGACTTCGCGCCGCGAGCAGTCTCAAAACCTTTGGTGCCGGGCGACACGTACAACATCGAACCGAGCGACAATTTTTGGACGATCTCCCGCAAGAAGTACGGAACAGGGCGCTACTTCATGGCACTGTCACAGCACAACTTGAAGGTCATCCCCGATCCCAAGCGAATGAAGCCCGGCGTCACGATCGCTACGCCTCCGGCCGCAGAATTGGATCGAATGTACTCCACACTGATCCCCTCAGTGGCTCCCGCCGAACCAGCCCTAGCCGGGACGATACAAGCCTCCCGATCCACTTCATCCGCAACGGCCACCCAGGACGAAATGGCGGGCTTCTTCGTCTCGGCTGAGGGAGTCCCGATGTACCGCGTGGGTAAAGCAGACACGCTGAGCGACATCGCGCAGCGTCATCTCGGCCGATCGTCGCGGTGGGTGCAGGTCTTCGAGATGAACCGGGAGATCCTTACGGACGGCAACTCACTCAAGCTCGGCACGGTACTCCGCCTTCCTGGCGACGCGAGCCGAGTTGAGGTGGTCGGAGCAACCCGGCTCAGCCGATGACGTGGAGTCGGCGCGCGGGCTGGATCGGTTCGGTTCACAGCTCGTGTGACGCGCGAGTTTGTGTTCCCCGCTCCTGCTGAGAGTGATTGCCGTGTTCTTTCGATTTGGAGCGGCTCTGGCCTTGGTGGTGGCGATCGCGCTGGCGGGAACGGCCATGGAGACGCAGAACCTCGCGTACAAGCGGCAACTCAGCCAGCAGCAGTATCGCTTGGAAGTCCTCGTCGAGACTCAGGCCAGTTTGAAGTTGGAAGCTCAGCGGTTGGGAACTCCAGCGAAGTTGTTTGACGCTCTCCAAAAAGACGGCGCGGCACTGCATCGCCCCGCGAAGCCGCAACGTCACGACGAACGGCGGACTCCGCTGTTGAACTGGAATCACTCGACAGGACCTAGGATGGATTGAGGTCGTTGTCGTGGCATTTCCGTCTCCGAACGTCGCGTCGAACGCATCCACTCCGCGACCGTCGGTGTTTGGTCGTGCGCGGTTCGTCGTGACGGTTCTCGGGATCGGTTGGACCGTGCTGATGTTGCGGCTCGTGCAGCTTCAGTGGTGGCAGGAAGATCGCTTCGCTGATCGCGCCGAGCGGCAGCGTGAGTACGCGGAAGAAATCGTGCCTCGTCCGGGAGACATCGTTGACCGGCAGGGACGACTGGTTGCGACGACGCTCACCATGCGCAGCCTGTATGTCGTACCGAGTCGCATCGCCAAGCCGTGGGTTGTCGCGCAGGCGATCGCGACGGCGCTGGGCATCAGCGCCGATTCACTCTTCGAGAAGATTGGCGAGCGAACTGACCGGCACTTCCTGTGGGTCAAACGGCGATTGAACTCCGCCGAGGTCGAACGGATTCGGCAGCTCGATCTTCCCAAAGGGACGTGGGGCTTTCGCGATGAGTATCGGCGCGAGTACCCGCAAGGTGTCGTCGCCGCGCATGTGCTGGGACTGCGGGACATCGATGGCGTCGGACGCGGGGGCATCGAAGAAGAGTTCGACCGCGTGCTGCGTGGTGAGAATGGAAAGCGGCGGCTCGCGCGCGACTCGCGCGGGCGCGTCATCGAGATCCTCGACGACGCCGAGCATCCGCCGCGTGCCGGTGAGTCGGTGCAACTCGCGCTCGATCTCGTCGTGCAACTCTTCGCCGAACGAGAACTCGACGACGTGATGCAGCAGTGGAAACCGGAGAGTTGCTGTGCGGTGGTTCTCGATCCGAAGACCGGCCACGTCTTGGGAATGGCCAGTCGGCCGACGTTCGATCCAAATCGAACCGAAGCCGCGTCGGCCGATTCGTGGAAGAACCGCGCGATCGCCGACATCTACGAACCCGGCTCGACCTTCAAGCCGTTCCTCGTCAGCTATGGCCTCGATCAGGGGGTGCTGCACAAGAACGACGTGTTCGACTGCGAGCACGGACAGTACCGCATGGGTCGCCGCGTGCTGCACGATCATCACCGCTATGGGATGCTCAACCTGACCGATGTGCTGGTGAAGTCGAGCAACATCGGCATGGCCAAAATCGGCGAACGGCTCACGAACGAACGACTCTTCGCCGCAGCAACGCTGTTCGGCTTCGGTCGCAAGACGGGGATCGAACTGCCGGGCGAACTTTCCGGCATTTTGAGACCGCTGAAAGAGTGGACGAGCTATTCGACCGGTTCGATCCCGATGGGACATGAAGTCGCGACGACGCCGCTGCAACTGATCGTGGCTCACGCGGCACTGGCCAACGGCGGACAGCTCTTGCATCCGCGCATCGTGCTGCCGCGTGCGGATGACTCGACCGCCGCCGTGCGATCCATCGCCGAAACGACCGTCGGTCCCGAAACTGCACATTGGCTGATTGAGGGACCGATGCACGAAGTCATCACGCGCGGCACCGGCAAGCGTGCCCGCGTCGCCGGATACAACGTCTTCGGCAAGACCGGCACCGCGCAATGTCTTTCGCCCCACGGCGGCTACGTTCACAACAAGTACATCAGCTCGTTCGTGTGCGGCGCGCCGGTCGAGGATCCGCGACTGCTCGTGCTGGTCGTCGTCAACCAATCGTCCGTCGGGGGCGAGACCTTCGGTGGCAAGGTCGCCGCGCCCGCAGCGGCCAACATTCTCAAGCAGTCGCTCGTCTATCTCCGTATCTCCCCGGATGAGCATCTCTTGGAAACGGCCGCGAACTGGAAAGAAGACGAGATCGAGTGAAAGTGGGACTCATTGGTGAGCCGGGCGGCGTGTACCATGGGGTGCCTTGTTTTTGAAACTCATGAGGCTCACCTCGCATGGCCATCACTGCCGACTCCAACCCTGACTCCGCTGGTTCGGCCAACTCGCTGGATTGGCTCAGTGCGGCGAGCGGTGGATCGGCGGGGAACGAGGTCGGCGAGTTGACTCGCGCGTTGAAGACCGAAGCGCGGCGGATCGGCTTTGAGTTGGTCGGTGTCGCTCCGGCGGTCTCTCCACCCGGATTGCCGAAACTGCACGAGTGGCTGGCTGCGGGATTCGCCGGTGAGATGCAGTACCTGCCGCGTCGAGCCGCCGCTTACGAGCATCCGCGCCATGTGTCGGCGTCCGTTCGCAGCGTGCTGATGCTGGCGATGAACTACCGGACTGAGGAGCCTCAAACGGCGGGAGCGAATGAGGGTCGAGTTGCCAGGTATGCGTGGGGGACGGCGGACTATCACGACTTGCTGCGCGAACGGCTCCGGCAACTGAGCGACTTCTTGCACGAGCAGCGTCCCGGTTGCACCACG
>JAYTGQ010000892.1:0-9344 GCA_043733345.1 Schlesneria sp.
CTCGCTTCGAGCGCCGGCCCACCATCTGGAAACGTCGAGAAATCATGGTGGGCCGGCGCGGCGAAACGCCACTGGTCCCACCCTACACGTTTCGCAGACCCAACAAGGCGATGGCCCTGCAGGCGAGCTTGTAGGACGGGCACTCTTGCCTGTCGCTCGGTACACGATGGGTCTGGCGTTCGGGGATAACATCCCATTGAAAAACGTAGGGTAAGCCTCTGGCTTGCCTCTTTTTCAACGGCATTGACGGGCAAGCGAGAGGCTTACCCTACGCTTTCAACAGGCAGACACGCACGACGGGCAAGAGTGCCCGTCCTACCTCAGCCGGCGGTTTGCTCGTCGTAGATGCGGGCAATGTCATCGACCGTCACGGTGATCTCGCGCGTGAAGCCGGTGTGCGAGCGGAAGTAGCTGACCTTGGTCGCTTTTTCCGGCGAGCGATGGACCAGCCGTGCCATGACGGCTTTGTCCGCGTCACTCAGTTTCCCGACGGAAGGATCCCAGTTCGTGAGGGATTCCATGACGAGGGAATCCACGCGCGGATCGTACTTGTTGTAGTCGGCCATCGGTGTGCTGGGTCTGTCGAGGAAGGACGTATTGCAACCGTAGACTGAGCCGGTCGCGAAAGTAGTGCGGATGATAGCCACGCCTCTGACAACAGGCAAAGCAAGGGCATTCACGGACGAGCAGACTTGAAAGTCTCGGGCGATTCAGGAATTCTGGTCGCATGTCAGACGAAGAAAAACTACGCTCTCACTGCGAGACTCTCCCAAAATACCAATCCGCAGCGTGAGCGAGGGCGAGTGTTCCGGGCGACGCACAAAGCGATCTGCTTTCATTTCCCTGCGAGTTCTCACTCGCGATTCGAGTTGGTGTTAGGAAGGGTCTTCAACATGTCGGTTCGTCATTCGTGGTCGATCTGGTCGCTGAGTGGCATCGTGGCACTCGCCATTGCGGTGGGTTGGTGCTTGGCCGAGTTCGGTCCCGCTCCGGTGCTGGCTCAGGGGAACAAGAACTCCAAGGCGAAGAAGAAGCCAGAGCCACCTGTTCCCGTTCCCGAACGCAAGGTCAAGATGGCGCTCGTCGATAGCGGCTCGCGCACCAAGGTCTTGGCCTCGGCGGCGAAGATCGACTCGCTGATCGAAGCCAACTACGCCAAGTACAAAGTCACGCCGAATCCGCCTGCATCCGACGAACAGTTCATTCGGCGCGTCTATCTGGACATCTCGGGCACGATCCCGACGCTCAAGCAAGTCCGCGCCTTTGCGGGAAACAGTGATCCCGAGAAGCGGTCCAAGGTGATCGACCTGCTGCTCAGCCAGGCCGGTTATGCCAGCAACTTCTACAACTACTGGACGGACATCCTGCGGCTCAAGGACGGACAGCTCAGCAATAACGTCCCCGGCCGACCGTACTGCGAATGGGTCAAGGAGTCGTTGGAGTCGAACAAGCCCTACGACAAGTTCGTCTATGAGATGCTCACCGCCGAGGGCAAAATCTATGACAACCCGGCTGCCGGTTACATCCTGCGCGATTCGGGGATGCCGCTCGACTCGATGAACAACACGGTGCGCATTTTTCTCGGGACGCAGATCGGCTGTGCTCAGTGTCACGACCATCCGTTTGATCGCTGGACTCAGAAGGAGTTCTACGAGATGGCGGCGTTCACGTTTGGCACCTCTACGCGACGCGGAGCCGGTGACAAGATGTTTGGCGGCGGCAACGTCATCAACAAGCTGCGCAACGACATGAAGAAGGTGGACGAGAAGTTCGATGGCGGCGGCAAGTACAACCGCTTCCTGCAAGGGAACCTCGCCGAGGTCTACGACAACAACGCCAAGCTCACGCTGCCGCACGACTATCAGTACGACAACGGCAAGCCGAAACAAGTCGTCGCGCCGAAGACGCTGTTCGGTCCACCGGCCGCGGTGAAACCGGGCGAGACTCCCCGCGTGACGTTTGCCAAATGGTTGACCTCCCCCGAGAACCCGCGCTTCGCGAAGTCGATCGCCAACCGCCTCTGGAAGAAGTCGTTCGGTGTCGGGCTGATCGAGCCAATCGACGACATCAAAGATGACAGCCAGCCCGAGAACCCCGAGTTACTAGATCACCTCACCGCCGAAATGGTGCGGGTGAAGTTCGACTTGAAGGAGTACCTGCGGATCGTCTGCAACACGAAGGCTTACCAGCGCGAAGCGACTCATGCGGAAGTCTCTCTCGCCGAGCCATACCACTTCCCAGGCCCGGTCCTCCGCCGCATGACGGCCGAACAAGTCTGGGACAGCTTCATCACGCTGGCCGTCGTCAAACCGGACGACTACCAATTGGAACCGGCTCGCGTCGAAGCCAAGCTACTGGACCTCGACCTCAAAACGGCGACGGCCGAAGAGATCTACAAACGCGATCAAGAACTGCGCGGCGGCGATTTGAAGAAGTCACGCGACGCCCGCAAGAAGGACCACGAATACAAGGGCCAGCTTTTGGTCCGCGCGTCCGAGTTGCCGTCGCCGCAACCTCCCAGTCACTTTTTGAGACAGTTCGGCCAGTCGGATCGCGAGGCGATTGAGGTCTCGTCCGAAGATGGTTCGGTCCCGCAAGTCCTGCAAATGTTCAATGGCCCGATCACACACATGCTGCTCGAACCGGGAGCACAGATGGTCAAGAACGTCCTCGCCGAGAAAGCTCCCGAGACGCGGATCGATGTCATCTTCCAAAGCATCCTGGCTCGCAAAGCTATCCCCGAAGAACGGCAAGCCGCGCTGGCCGAGATCAAAGCTCACGGCGACGCCGGCTACGGCAACGTCATCTGGGCACTGGTCAACACGCGCGAGTTCCTGTTCGTGCAGTGAGCCAGACAAAACTAAAACCAAGACAAAGAACGCTGATCTTCGCTGATCGGCACTCATGAAGACGAAGTACCCCGGATGAGGAACCACGGAAAATACGGAAGGTCACGGAAAGAAAGCAGGGGCAGAAGTTGCGATCCATGAGTCCTGCTCGCACAACAAGCACACGGTAAAACACCACCGTGCTTCAGTTCTTTTTCTTCCGTGACCTTCCGTGTTTTCCGTGGTTCATTCTGATTCTTGGTTCATTCTGAATGGTGCGAATTAGCGCAGATTAGCGGCGATCAGTGTTCCCATTTCTTCCGTCATCTCTTCCACCAAGGCTAGTCTCATGCTTTCTGATTTGAAGTCTCTCGACGTGGCGTCTCGACGCCGCTTTCTGGAATACGCGGCCAAGTCGATGCTCGGTGTGACGATCGTTCCCGGTCTGATGAACCTGCGCGGAGCGATGGCCTTCGCGGCGGACGATGCGGCCAAGTCGAAGGACAGTAAGCCTGCGAAAAAAACCGCAGCGGCTGTCGCCAGAACAGCCTCCGCCAAGCATGTGATCTTCCTCTACATGAACGGGGCGATGACACATCTCGACACGTTCGATCTCAAGCCGGGACGTGAGACTCAGGGCGAGACGAAGGGGATCAACACCAACGTCAGCGGCATGATGTTCGGCGAGCGGTTGCCTGAGTTGGCGAAGCTCGCCAATCACCTCGCCGTCATTCGCTCGATGCACACGGAAACGGGCGATCACGAAGGTGGCCGTTACCTGCTCAGAACGAGCTACAAAGAGATCGCATCGATCCGACATCCGGGGATGGGGGCGTGGGCACTCAAAGTCTTGGGCCGTCAAAACCGAACGCTGCCCGACAACGTCCTCGTCGGTGGCGAAGCGCGTCATCCCGGAGCGGGCTTCCTCGAACCGGCGTTCACTCCCGTACCCGTTGGTGATCCAAACGCCGGTCTGCAAAACACGACGACGCCCAAGTACGTGACAGGCGAATCGTTCGAGAAGCGGATGCAGCTCATCGACAAGTTCGACTCGGGCTTCCGCAAGAAATTCCCGCAGAAGCAGGTCGAAGCCTACGGTGAGTTCTACCGCCAAGCCGATCAGCTCATGCACAGCGATGAACTGAAAGCCTTCGACCTCGGTCAAGAGAAGGCTGAGGCCCGCGACAAGTACGGTCGCGACCAGTTCGGGCAGGGCTGTCTGCTCGCGCGACGCCTTGTCGAACACAACGTGCGTTATGTTGAAGTGAGTCTCGGCAGTTGGGATATGCACACGAACATCTACGATCAGAACGGCCTGCCGAATCGCGCGGCCACACTCGATCGCGCGGCCTCGGTCCTGATCGCGGACCTTGCTGCCAAAGGCTTGCTGTCGAAGACGCTCGTGGTGCTGGGGACCGAGTTTGGCAGAACACCCAAGATCAACCAGAACGCCGGACGAGACCATCATCCCGGAGCCTACTCGGGATTCATGGCCGGGGGTGGGATCAAGGGTGGCCGGTTCTATGGCACGTCGGACAAGGACGGCCACAGTGTCGATCAAGACGGTGTCACTCCCGCCGACTTCAACGCCACGATCGGCCACGCCCTCGGTCTGCCGCTCGAGCAAGAGTTCTTCTCCCCCTCAGGCCGCCCGTTCAAGGTGGCTCACGACGGCAAGGTGTTGACGAAGTTGTTCGGGTGAAATGACAATCAGAAACGGTAAGCCCGGTGGCGACGGTTCCAAAGAGGCTCACATTGTCGTCTTTCGCTCCGCGAAAGAATGTTTTTTCACGGAGCGAAAGACGACAATCACCGACGGTGAGACTCAAAGTGAGTGCCATTTGTCTGACACTGCCAAGCTCACCAATACCGCAATGGAATGAACTTCTCAGCAACGACCGCGCAGGGGATCGTTCTGAGCGGTTCACAGCACAAACACAAAGGCCACCGGCACATCGCAAGATGACCGGTGGCCTTTGTTGATTCATCTATGAGCCAGCGTTCGGCAGGCCGCAACGCTGATCCCATTTTCAGGGAGAGTTTGGCGTGCCAGCGGCATGACCGAGTGCATAGCCCAGCCCAACTCCACCGGCGATCAGGCCACCTACGAGTAGAATCGATCCGACTCCACCGAAACCACCGAAACCACCGGAACCACCAGAATCGCAGCTACCACACTGGCCACGGGCACCATTCTTACCGACAACCAACAATGCTTGGTCGTGGGCAGCGGGAGGAGCCGTCTTCTCGGACCACGTCCGGTAGGTTCCTTCGGTCGATCCCGAAGCAACGGTGTACACACCGCCCTTGAGATCCTTGGCGACAAACGTTCCCTGTTTGTCGGTGATCGTGCGGGTGACTTCCGTCTTTCCCTGCTTGACCACAACTTCGGCACCTTCCAGAGCAACCCCCGACTGATCGACAACGCGACCCGTCAACGTGCCACCTTGAGCCAGACCGATGTCCAAAATCGTGTTGGCAGCGACCGTCTTAACGGTAGCCTTTTGGCCAGCGGCCATCACGGGCAGTTGTGGACAAACCACACCCACCGCAGCCAAAGCGACCATCGCACCCTGAACAAACTTCATTAACTTCATAATACGTTGTCTCCTGTGTTTCGATCCGTCCGTGTTCTTCCGTTCCCTTCTGGTCTCATACCCCCAGGCAACGATGCCACCGGAGGCGGACTGAACTTGCGGTTAGATGGGAAGGAAACTGGACCACTTCCACCCATTCACATCGCCGCTCGACTCATATTTTCGGTTCGCGGCATCGATCAACTTCACATGGTTCGTTCGGTGCTATCACAGTCCTTCCCAGATCGCCAAAACGACGATGCCGTGTGGCGAATGCTGCCGATGCCAACTGCTCATTCTGGAAACGATGCTCGATTGGCTGTGTGATCTCACAACGAACTTCGCCCGACGGAGTGTTCTGCGGGATTTCGCATACGGAGTCGCCAACTTAGGAACTGGCTCGAAATCACTTCGCGAGTTCCAGTCGCTCGTTTAGCCGCAAGCCAAAGGCGAGCGCGGAGGGGTGACACCGTGCATCAACTCCGGACCGCCTCCGCGCTCGCCTTTGGCTTGCGGTTAAACGAGGAAGTTGTTTCGAGACAGTTCCTTACCGCGGCCAACACCTCGACGGTTCGGTTCCGGTTCAGTAGGAACGGGCCTGAATATCAGGCGGAACCCGGCAGGTGGAGCCAGTAGTTTGAACTACGGCTCGCGGGGACAGGCGCGGTCAATCTTTCGTTGCCGCTTTGCCGATGCGTCCCTTGACCTTGAACGTGATCGGCTGTTCCCGGCCGACAATCGTGACGAAGAACTCTTCTTCAAACGGTCCCGGCTCGTCCGGAGGGACGAACGTGAGCGGCAGGCTGTGAACGGTCCTCGTCTCGGGCGGAGTCACAACTTTGAACGACTCGTTGCTTTTCGTCCGTTCGATCTTGTCGATCTTGAACGGCTTCTTGTTGCTACGCAGAATGACGTTCAATTTCTTGGCGACGCCGACTTCGGCCTGAAGGAATGGCGGCTCGGTCACGACGACATCGGCTTCGATTTTGGCTTCGACTTGAACGGGAATTTGCGGGTTGTTGACATCGTCCGTCACGAGCGTGATTTGGTCTCGCAAATTGCCAGCGGGGGCCGTCGGCTTGAGTGTCACCACCAATTCGTAATTGACCAAACCGTTGCTCCGACTCTTTTCCACGAGTTGGGGAGTCAGGTTAGGGTTGCCCGCTTTGGCTTGAGTGATCTTCCAATCGGATCGGCCTGCGTAGTTGATCGCCACGCGCTGTTCGGCACCGGCACCGAGATCGACGGCTCCAAAATTGACCGCGCCGGGGACCAGCACGATATCTTTGCGAATGTAGGCTTCCACTGGCAGTTCGATTTCTTTGAACGAGCCCAATGTCGGCTCAACCAGCGTCAGGGTCGCCTTGGACTTTCGCTCGCCATCGAAGCGAATCGTATCCAGTCGGAGCGTCAATGTGACGGCTTTCCCACTCTTCACGATCAACGGGAAGGTCTTCTCATCCCAACTCACACAGCCGCAGCCGGTGGTGGCGTTGGTGATGTGAATGTCTTCCTTATAGATGTTGTTGACGCGGAGTTGGAGCGGCGCATTCGCCCCCTTGGCGGCACTGCCGAACTTGAAGTCGGTGCGGTCGAGCATTTTCTCGGCCCACAGGGGATCCTGCGCGGTTGCGGATGATGCCACCACCAGCATGACGAGGCACACAACACCCAGCGGGCGGATTGCGGGTGAAACTATCATCGTTGCTTCTCGCTCCTCGAACGCCGCTCGAAATCGAATCCGAGCCATTCCTTCTGCCACCGTTTTGGGCCGCAGACAGCGGTCCATCTTGGGATGGCACTGGCTCTCCGGCAGGACTCACGGCCATAACAGCCATTCACGCGACGCAGCCGGTCTCCCGCCTTGGAAACACGGCCGCACTGCACGGCGGACATTATGACGGGAGGGATTTCAAGTCAACGCGGGGCAAGCTTTGCGACGTTTCCGCCATTGCTCAACTTCGACAGTTTCTGCCACCGATTGCCCTGAGCGTCGGGAGCGTTCATCATGTGCCGGTCGTTCGACGGTTCAGCCCCTGCATGGGAGTCTCTGCATGAACTCACTGCCCTCTCGCTCATTGCTGTTGTTTTTATTGTTGGCATTCGAGGCCGTCGCGGCTCCGGCTTGGGCTGACATCACGCTTGCCAAGTTGTTTGCCGACCACATGGTCCTGCAACGCGGCGTGCCGGTTCCTGTCTGGGGCCGGGGCGATGCGGGGGAATCGGTCTCTGTGACACTGGGTTCGCAGACTCGCTCCGCCCTGACCAATTCGGTCGGTCGTTGGCGAGTCACGTTCGACAAGCTCGATCTCAGCGACGATTCGCTCAATCTGATCGCGCGTGGCAAGAACACGGTGACGGTGAGCGACATCCTGATCGGCGAGGTCTGGCTTTGCTCGGGACAGTCGAACATGGCGATGACGGTCAGCCGCTCACGCGATTTTGAGGCCGAAAAGAAATCGGCCGATCACCCTCGGTTGCGGATGTTCACCGTCAGGTCCGGGCCCGCAATCAAACCGCAGGACGACTGCACCGGTGAGTGGGAAGTCTGCAGTCCCGAGACCGTCGGCGGCTTTTCCGCGACAGGGTACTTCTTCGGTCGTGAGTTGCTGCACACGCTCGACGTACCGGTTGGTCTCATCAACTCGTCGGTCGGTGGAACAGGGATCGAAGCGTGGACGAGTCTCGATGCGCAGGAGGCTCGCCCTGAACTGGTCCCCGTATTCAAGGCGTGGGAAGAACGTGCAAACACTTACGACCCTGATACCGCCAAGGTTCGATTCGAGAAGCAGCTTGCGGCGTGGAAGGACGACGCCAAGCAGGCCCGCGCCGACGGCCGCGATGCGCCGCGTCGGCCGCTCGAACCGGTCAATCCGCGCGAGAACCGCAATCATCCGGCCAATCTCTTCAACGGCAAGATCGCGCCGCTGATCCCGTTCGCCCTGCGCGGAGTCCTTTGGTATCAGGGCGAACACAACGCCCGCACCGTCGAGTCGGCCGAGCTGTATCGCCACCAGTTGCCGCTATTGATCGAGGACTGGCGAGACCGTTGGAACCAAGGCGACATCCCCTTCGCGTGGGCGCAGCTCCCCAACTACAAAAAAGCGACCGTCGAGCCGCAGATCGTCAGTGAATGGGCCGTGCTGCGCGAAAGCATGTCGCGAACCCTCTCAGTCCCGCAGACCGGGATGGCAGTGACGATCGATCTCGGCGAAGCCAACGACATCCATCCGAAGAACAAGCAGGATGTTGGCAAACGCCTCGCGGCATGGGCGTTGGCAAAGGTCTATCAAAAGGGTGTCCCCGCGTCGGGACCGGTCTACTCGTCACACAAGGTCGAAGAGGCCCGAGTGGTGCTGAAGTTTGACCAACTTGCGGGAGGACTCGTCGTGCGTGGCAGCGGCCCGCTCAAAGGCTTCACCATCACGGGTGAGGACAAGAAGTGGCATTGGGCCAGCGCGGCGATTGCAGGTGAAACCGTCGTGGTGTCGCATCCATCGATCACCAAACCGCTGGCCGTGCGCTATGCGTGGGGAGACAACCCCGCCTGCAACCTGTTCAACGCCGCAGGTCTTCCCGCCGCACCCTTCCGCACCGACGACTGGCCTCACCCGGCAACCGCGCCCGCGAGATAGACCGCAGTCCGTCGAAGTCCGGCTTTTCCGAAAGCCGGACTTCCCCTCCAGGGCGTATTTCAAAACGAGTGCGACATCCAGACTAAATCGTGGGATGTGAGTGAGCGGCAAGGCGCTAGCCGCCGGTCGTTCCAACTCACCGGCGGCTAGCGCCCAGCCGCTCACGGGAAGTTATTTCGTGCCAGTTCCTTACCAGAAGGCCAGAAGGAAGTCCGGCTTTAAGAAAAGCCGGACTTCAGGCGACTCGCACGTGGGCGTTCCGATGGATGAGGCTGTTGTGGGCGACGTTCGCTTGGCCGGATCGG
>JAYTGQ010000893.1:0-9342 GCA_043733345.1 Schlesneria sp.
GAACTTGCTGTGAACATCGGTCGGAGTGCGCTGTGAATGGCTTGGTTCGGGGCCAGTTCGCGACCAATCGAAAGGCCCCCCTCACCCTAACCCTCTCCCGACCACCGAAGCGGCGGTGCCCGAGCCGGGGCGAGGGGACAGGAAAAGCGGGGCATCGCAAACCGGCATCATGTCACAGCGGCGCGACGCACTGCCGTGACGGACTCACGCTGGTCGAGGTGATCGCCGGGTTGGCTTTGATGGCGTCGCTGCTTTCAACGATGGTCGTCGCGTACAGCGCGCACTTGCGGCAGCATCGGACCGCGCAGCGCAAGGTGCAGGCGGTGGAGTTACTCGACCAGACGTTGGAGGACTGGCGTCGCATCGCGCAGCCGATCCCCGTGCCATCCGAGGGAGACTTCTTGGGCAAGCCCGAGTTTCATTGGCGCACGGAACTGGTTCCGAACTCGACCGTCCAGCAGTTCTTGGGCGAGGTCGTGCGGATCGAAGTCCGTGAGAAACAGGAGCCGTACCGGTTGCTCTGTTCGTTGGAGCTGCCGCTTCCGAAGCGTGTGGCGGGAGGGGGGCGATGAAACGGCGTGTACACGACCGAAGCGAAAAGGAAGACCCCCTCACCCTAACCCTCTCCCCCACAAAGCTGGGGGCGAGGGGACATGAGAAGACCTCTGAGACGCAAGACCACAGTGACTTGAACCAGGCCCGCATCAGCCGTGGACGGCGCGGGGTCACGCTGGTGGAGGTCTTGGCGGCGACGATGCTCAGCGTGGTGTTGCTGACCGCGATCAACGGCATCCTGCGGTCGATGCAGACGCAGCGGAAGGCGTTGGCGGGGGAGACGGGAGCGGCCGAGTGGCGGCGGTCGTTGGTCGATCAACTGACGTGGGATGTGTTGAACTCGCGCCGCATTCATGTGCGGGCCAACCGCGTCCGGCTGATCGGCTACGCGGGACGTGATGCAGCCACGGGGATGCCGCAACACCGACCGACGGAAGTGGTCTATCACGTCTTCGTTGAGGAGGGGCAGTCGTGGTTGGTGCGCGATGAATCGCGACTCGATGACCGCACGAACCGGAACTGGACACGGGAACTCGTCGCCCATGATGTCGGTTCGATCAAGCTGTTTCGTGTCGATGCCACGGGGGATGAACATGACTTGGAAGCGGGGGCGGCGGCTCAGACAGAACCGTTTGCGATTCCGGGGCACCTGCGGTTTGTGATCGGGACGGGGGAGGGGCAGGAGCTGGTGTCGGGGCGGATTTCGCGGACGTGGTGAGGAGGGCGAAGACAAAATGATTGTGAACAGAATGATGAAGAGGGGACGCGGGCAGATGCGCGGCGTGGCATTGTTGTGTTCGCGAGGTCAGCATTCGGAGCGGCGCGGGTTCGTGTTGTTGCTGGTGCTGGCGACACTCGTGATTGCGGCGATGCTGACGGCGGGAGTGGCTCGGTTGAGCATGGTCGCGGCGCTCGACGCCATTCGCGCCGAGGAGCAGTTTCAGCAGCGCTGGGTCCGGCGAGGAATCCAAGAGACGATCCTGGGGCAGGCCGAGCGCGTGCTGAGTGAAGCCAATCTCCTTCAGCCTGGCCTGTCGTCACTGGAAGGGACGCTGCGCCTCAATGATGTGGACTATCGGTTCGTGGTGGCCGATGAGTCGGCGAAGGCCAATCTCAACTCGGTCGCTCGTGTCCGGGGAACTGCGGCGGTGAGACGCCTCGTCGGCCAGCTCTCCCGTTCCGCAGGACGACTCACCGTGGAACTGCGTCCGTTCGAGGAGTCCGACGTGGCGTTCGACTCGTGGGGACAGGTGTTCGACATCTCCGCCGAGGAGGATGTCCACGAGTCTGCCGACGCGGTTCGGGAGAGTACGTCGGAACTGACCTGTTGGGGCGCGGGGCCGCTCAACATCCGACGCGCGTCGGACGAAACTATTCGCGCGTTCTGTGAAGCGATTGTTCCGGGAGTCCAAGTTGAGGGGCTGCTCGCCGCGAACCGGGAACGGGTGGGCGTCATTGGCTCCGTCGCTGAACAGCTTGCATCGGCTCGGATCGTCGCCGACGATGCCGAGCGTTTGCAGCCGTGGATCAGCTCCGCATCCTCGTGCTGGTCGCTGTGGTTGCAGCCGCTAGCCCGAGGCGGAGCGACCGAGTTCCATCTGCTAGAGCGGACTCCAACCGGTCGTCCCGACGTGTTCGTGTTTTGTTGGTAATTCGACTGCGTGACTTCCCGCAGGGTGGGACCAGCGGCGTTTCGCCGCGCCGGCCCACCCTGATTTCCAGGTGTTTCCAGATGGTGGGCCGGCGCTCGAAGCGAGCTTGTCCCACCCTACAAGAAATTTTCAACAGGCTGGTTCGCCTCGACGCCCGCCCAGGAAGATCGCATGGTTGCTTCGTTGCCCCTGATGAGACGGTTGATGTTGAGCAGCTTGGGAGCATCGGTCGCGACGACGTTGGGTGCGATCGGTTGGGCTTGGACCGCACCCGTCCCGGCGCTTCCCTCACCACCGCAGCCGCGCAGGACCGAGACTGCTGTTGAAGAACCCGCGCCCCACCAGCAGGTCGATCTCAAAGCCGCCTATTGGTCGAAGCGTCTGCAACGTCCAACCATCGACCCACTCCCGGTCGTCACGACACCGAAGCCAGTCGCTCCCACAGTCGTCGCCCCACCCAAGCCGCCACCAACGTTGCCCAATGTCGAGCTGCTCGGCACGATCATCGACTCGGAGCAAGCCTACGGCATCTTCCAGATTGGTTCCGGCCAAACCGCCGCAACAACCCTCGTCGAAACCCTCCAGCCGGGCGACAAACTTCCCGGCCCCAACAAGGGGGCCGAAGTGGTCTCCGTGATCGACAATCAGGCGGTCGTGAAGTACCAAGGACAGGAGTTCACGCTGAAGGTGAAAGCCAAATGACGCGATCAAAATCAGGCTCAGTCAAGAATCTGGTTGACGATCTGAGAATCGACGGTCATCCTGCCGCGAGTTCCCGTCACTTTCCGTTTGAAATCCAATCGCTTCTACTGCAACACCTCGCGTTCCCCCCAACCGGAGTTCGTCATGCCTCGCCAGAAGTCGAAGAGTCGCGAAAGCTCCGCTCTTGAGCCAGCGCTGAAACCGTCGAGTGAATCGGGTGGTGGTTCGTTTGGCGGCAATGCAGCACGAGTCAGCCCGAACAACAGACTGGCAGCGATGATCGCGGCGTTTGGTGCCGGGGTTGCGGTCACGATGCTTTTCGGAGCGATGGTCTGGCCGACATCGACATCGGGCAGTGTGAGCCTGTCAAAGCTTGACGTTGCAAGCAAAAGCTCAGCATCAGGCAATACGGAACCCGATCCGCAACTTTGGCGGGTCTTGTCGATGAGCGACGCCGAATTGTCGAAGGTCGATTTGGGGTATCTCAACCTGCTGTGCTCGTCGGGCCTTCCCGGTTCCAATCCGACGGATTTGGAAACGTGCCGCAAAAAACTGGATGACTGGACTCGGTCGATTCAGCTTCACACAGAAAACAACCTCTACAAGTTTCGCAAGAACCCCAGCGAGTACGAGGGAAGGGAAGGTTTCTACCGGATGCTGATGCTCATCTCGGTGCTTCAGCAGGACTTGGGCGTTCAATACAACAAGGATCGGATTCGGCAGGTCGATTTTCGGCGGTCGCAGGATCTGTTCATCCACGGCATGATACTCGGCGGTCAGGAGGGCGGGACGTGTGTTTCCATGCCCGCCCTTTACACGACGATTGCCCGGCGCTTGGGCTACCCGGTCAAGCTCGTTCTCGCCAAGGCGCACGTCTTTTGCCGGTGGGATGACGGTAAGGATCGGTTCAACATCGAAGCTGCCGGGGTGGGGATGAGCAGTCATCCCGATTCGTACTATCAAACGTGGCCGCTGCCGTTGACCGATGGTGATCTCACGCGAGGAACCTATCTGCGGTCCCTTTCACCGCGAGAAGAACTGTCCGTCTTCATGGACGCTCGCGGCCACTGTCTCCGGGACAACGGTTACAAGTCTGCCGCCGCGATTGCCTATGCCCATGCCTATCACCTCGATCCCATGCTCCCCGAGAATCTTGGCTTTTTGCAGGAGGTGGTCGGAAATCAGATCGACCCGAAAGTGCTGGCCGCTCAACAGGCGCGGGAACGCTCGCGACAGGCCGACATCGACTACGAACACAGCGAACGTCGGAGACAATTCTTGGAAGAACAACGTCAGCGGGAATATGACCGCGTTCAGCGAATGAATCGCAGCCGCGACTCTCATGATTTCTCCCAACTGAACCCATTCAATCCGTCCATCCCCGATTCGTTCACCGGCGGCGTCCCATCGACAGCCGACTTCTCGCAACCCAGTTTCCAGCCCTCCAACCCGCAACCCCCTTCGCCGTTCCCGCGTTGAGACCCCGATTCCCCGCACAGTCCGTTACTCGCTCTGACAAAAGGACCGAACCATGCTCCCAACCCCGACCAAGCTCGCCAGCACAATCCCGTTCCCGAAACTAAAGCTGTTCTCGCTCATCGCGCTGTTCACCCTGAGCATTGCACAATCCGAACAGGCCAGCGCCTACTACTCCCCCAGCACCGGCCGCTTCACCAGCCGAGACCCCATCCACTACCCCGACGGCCCAAACACCTATTCGGGATGGTTCGCTCCGCTCACGACTGATCCATTCGGACTTGAGTCTCGCTTCAAACCAGTTCCTCCTGGTCGGCGCGTCGAATTCAAAGGATGCCCTTGTGATCCGAAAGATAAGTCCAAGACTTCTACCATGATTGTTGACAGTGTCGATGATGCCTGTGATTGCATCACAAAAGCCTACGAACTGCTCCAAAATAACCCGCGTATTGTCAAGGACTACTATTCGTTCTATACCGTAGGTGACAAGGCAGTACTCAATGACTTTGACAACATTTACACGTTTCGTCGTCAACTAAAACCCGCCTACGACGCATGCACCGGACGAAACTACGCGGCACTCAAGTTCCAGTGTGTGAAATGTTGGGAGGAAAAGACAGCGGCCTACGTTCCATGGGATGACTGGAACGACAAACCGAAGGGAGACACAATCTTCCTTTGTCAGAATTTTTACAATCAAGCTCTCGCTGATCCGACAATAATTATGCACGAGCTTGGACGGTTGTATCCTGGTCTTGGGGGTAGCGATCCAATCAAAACGGATTGGAAGAGCGTGTATCGTTGGGACAATTTGTTGCGATCATTGTGTGACGGTTATTCGGAAATCGTTTCCGGCCGACGACCGGAAATGTAACGCTTGAATTGGTAGGTAGACAGATGTACGCGGATAATTCCTCGAAGGGCTGGACTACAGTTCGGCTGCTCCTGCTGATGATCGTGTTCGCACTCTTGCCGTTCATTCTTCTCGTTTCCGTCGGGTTACGATACTCGTTTGTTGGTTATTCGCGTGAGATGCTGCTTATCCACTTAGTAATTGTGGATGGAGAACAACGCCCCCTGCCTGCGGCAGACATTATCTGTAGACGCGTCCCAACTTCCCGCGAACACTCACTTATTCCGCTAGAACTGAAAACGGCAGTCGATGGACGTGTCGTGCTGTCAGCCGTCGTTGGCTCTGAAACGAAATGGTCGCTATTGGGTCGAAGTCAGACATACGAGCCAAATCCAATCGAGGTCTTCTTGCGTGACATTTCTACCGGGACATTGACACAACTGGAAACATCCACACCAGTGATTGATGGAAACCGGATGCGGATCGTCGCGGTTAAAAAGTAAGGCGGGGTGGCCCTGTTTGAGGCTTTCCATCTCGTTGGACGTGCCACTGCTTGTCAGCTTTGGGACAAGCAGTGGCAATGGAGGGTTGGCTTGACACTCGTACTGCTTCTCCGAGGACTCCGAAGCAGTGGGGCACCATTGAATCAAGGAGTCGGTCAAGCCGGGGCACCCTGCCTTCTCCGGGGGTTCCATAGTTGTGGCACATCTTTCCAAACAGGCGGGTTGAGCTTAGCCACACAACCCAAGCACGCTTGGTGTCCAGGTCGTCTCCCATTGCGCCCTCTGCCCTGAGCATTTTTGCTTCCCACGTTCTTCTCGTATTCCCCATGGCCAAGCCTGTTTGGACAGTGTTGGAGCATCATGACCGCTGGCATGTGGCCTGTGTGACGGGGGACGAGGTGCGGCTGTTGGCTTTGGATGTCGAGGCATCCGAGACGCCGATGGCGTTGTCGCGGCGATTGGCGGCGGCGTTGAAAGGGGATGGGTTTCGCGGGGGCGAGATCGTGTTGGGGTTGGACTCGGCGCGATGTTTGGTGGGGGCGCTGCCGCGCGAGGCGAGTGTCTCGGTGGCGGATCGGACGGGGTTGCTGTACGCCCTCGAATCGCGGTGGCCCGCGTCGGTCGAACAGTTCGTGGCCGACTTTATCGTCACCGATGCGCACGTCATGGGGATTGGCACGAACGTCCCCGACCTCTTGCCGCTGATCGAAGCGTTGCAGCTCGACGGCATCAACGTGCGGTCAGTCGTTCCCACCGTCTGGCTGGCGGTCGAGGCGGCGGCCTTGAAAGCCGACTCACTCCGAACAGAGGCCAGCGGCGACACGCTCCTCTTGTGGGAGGATGAAGACGATTGCCACCTGTTCGTGGGGCGTCCGCCTCAGTGGCGGCGTTGGACGAAATTGGTGTGCGATCCGGAAGACGTGGTGCGCGAAGTGATCGCGACCCGTTTGGATGCGGTCGGTTCGGCGAGGCTCCTGTGTCGCGGCACGAGCGACCGGATCGAGGCAGCACTTCAACAGAGCGGCTGCACGCCGACACGCTTGGAGGAATCGGACTCAATGTTGGACGAGGCGGCTCGCGGGGCGCGGGACTTGGCGACTGGAACGCGCGGTCCCACGATCGACCTGCGCCGTGATGCACTCGCCAGTCCGCAGCCATACCGAGCGATTCGCGGCTTGATGCAGACTGCTGTCGTGGCCGCATTGGTCTCGCTCACCACGATCCTCAGCGTCAGTGAACTGCGCGTCGCCACGTTGCAATCGCGTGCCGTCGCGGCTCAGGCCGAACAAGAAAAGCTGTTCCGCGAGCTGTTCCCTCAATCCAAAATCCCGGTCGGAGTGCGGACGCGATTGAAGAGCGAGCTGGCCAAGTTGTCCGGGCTGCGCGGGGATGAGGCGACGATGCCGGTTCTCGCGTCGGCCGTCGAAACACTGGCCGAACTGATGGCCGCGCTGCCCGAGTCGGTTCGATTCCGGATCGCGTCCCTCTCGGTCGATGGCCGTCGCGTGCGACTGCAAGTGGAAGCTCAATCGCACCGCGACGCCACGACGATGACCACCGCTCTCACCGCACGCGGCTTCGATGTGAAACCGGCTGGAACATCTCAGAACTCTACGGGCGGAGTCTCGTTCAACTTGGAAGCCGAACGAAAAGAGTCTGAACGAAAAGAGCCAGAGCCATCCCCACCAACCCGCAGCGTGAGCAAGGGCGATCGCTCGACGGCACCCAACGCCGATCCTCCCCTCGCCCCGGCGGGCACCGCCGCTTCGGTGGCCCGAGGAGCGGGGCCTTCTTCAAACGGCACCAAGCCCACCACCACCAAGCCGGAGGGCAAGCCATGACGCCACAACGCCCCTCGGTAGGCCAGTTATTCGCGGTCACTCTGGGACTGCTGTTCGTCGCCGTCCTCTTCAGCGCGTATCGCTTGCGACAGGCTTCGTCCTCCTACACGGTGGCTCTCGACAACTTGCAGGAGTGCCGTGGTCTCGCGTCCCAGATTCGCGCGTTGCAGGACCAGCCGTCGCGCGCCCAGCTCTCCCCCGAATCGGCCGCTCAGATTTCGCAGCGCGTCCAAGCCGCCGCCGAAGCCGCACGGTTGCCGAGCAGCAGCATCGCGGCGATTGACCCCCAGTCGCCAACGACACTGGCCCAGTCGAACTATCGCGTTCAATCGACCCGGATCGCGTTCAACCCGCTGACGCTGACGCAACTGGTGACGATCCTCTCTTCGCTCGATGCGACCGGCGACGGCCTCGTCGTCAACTTCATCGACCTCACCCCCGCCAAGCCAACGGGTTCGACAACCGTCTCCGTCGAGCAATGGCTCCCCAACGCCTCCGTCTCCGGCCTGATCTTCGAGCCGACGAAGCAGTGAGCGGGGAGAGGGTGGGCAGTGGGAACGATGCCTCGATGGTGCTCGCATCACTAACCCGCCGCGTAAGCAAGGCCACCCACCCGCTGCGTGAGCGAGGGCGATGACAAGAGGCATCCCCCACGCCCGCCATTCTTGTTGCTTGGCTCTTGGTTCGCGTCCCCTCCTTCTGTCAATCAACCCATCCCAAAAACTTCGTCTCCGCTTCCAAAACTTTTTTCAATAATGGTATTTGACTTTCATAATCGAACACGCTGGAATTCCGCCCGCTCTTCATGAGCTTGCTTCACCCGCGTTTCTTTTCGATTCGGCAATCTGCTGCACCCCACTTGGTGAAGACTCTTTTCTAAACAAATCAGCACTCAGCACTCAGCACTCAGCACTCAGCCGCGCATCTCTCTGCAACATTCGCGACCGACAATTTGCTGCGTCAGTAACTTGCTCAACCAACTCGTAGCCCCCGATGAGGTGACTTGTGGACGACCTGAACCTGCCCCCGGTTTCCCCTGCGGTCGCTGCTCCTGAGCAAGCCGCGCCCCAGAACCTGCGGGCGAGTGAGACGCGTGAGAACAGCGGTTCCGAATCGCTCGCGCACAACGGTTCCTCGACCAGTCACTCGGATCCGACACTTCCCAGCGAACCGGCTCCCCGTCGGGGCGCGGCTCGCCGAGATTGGGTCGTGATCGCCGTGTGCGTCGTGGCGCTGATGGCGATGGGCGTGTGGCTCTTCCGAGCGGGGCCGCAAAAAAGGGACGTGGCTCGACCGGAGCCGAAGCGTGTGTCGCGGGACGAGTTCGTCACCGTGGGCGGCGTCCGCCGACCGGCGAGTGACGTGCGCAGGATGGTCGTCCCGACAGAGGAGGCCCGCTCGGCGGACGCCTATTACGGAACGACACCGGGGGTGGATCCCAAGACGAACCCGCAGGTGGCTTCGGTCTATGAGGCGTTGAAAGAACACAAGTACCCGGAACGGGTGTCGGTGATGATTCCGCCGCAGCCGTACGACAAGCGGGCCTTCCAAGCGGACCCGCAACGCTACTTGAATGTGGCCGAGCCGGGACGCGTCTGGCAGGTGAAGCAGCCGGGTCCGGGAGTCCCCATTTTGGGTGGGGTTGGCGAATTGGCCCAGACACTGGAGCAAGGCCAACCCACAGTGCTGAAGGTCAACGGGGCACCCGGTTCTCCCGTGACATTCACCTCGCTCGATTTGGGGGCGTTCGAGAATCAACT
>JAYTGQ010000894.1:0-1066 GCA_043733345.1 Schlesneria sp.
CTCGGCATCCATGCCAGGTCTCCGGAACCAGTGACGGGTCCAGAGCTTCGGATAAAAGACGGCGAGCTGGAAAGCCCAATCCCAGCGCTGTAGGTCTAACTGCGATGGTTTGTTCCCGAATCCCTGCGGCCTTCCGGACTGAGACTTCCTTCACGATCCCAAACAAGGAGTGGCACCAGTGAGTGACGAAGAAGTAAACGCGACTCGCGAGGAAGCCGAGCGACTGGCCACACTCACCGTCGAAGATCAACGGGCGTTCGTAGCCATGCTTAAGGCCGACGCCAAGAACCCCAAACTATCCCAACTTGATCGGGTATTCTCACGCGAACGAGCGAATGCACTGGAGCGAATCTTGAAGCTGAAGCAGCCAAGAGTATAAAACATTTTTGTTGACGAACATCAACTGTGATGTTATTATGCACCTTGTTGAGACTTGACCGCTCAGCAAGGGGAACAAACATGGCAGGCATCGTCGCATACTTCAGAGTTTCCACGAAACGACAAGGCGTATCGGGTTTGGGGCTTGAAGGGCAAGCCGCCGCGGTCGAGGCATACGCGAAGCAAACGGGGAAGCCGATTGTGGCCCGTTACACCGAAGTGGAGAGCGGCCGGAAGTCGGATCGGCCTGAACTGGCCCGCGCCCTGGCACATGCCAAACGAAGCAAGGGAACGCTAACCGTTGCGAAACTGGATCGACTGGCCCGAGACGTGGAATTCCTGGCGCGAGTAATGAACTCAGAAGCCGACTTCGTGGCTTGCGACAATCCCGCGGCGAACCGGATGATGCTGCACATTTTGGCCGCGGTTGCCGAGGGCGAAGCCAAGGCCATCAGCGACCGCACGAAAGCGGCCTTGGCCGCGGCAAAGGCCCGCGGAGTGAAGCTCGGTTCGGCCAGGCCCGGCCACTGGGACGGACGGGAGAATGCCCGACTGGAAGGCTTGGCGAAGGCCCGAACCGCGGCAGCAGTGGATCGTACCGAACGTGCGACCGAAGCCTACGCCGATCTTTGTCCGTCGATGATCGACATGAGGGCGAACGGAATGACGCTGGCAGCAATCGCGGAGC
>JAYTGQ010000895.1:0-1066 GCA_043733345.1 Schlesneria sp.
GAGGGCGAGGCTCCTGCCGAGCCGCGAGAAACAAGCGACTTTCCTCACGCACATGGCTCGGCGGGAGCCTCGCCCTCCCTTTTTCAACAGGCAGTTAAAACCAGCCACATCTACCGGGGGGGATGCTAGGCAGAGGCTTTCGATCATGCAATTGCAGCTCGTGCGACCTCTTCGAGTACCCCCAGCAGCAGCAGCCTCAACCGTGTCCCGGCTTCGTTGGCGACGGCGACGACATCCTCGCCTGTGACCGGAACCGTTGCTGGCGCGAGGCATTCGTTGGTGACGACGGAGAACGCAAGGACTGGTAGTCCGGCGTGAGCGGCCACCAGCGCTTCGGGAACAGTGGACATGCCGATCACGTCGCCACCGGCGAGTCGATAGAAACGAATCTCGGCCTTGGTTTCGTAGTTGGGGCCGGTCACGGCGACATAGACGCCTTGTTGCAGCCCGAGTCCGGCGCGGGCAGCGACGTTCAACGCGATCGCGCGCCAGTGTGGCGAGTACGTTTCGCTGATGTCGGGGAAACGCGGGCCGAAGCGGTCGTCGTTCGGACCGATCAGCGGGTTGAGGCCCATCAGATTGATGTGGTCCGTCAGTACGACAATGTCGCCCGTGTGGAAGTCCGGATTCAGTCCGCCGCTCGCGTTGGAGAGGATCAGCAGTTCAATTCCGAGAGCACGCATCAGCCGCACGGGGAGCGTGATTTGATCGAGCGGATGGCCCTCGTAAACGTGAAAGCGGCCCTCCATGACGACGATCGGCAGCGAACCGACTCGTCCGCAGACGAGCCTCCCGCGATGACTCATGGCCGTCGCGGGAGGGAAGTGCGGCAGGTCGCCTCGCTCGAAGGTGGCTTCGATTTGCATCTCGTCCACGAAGCCACCCAACCC
Source organism: Schlesneria sp. (assembly GCA_043733345.1). Lineage (GTDB taxonomy): Bacteria > Planctomycetota > Planctomycetia > Planctomycetales > Planctomycetaceae > Schlesneria. Next base: position 891 of record JAYTGQ010000895.1, read on the forward strand.
CGTGCCGAGGACCACGCCGACGCGCGGTCTGTGATCCCACTTCGACCGCACGATGTCGGCACATGCGGCAACTTGATCGAAGGAGTGGGAGTTCATGGGGAGTGGAGGCTTGAGGTACGAGTTGAATTGGAAAACTTCGTTTAACCGCGTGGGCAACGCCCCGCGCGTCGAGCGAC
>JAYTGQ010000896.1:0-22451 GCA_043733345.1 Schlesneria sp.
CCAAAGCGGGCTTACGCCCAAGAACCGAGGGGCTTACGCCGCCCCGCTCAGATGTCTCATCATTGACCGCGCGAGGTATAAATACGCAGATATGCGACCGCGAGGCAGTGCTGCTCACCGACTGAAGTCCGGGTTAGCTTTGTTAGCCGGACTTCTTGGAGTGACGACGTTCTCAACTCGAAGTCCGGCTTTAAGAAAAGCCGGACTTCGAGTGGTCGTCTGCAAATCAATGTGAACTTGGTGATGACCCTGCGTCCGTTGTGTGGTCGCTTGGCAGTCTTCTGAGTGGCCTCTAACATACCGCCCGATGCCGCAGGTTTAGTTTTTTGCGGCTCGGGAGCGAGTCGCGAATCACCTTCCCTTTCACCTCTCTTTAGCCCTTCAGGCTCAACGAAAGTTCTCTCGATCATGGCCAAGTTGTCTGTTGCCGATGTCTCCGTCTCCGGCAAAGCCGTTCTCATGCGGTGCGACTTCAATGTTCCCTTGGATGACGCGCAACAGATCACCGACGACCGCCGCATCACTGAGGCTTTACCGTCCATCAAGTCGGTCCTAGATCGCGGTGGTCGAGTCATCCTGATGAGTCATCTCGGTCGGCCCGAAGGGAAAGACGCCGCGGCCGATGCGAAATATAGCCTCGCGCCGGTGGCCGTTCGGTTGCAGACGTTGCTCGGTTGCCCGGTCCACTTCGCGGCAGACACGATCGGCGACGAAGCCCAGTCGAAGTCGGCGGCTTTGAAGAACGGCGAGGTCTTGTTGTTGGAGAATGTTCGCTTCAACAAGGGCGAGAAAAAGGGAGACTCCGAATACGCCGCAGTCCTCGCCGCGATGGGCGACATTTATTGCAACGACGCCTTCGGGACGTGTCATCGCACGGAAGGCTCGATGGTCGCCGTGCCGAACGCGATGTCGGGCAAGCCGAAAGTCTGCGGCTTCCTTGTCGAGAAAGAGATCAAGTTCCTTTCCGAAGCGATTGCGAATCCGGCTCGTCCGTTCGTAGCCATCGTGGGTGGTGCGAAGGTCTCCGACAAAATCAATGTCATCCAAAACTTGCTGGCGATCTGCGACAAAGTGCTGATCGGCGGAGCAATGGCTTACACGTTCGCTCTCGCGCAGGGAGGGACCGTCGGCCGGAGTCGCGTCGAGAAGGACAAGGTCGATCTGGCGAACGAGCTGATCGCCAGCGGCGGCGACAAGCTGCTACTCCCGCTCGACACTCACTGCGGCGATGATTTCAAAGGGACGTGCAACAAACAGGTCGTCGCCGCCGGAACCATCCCCAACGAAGGGGGCTGGGAAGGTTTTGATATTGGTCCCGCGACGATTGCCAAGTACGCCGATGTCATCCAGTCGGCGAAGACCGTCGTCTGGAACGGACCGATGGGAGTGTTTGAAATGCCGCCCTTCGACGCCGGGACGCGTGCCGTCGCCGACGCGATCGTCGCGAGCGGAGCGACGAGCATCATCGGCGGAGGCGACAGCGCGGCGGCCATTCAAGAATTCGGACTGGCCGACAAAGTGACACACGTCAGCACGGGCGGCGGTGCCAGCTTGGAGATGCTCGAAGGCAAGAAATTCGCAGCCGTCGAGTTGCTCGACGACAAGTGAGCGTCGTTGTGATTTCGATTACAGCGAGTCATCACGCGGCCTGAGCGACGGTCGTAATTCGTTCAGGCCGATGTTGTTTTTGTTGGGTTGAACGAACTCTCAAAAAGGTCCAGCCATGTCTCATGTTTCGCGACGCACGTTTTTGGAAACAGCAGCCGGGATCACGTTGGCGACGGGGCTGGGGTCGTTGCCGATATTCGTAGTCGCTCAAGAGAAGCGAGATGCGAACCCCGAGAAAAAAGGGGGCGATATCCGCTACGGACTCGTCACCTACCAATGGGCCAAGGACTGGGACTTGCCGACGCTGATCGCCAACTGTGCGAAGGCCAAGGTGCTGGGCGTTGAGTTGCGCACGACGCACAAGCATGGCGTCGAGCCGAGCCTTTCGATGCAGGAGCGGGCCGACGTGCGGAAGCGGTTCGCCGACAGCCCCGTCAAGTTTCTCGGGATCGGCAGCAACGAGCGTTACGACAGCCCCGATCCGGCTGTCGTCACCAAGGCCATTGAAGCGACGAAGCAGTTCATCGAGTTGAGCCACGATATCGGTGGCTCGGGAGTGAAGGTCAAACCCGACTCATTCCACAAGGACGTGCCGCGCGAGAAGACCATCGAGCAGATCGGCAAGTCGCTCAACCAACTCGCGGAGTTCGCGACCGGGTTTGGTCAGCAGATTCGCCTCGAAATTCACGGCGGCTGTGCGCAGTTGCCGACGATCAAGGCGATCATGGATGTGGCCGACAATCCCAACGTCGCCCTCTGCTGGAACTCGAACCCGCAAGACCTGGAAGCCCCCGGACTGGAAGACAACTTCAATCTCGTGAAAGCCCGTCTTGGTGAGACGACGCACGTGCATTTGATGGACTCGAAATCGTATCCACATCAGCAACTGCTCGATCTGTACGTGAAGCTCGATTACTCCGGTTGGTGGCTGTTGGAGGAGGGCGTTCTTCCGGCCGACCCCGCCGCCGAACTGATCGTTCAGCGTGAGCTGTTTGACAAGATGCTGGCCGACAGCCGGTCACGCGTTGGCTGAGCCGGGTGGCCCGCACGAGACTGTCGCCTGCTCGAAGTCCGGCTTTTCTTAAAACCGGACTTCTCCGCGAAACCCGCCCTCCCGAGAGAAGTCCGGCTAACAAAGCTAAGGAACCGGCTCGCAATAACTTCCCGGTTTGGCACTGTGCTTCTGTGAGCGGCAAGGCGCTAGCCGCCGGTAGTTCCAACTCACCGGCGGCTAGCGCCCAGCCGCTCACAGGAAGTTATTGCGTACCTGTTCCTAAGCCGGACTTCGGCCTTAACCGCAGACCCGAGTCACCTCAATTTGCGAAAGTGAGCCAGCTCTGATGAATGACGGATTCTTGGGTTATCGCACGTCGTTCATGCTCGACTTTGTCGTCATCGCATTAGTGCTGATCGTCCCCGTCCTCATCTACAGCCTGATTGCAGTGAAAGTCCGGCATCAGTACGGATTACACCGAACGTTGCAGTTATTGCTGGGAGTTGTCCTGCTCGTTGCGGTCGGTCTGTTTGAGATCGACTTGCAATGGGTTCAAGGTGGCTGGAGGAACGTCGTCGCCAAACGCGAGGTCAAGTTGACGGTGGACCAACTCGCCTTCATTCAGAGGGTACTGCGGATTCATCTCGTCTTTGCGATTTCAACTCCGCTGCTGTGGGCCGCAACAATCGGCTTGGCTCTGCGCCGCATCCCTTCGCCACCGCAACCGTCTCCTCACAGCAGGCTGCACAAAACGCTCGGCTGGCTCTCCACGCTCGACATCGTGCTGACCTCGGTTACCGGGTTGGTCTTCTATTACTTTGCCTTTGTTGCGAAGTAACAACTGTTGCAAGTGGCAACGAACAAGGCCGCAACAGCAGAACTGTTGCGGCCTTGTTTCATTTCATTTGTCATGCTCTGCAGGACGAGAAGCGATCAGCCCGCTGTCATGGCGACAGAAGTACCGCAGACCAGATCACAAGTCATGTTAGTCTCGCAATCGTCCGTGCTGTCATCACAGCGCGAGCCTGAGACTTGGTGTTCGTCTTCGTCACGAGTGGAATTCAATGTTTCGCCCGGATGGGCTGAAAGCAGAATTGAATTTCTTCGGTAGGTCAAATGGCCGACAGACTCCGGAAGGCGAACCTTCCGGAGTCTGTGAGAGATTAGCCAACTGAAAGCTGGCAGCGTAGTTCAACTGAGCCGATAACGATCAGCCCGCTGCGGGAGTAATACCGACTACACCAGAGACGATTTCGCAGGTGGTGTTGAGGTCGCAGTCATCGGGTGCATCGGTGAATACCGTACCAGCGTAGACACTCTTCAACTTGGTAAGCGGGCCGCCGACAAAACCAGTAAACGAATAGGACTGGTTGAGCGCACCGATGGCGTTCGAGAGATCGTTCAGTTCAGTGTTGACGGCAACAGCAACTTCACTGAGGCCAACAACCATCGCCAAGACCGCGATCGTGAGAACGAGAGCCAGCTCGGCCGAGATGATCACACCGCTTTCGTCATTCCAGAGATTCTTCAACATGAGATAGACCTTCTTCTTTTGAGAGACTAATTGCACTGAGTTGAAACCCACTCAAACTTTGTCGCCGGTGTCCGTTGAGTACGGAACAACAACCGGCTGCTTGTCCAGAATTCACCAGTGTGTGGCGGGTGAATTCCAAACGGTTGCCAGACTGATTCAGCTTCCGGGGCCCCGGCCGCTGAATCGACCTCGTCTGACTCGAGGAGAATGCCTGCGGCTCGCGACGCCGCAGGAAGTTGCACGCAACACGGAATCCAACTGGCAGGCCGACTCCGAGAAAAGTCGGCAACCATCGCTTCCATGAAGCTCAAAACGCTTGAACCACGCCGACCGCGTTTGCCGCAGGTTTGCGCAGATTGATCGCACAGGACGAGTCTCGGTCATCAAACCGAGACTCGTCCCACAAGGAACTCAGAAGCCGTGGACCATCAGTACTCGGGTGTTTTCCTGATGGCTCGAAGCGATCCGAGCAAAGGCACAAAGTGAAGAATGCGGCTGGCTCAAACACCGGCAATGACTCGCCTGAGGCGGCGATGGCATTCAAAACCTCGCCGCCTGATCGCAACCCCAATGCACGTTGAAATGTGACGTGTTTGGAAAGCAATCCAGCGGCGAGCTTACGGTGGAGCAACAGGCACGATCGGTGCCGTTCGCGCAAACCCAGCAACCGATACAACCAGTAAGGTTGTCACAACCGACTTCAACCCGTGGGCATGCGTCCGGTTATGTCGATTGGAGTGATTGTCTGCAACGTGCGACGCGATTGGAGGAGCGGGTGAGTCTGTTCAGAACGGTTGTCATCTCTGTGAGCGTTGTGTCAATGGGCATGAATGAAACGATTGGTCGCGTCGCATTGATCGATTTGAAAATCAGGATTGCTCGGAATGCATCGCTTGTTCACGGCGTAGTGATTGTAAGAGGCCCGTTCATCGAGTGCAGACGACGTGCGAATGAAGCCGCACCGAATCGCGGTCGTCGGCTCATCGGGGAGCGACGCAGGCGGGCCATCGGGCGAACGATGCTGTTCGCGTGGATGGCCCGCACTGAGAAGACCGGCGGTGGATAAGGACACGCTCGTGCATGTTCCGAGTTGGTTTTCGACGAACCCGGTTAGGCGACCGGCAACAAATGGTTTACCCGTAGACACGAACCCGAAGTGTGAATGAGGATGTCGATCAGCTTCGCCCTCGTTCACATTTCGGGTTGGTGTGGGTCAGACAAGTCTTGCCAGCCGCCTTACCGTGGTTGAGTCACCAAACGACATCTGATCGCGGCCCCGGCGATTGAGGTGCCGGAACTGGACAGGGGACGATTTCGGTTCCTGGCGGACAGGCTTCGCTTGGCACTCCTAAGATTGGAGATTGCGGTATCGGCTGCGGAGCCAGCACAGGTGGTGACCAGCAATTTGCTGGCAGTGGGATTGAAGGGCAAGCGGCCCCTGCATTGATCTCAGACGTGACGCCAAAGCCGCCCGCGGCAGGGGCCATTGAACTTCCCTGAACGCCAGCACAGCCGTGATAGGTGTCGATGAAACTCGACCCCGCAACGAACGATTTGTTGCCGCCGCATCGCTTCCAGCCACCGCGATAGGCGGGTGTCCAATACGTTTGATTGAGGCTGGAAAACGCCAAGCCGAGGTCATTCAACTCGTAAACCACCGCCTGCTGAACGCAGGCCAATCCGGTGACCATTCCGATCACGGCGATGGTCAGAATCAAAACCAACTCAGCGGACAGGATGAGTCCACTCTCGTTCGCGATCAATTTGTTCCACAGTGTTTTCATGAGATACCTTTCCAGGGAAGCGGAGGGGCGCAGTGGATTGGGCGATCTGACGCATGTGACAGATACACGGCTGCGCGAAGCGGACAGGGGGCATCGATCCGGTGAGGTGGCACAGCACTCACCACCCGCTGCCGAATCCGCCGCTGGACGCGAACTGGTTCGGCAACGGATGAAGAGCCGTGCCACTTCACCGGCGGGGCAAGTACAAAGGACCGGCGGGTGCCACACACCCGCCGGTCGCTCAACTCAGCGCAGCAGCGGTCTCTCAGGTCGCCACTCACGCTCGAACTGCGAAGAAAATGGGGGTCTCTCTTGGAGCGATGCCACTCGACGTGGGGCGGTCTGTTGAAGGCTCAGAAGCCTCTTACAACCGGCTCATCTACAACAATCGCTTCAATCAGTGCGACTAACGCAATCAGGGCAATCGATTCAGCCAGCACAATCACTACAGCAAGCAGATTGCGCACCATCACGACAATCAGCTCAACCCCGATAATCGCTATAACCGGACTTTCCCGCGAAGTGCTTTGCAGGCAAAGCGGTTGCGTCCAAGCCGTTTCAAGGAAGTCTCCGAGAACCTCCAGAGTTGGCTGAAGGGGCCGCTAAGCAAGATTGGCGATTTGTCAATTTGCGCGCTCAAGTTTGTTGTCACAGGCCGCTTCGGGGGGAGGCCGATTCCCTCAGAGCGATCTAAGGATGTCCAGCGTTCAGAAACGTCGAACTTCGCATCAATGCAGACGGCAGAGTTGGAACCAAGGGCAACGGGGCGGGGTACGGATAAGACGAAGCCCTCGTAGTTCTGCTTCTCTCCCGATCCGGCCCTCTTCAACCGTGTCATTTCAGTGAGATCTGTGACCAGTCTTTTGTTTCTTCAACGTCCTGATTCACTCGGTCTCAAATTTCGAGACGAGAGAGATCACAAACGGATGGCTCGGTTGTTGAAGGCCGTCCGGGTTCTGTATCGTCTGCGGCCCGCATCGGCTTCGAGATCACCAGACCGCTGGACGGTGTGCGTGGGATCTATCGAGATCGGCTTCGCGCCGGGCCGGATTCGCGAATTCAAAGGGACGACATGGCGCGGTGTTTGGTTACGGGCGGTGCTGGCTTCATCGGCAGCCATCTCACGGAGCGGTTGCTGGAGCGGGGGCACGACGTTGTCGTTCTCGACAATCTTTCGACGGGCCGCGCGGCGAATCTCGCTCACTTGGAGGGGCATGCACGACTGACGATTCGTGTCGGCTCGATCACCGACCCCGTGTTGTTGGCGGAAGTCATCACTGGAACCGAAGTGATCTATCACATGGCGGCGGCCGTCGGAGTGAAACTCGTCGCTGACGACCCCGTGCGAACAATCGAGACCAATATCTATCCGACCGAAGTGCTGCTGCGATTGGCGGCGCAAGGCAAGCAACGTGTGTTTCTCGCCTCGACCAGCGAGGTCTATGGCAAGAACCCCAAAGAGCGTTGGACGGAAGAGGACGACCTGCACTTTGGTCCGACATCGCGACCGCGTTGGGCCTACGGATGCTCGAAGGCGATCGACGAATTTTTAGCTCTCGCCTATCACCGCAAGTTTGGACTGAAAGTGGCCATTGGTCGGTTCTTTAATGTCGTCGGGCCGCGACAAGTCGGTCACTATGGCATGGTGATTCCGAGATTTGTGGACCAGGCGCTGAGCGGTGGCCCCGTGGTGGTCTATGACGACGGCGAGCAAGTCCGCTGCTTCGGTCATGTGCGTGAGGTTGTGGACGCCGTGATCGGCTTGGTGGAAACACCTGCCGCTTACGGTTCGGTCTTCAACATTGGCAGTGATGAACCGATCTCCATTCGCGGGTTGGCGGAAGAGATCATTCGGAGAGTCGATCCTCAGATTCGCATGGAATACCTGCCGTATCGCGATGCTTACGGAGACGACTTTGAGGACGTGCGGCGGCGCGTTCCCGACGTTTCCAAACTGGCGACCGCTCTTGGCCGGAAGCCCTCCATGAAGCTCGGCGAAATTCTCGACGACATCATCCGCTGGAAGCGGTCTCAGCGCGACAGTGGCTCGAGTCATCCGAAGTAGCGCGTTCAGGCGAACGGCATTCGAGGGTGGTTCCGGCGCTCCCTCGCGCATGGGGATCATGACCTGCTTCTCGGTGACGCCGCCCAGATCGACCGCTTGAAGCGATGAGGCCAGCAGAACCAGACCACAACACCACGAGATCACTTCGCGTCGAAGACTCATCGTCGTTCTCTCGTTCAGAGTGAAAACCGCTCGCGCAGGACATGGGCGGTGATACTCGTCACGGCGCGGATTCTCGATCAGTCTGCACTCTGCACTCTGCACTCTGCACTCTGCACTCTGCACTCTGCACTGGGCGGAGCAAGGGCGGCCTTGCCAACGCCACGCCCTCGCGCCAAGCTGGCACCGGCGTGCGGTTCGCTCGCCGGCGCCGCTCATTCCAACTTGTCAGGACCATCTCAGCTCGTACAGGAGGGAATCATGCTTCGAGTTTCAGTCATCGTCGGATTGATCGTGATGGCCGGAAAGTTGGCGATTGCGGCGACTCCGCAGAGTGTCGCAGTGGACGGGCCGGCGATTTGGGTGGCGGGCGGCGAGAGCGACAACATCGTTCAGTTCGATCTGAAAACGGGTGCGGCCACAGTCGTGGCCAAGCTTCCGAACGACTCGCAGCCACGTGCTCTGGCGGTCAACGAGCGGGGGCGGGTGTTCGTCAGCCTGAGCGGGAAAAAGAAGAACGTGGTGACGCTGGTGAAGAGTCGGCCGAACCTGCCCGACAGCCCGCTGGTTCCCGTCGATTTCACTCCGACGATTGGCCGGTATGGACCGGGACGGATGGCCTTTGACCACAACGGCCTGTTGAACATCGCGGGCGACACCGAGCGTCTGATCCTGCAGTACAACGTCGAGACGGGAGAAGCCGTCGAACCGATCAAGCCTGGGCGAAAAGCCAATCTGGTGGGACTGACGGCACACGGGGGGACACTTTTCGTAGCCGAATACTTTCAAAAGTCGGTGCTGCGCCTCGACCTGACGGCCACGCCCGTAAAAGCCGTTCCACTGCTGCACGGCGAGGGTTTGTTGGATCGTCCTCACGGGATGGCCATCGGACACAACGGCCACCTGTTTGTGTCCAATCTGAAGGACGATCGCGTGCTGGAATTAGATCCGCTGTCTGGAAAGATTGTCCACGTTTTCCTCGACGTGAAGACGATCGGTGCCCGGTGTGTGAACGACCTGCGGTACTCGCGGCGGCTCGATCATTACTTCATCTCGTCGGGCGACACCGTCTACGAAGTGGCCAGCGACGGTACGCTCGTCGCCCGATTTTCGAGCCCCGCCCTTTCAGATGCGCAGTCTATTCTCGTCTTTCCTGCCGATGACCCAGTCCCGGTCCAGCGCGAGGCCAGCGTCGTCGAGGCGACACGTTCGGAGGAGTGATGTCTCGCTGAACGAAACGTGACCGCTGATTCTTCCGAATCGACCCGAAAATCTCCGTAACCTCTGCCGCCGCCTCGCCAATTCCTGACATGAGATTCCACTCACCCTCATTCCGGTCGATTCTCCTCGCGCCAACCCTCTGGTTCGCGCTGACGGTTCCGCTGTTTGCTCAGACGGAGCGGGCGGTGAATACCGAGTGGGAAGTGAATGCCGAAAGTGAACTGGCTCTGGAGCGAGGGATCGCGTGGCTGGCACGGACTCAAGGTTCGCAGGGGAACTGGGAGTCGAACGATCTCGGGCTGGTCGGTCTCGGGGCGTTGGCCTTCATGTCCGCCGGGCACATGCCGGGGCGAGGCAAGTACGGCGAGAACGTCGATCGGGCGCTGAAGTACATCGTCAAGAACGCGAAGCCGTCGGGGTTGCTCAACATCGCCGATGCTCAACGAGACCTCTACAACCACGGGCTGACGGCCTTCGTCCTTGGTCAGGCTTACGGGATGACCGACGACCCCGCGATTGGCAAGACGCTCGACAAGGCTCTCAAGCTGATCGCCAACACGCAGTGTGATGACGGTGGCTGGGACTACCGGGCCAAACGGCAGCCACACGGTCACGATCTGAGTATCGTCGTGATGCAGGCCAAGGCGCTGCGGAGTGCTGTCGATAGCGGGTTTGAAGTCCGCGGCGATGTCATCAAGCTGGCGATCCAATCGGTGCGAGACCACTACAAGGCGGACAACGGAGCGCGCGGCTTCGATGAGCGGGCGAAAGAGGGTGGCGGCCAGTTCACCTACGACGGCAATCGCGGAACGCTCGCGATGGCCGCCTGCGGCGTGGTCTGCCTCCAAGAGTTCGGCCAGTACGACGACTGGCGGATTCCGAAGAACCTCGACCTCATCTCGAAGGACATCTCGCGCCTCAAGGCGGTCAAAGGAAACGGCGAAGTTCCGTTCGACGCCTACACGCTCTACTACGTCGGCCAAGCGCTCTATCAATCGGGCGGAGAAAGTTGGCGCACGAACTACCCGCTGCTGCGAGACCACCTGATCGCGTCTCAACTCCGCAAACCCGAGAACGCTGCTGAAGACGGCTCGTGGCGCGACACCCGCTGGGTCCACGGCAAACAAGGCCACCTGTACGGCACCGCCGTAAGCTGCTTCATCCTCGCGATTCCCAACCGCTACCTACCCATCCTGCAAGAGGGCAAGATCGAGGGGCTGCGAGAAAAGCTGGGACAGAAGTGATTGGGAGTGGGCGGCAATGTTGACTCGTTTGCTTGAAAGGGAGCGCATGGTCACAACGACGGCATCACTGACGCGACTGAGTGAGATCGAAGAGGCGGCGATGAAGCTCAACGAGGACGATCGACGCACGCTGGCCCTCCGCCTGCGTCGCAGTCTCGAATTGGATGATCTCGAATGCGAGTCAACCACCGCGACCGATGAATTGCCTCCACTATCACCAGAATGGCTCGAAGAGATTCAGCGCCGGTCACGCGAGATCGACGATGGTTCCGTTCTAGCGGTTCCGTTCATAGATCCGCTTGTCCGACTGGAGCGACTGCGAGGCGGTGCATGAGCCTCGTGATCGAGCATCCTGACGCCGAAAGAGAGTTCGCCGACATCCTCACCTACTACGAAACGGAAGCACGCGAGGGGGCGGCCAATCGGTTTGCCATCTCGCTTCGTGAAACGGTTGCCGCCATCGCCAACGATCCAATGGCCCGCCCCGAGGTCGATCCAACCCACCGACGGGAACGAATTCCTCGCTTTCCCTACGATGTCATTTTTCGAGTCTTGCCAGACGAACGGATCCTCATCATGGCTTACCACCATCACGCTCGCCGCCCCGGTTATTGGCGGCGCAGAAACCTTGAGTCTTAAGTTGCCCCCATGCTGAGTTTCGACGCCAGTTTGTTCGCGATTGCCGGAGCCGTGGCGGCTGCCGGGCCGATCGTCATTCACCTGCTCAACCGTCGCCGGTTTCGGACGGTCAGTTGGGCGGCGATGGATTTTTTGCGCGAGGCCCTCGAACGCAATCGCAAGATTCTGCACATCCGCGACATTTTGCTGCTGGCTCTGCGCGTGTTGGCCGTCGTGATGTTTGGCCTCGTTCTGGCGAGGCCGTTCTTCAAGGGATCGGCCGCCGGGGCGATGTGGCATGGCGTGCTGTTGGCCTTCTGTCTCTTGATCGTGTTTGGCTCGGCCATCGGCTGGGCCACGTCGCCGAAGGGGCAACGGAAAGGGCTGGCGTTTGGGTTGCTCGGCGGGTTGTTGGTCTCGATCTTTCCGATCATGGGGATGCTGAAGGAGGCACGCTCGGCCGGTGAGTCGGTCGCTAGCGCGCGGGCACCCGTGCATGCGGTCGTCGTCGTCGACAACAGCCGCAGTCTGGGAGTTGAAGCGCTCGGCGGGACGCTGCTGGACCGAGCCAAAGGGAAGGGGGCCGAGTTCATCGATTCGCTGCCGCCCGAGAGTCGCATTACGGTGATCCCGCTTGCCGGTTCCGAAGACCCGTTCACGCTCGATGCCTACCGCAACAAAGAGGACGCACGGCGAGTTCTCGATCGCGTGAAGCTGGTCGATGTTGAAGGAAGCATCCGCACGGGACTCGAACTGGCCGAACAAGCCTGCCAGCAGGCGGCCGATCTCCCGGCGAAGCGCGTCGTCGTGCTGACTGACCTTCAGGCGAACGCCTGGCAGGCGGGAGTCCCCACCGAACTGCTGCAACGTCTCTCCGGCATGCAAATCGTCAACGTCGCGACCGCCCCGGCGAGCAACGTCTGGGTCTCGGACTTTCATGTCGAGGACGGTCTCGCCAGTGCCGAGGTTCCGTGTCGCCTACTTGCCCGTGTCGAGGCGAGCGGCTCGACCGACAGCGGCTCGGACACGTCGTTTGAAGTTCAGGTGAAACTCCTCATCGACGGAACCGAAGTCGCCAGTCAGGCGGTCGAGTTGTCGCCCGGTCAAGCGCGCGAGATCGAGTTCTCGCACCTGTTCGATGTCCTCGCCGACCCGCTCAAGCCGAGTTCCGCCGTCGCCACGCTGGTCGTTCAGTCCGAGTTGCAATCGACCGACCAACTCCCCGCCGACAACAAGCAGCAAATCGTCGTTCCCATCGTCGCGTCGCTGCCGGTCGTGTTCGTCGATCAGTACGGCGACGAAGAGAATCTGGAAAAGAACCGGATCGGCGAGACGTACGCACTACGGCACCTGATGGCTCCGCGATCGAGCAGTGACAAATCGCAACGCCGCCTGATTCATGTCGAGCATGTGCGGCCCGAGGGTCTCACGCAGGAGTTGCTCGAAACCGCGCGGCTCGTCGTGATCGCGGGCATCGAGAAACCGGATGAGGCTTTGATCCCGCTGCTCCGCGATTACGTGCAGCAGGGCGGGCCGCTGGTGATTCTCGCGGGAGCCAACTTCGATCCCGTGGCGTGGCACGAGCGGGCGTGGCTCGACGGACAGGGGCTGTTGCCCGCGCCGCTCGATCCGAAGCCGCACGGCGTCACGCCGGAAGAGGCTCCGCAGCAGGTGCTGCCGTTCTATGCCGCGTTCGCGTCGATGCAACACGACTTCTTTCTCGTCGAGGGTGAGTCCTCGCAGTCGCTGTCTTCGCTGTTTGAGACGACACCCTTCTTCAAGGCGGTGCAGGCCGACCTGAGCAAGAGCCGCCTCGAATCGCTCGCCAAGTCCGACGAGAAGCGATTCACCGACGATAAGTCGTTCCTCGACGGATATGCCGCTCAGCAAGCGTCCCGCGCGAATGAAAAATCTCCCGCCTCGGCCCACAACGCCGACGAAGACCGCAAGTACCGCGAGCTCGAACCGGTCTGGTGGCGCTGGCGTTCTCCGCTGCCGCTCACCGACAGGTCGCTCGCGCCGGAAGAACTTGCCAAACGGAGTCAGCCGCGCGTCCTCGCCACGTTCGACGCCAAAGCTATTCCGTTCGCCATCGAACGCCGCACCGGAGCCGGTCGCGTCGTGATGTTCACCAGCGGAGTCACCTCCAACTGGAACCTGATGCGCGGCTCGGGAGCGATGTACCTGTACCATCGCGCGTTCTGCCAGTTGATGGAGGGGACGCTGCCGACGCGGAACTATCTCGCCGGACAAAAGATCACGCTGCCGGTCGAGCGTCGCGCCGACACGCGACTCACCGTCCTCCGCCCTTCGGGTTCGCGCGAGCCGCTCAATATCGACGCCCTCGGCCCGAACGTCTCCGGCGTGACGGTGCGCCGCCCCGTTCTGGCAGGGACGTACACAATCTCAGCCGAACAAACCGAAACGCTGGCCCCTGGCTCGGCCTCGAACAAACTCGACGACATCCCGCTCGCCGTGAACGGCGCGGCGAGTGAATCGAATCTCACATCCATTGCGGTCGCCGATCTGCAAACCAAGCTCGGCCACGACCACGCGCGAGTCCTCACCGCCGACGAACCGATCCGCGTCGAAGGTGGCACGCGCCGCGGTCAAGACCTGTGGAAGCTGCTTTGTTGGTGTGTGCTCGGTTGCCTGTTGTTGGAGCAACTCGTGCTGGCCTGGCCAATGTTCGGGAAGAAGACAACGTGATGGAAACTCCTGTCCCCTCGCCCCGGCTCTGCGGGGAGAGGGTTAGGGTGAGGGGGCTTTGGTTTTTGCCATGAACGCCGTCGAACACATCGTTGAAGCGTACTATCGACTTTGTCTGAATTGCTTCACTCGGTCGGACGTGAAGGTGATTTGTGGAAACAACCGTCAGTTGGATTTGTTAGCGATCAACTTGGTAGATGGGACGCAATATCACATCGAAAGTAGTGTCACACATGCTTTGTCCTTCGCGTTTCATACAAAACACCTGAAGGAGATGTTCAACAAGAAATTCAGAGGTTTTCCTGCTGAACGTGCTGGTAAAAACGCCGACTTCGCAAAAGGTCGAAACTATGAGAAAGAGATCCGTGACACATACCAATCTGTCGGATTCTCACCTGAGAAGTTGCAGCGTGTCTGGTGCGGTTGGATCGTGGCGGATTACAAAAACTTGAATCAGTTCCTCGCGGATTACAAGCAGGAGACAGGCTTGGCCGTTTCGGTGATCAGTTTTCGAGATGAAGTGATCCCAAAATTACAGGCGACTGTGGCGACATCTAACTATGACGACGAGGTGCTGCGAACATTGAGCTTGCTCCAGCAGCGTCAAGTTCAAGTGAAGTGTTCAGAAACGAAACCGGCAAACGAGTAACAGAAAAGCGGCCCCTCACCCTAACCCTCTCCCCACAAAGCCGGGGCGAGGGGACATAAAAAGATGAAGACAGGAAGACAACGACGATGAACTGGACGACGATGATTGGTCGCATGCTGGGCTACGACGATGTGTCGCGGATCGACGCGGCGCGGGTGTCGTTTGGTTCGGCGTGGGCGCATTCGTCGCCGGCACTCGTGGCGTTTGGCTGCGTCGGGTTGGTGGCGTTGTCGTTCTGGTTCTATCTGCGCTGGCAGGCGCGGGGACATCGGCCGACTCGCTTCGCGCTGGCGACGCTGCGCGCGGTGGCGCTCTGTTTGTTGCTGCTGATTCTGTCCGACCCGACGCTCGAACTGACCTTTGTCAGTCAGCCGAAGCCGGTCCTTTGGATGGTGCTCGACGGCAGCGACAGCATGTCGATTCCTGACGAGTTGCCAGAAGACGAACGGATGAGTCTCGCGAAGGCGGTCGATCTGAGCGGTTATCAGGCGACGCATGCTCCGAAAGACGGTGAACGTCCCGCGCGGGCTGACTACGCCCGCGCGTTGCTGGCGAAGAAGGACAAGAACCTCGTCGAACGGCTCGCGAAAACTTTTCGGTTGCGTTCATTTGTGTTTGGAGATGGCGAGGGCGTGCAGTCGCTCAACGCGAACCAGACGCGCGGCGACTCGGAAGAAAAAACGTCGGCCTCCGGAAAGGCGCTCGCCGATGAGTGGCGAACGGCCGGAACTGTGACGGCGCTGGGAGACGCCTTTGAAGACTTGGCCCGCAAGCACGCGACCGACAATCTGGCGGGAGTCCTTGTCCTCAGCGACTTCGATCAGAACGCGGGGGCCGCGCCACTCGCAGCAGCCAAAAAATTGGGCGTGCCCGTCTTCACTGTCGGCATCGGGCCGCTGACGGCGGTCGATCTGAGTGTCGATCTGCTCGCACCGCCCACGATGAAGAAGGCCGAATCGTCCACGATCAGCGTCACAGTCCGGCAGCGCGAGCTGGAGAATGCTTCGGTCCATGTAAAACTGTTCGCTCATCAACCGGGCGAATCGACCAACGGCGAACCAACAAAAACACTCGTCGGGGAGAAGACCGTCACGATCACCGGCTCCAGTGCCCCGGTCGAGTTCCCGTACACGCCCGAAGCGACTGGCCGGTTCCTGTTCACCGCCGAGGTCGATCCGGTCGAGGGCGAAGTCGTCACGCAGAACAACAAGGCGGAACGCGAAGTCAAAATCATCGACGACTTCCTGCGGCTGATGTACGTCGAGTACGAGCCAACCTGGGAATGGCGCTTCGTCAAGGAAGTCTTTCACCGCGACAAGCTGGTCGGCGCGCGAGGCTTTCGGACGTTCATTCGCTCGGCCGATCCGATCGTGCGCGAAACGAACGAATTGTTTCTGCCCAACCTCACGCTGCCGCGCAGCCAGTTCTTCGAGAACGACGTGATTTTCCTGGGCGACATGCCGGCAACGGCGCTGAGTACCCGCTTCTGTGAGATGACCAAGGAATTCGTCAGCCAGTTCGGCGGGGGCCTCGTCGTGATGGCGGGGCCTCGGTTTGGGCCGGGCCAACTGGCCGAGACGCCTCTGGCCGACATGCTGCCCGTCGTCGTCGATCCCGATGCGAAGCGGCGCGATGACAAGGAATTTCGCCTCACGCTGACACCGGTCGCCGCGCAGTTCGACTTCATGCGACTCGGGCAGACCGATCAGGAGAACCTCAAGGGTTGGAACAACCTCGGCAAGCTGCCGTGGTATCAGCCGGTCCGACGGATCGAGGCGAAGGGGACTCAGGTTCTCGCCGAGCATCCGACCGACATGTGCGTCGATGGCAAGACGCCTCAACCGCTGATCGCCGTGCGACAGTATGGTCGAGGCGAAGTCGTGTACGTCGGCTTCAACGAGATGTGGCGGCTGCGACGCATTTACGGTGAGGAGTACTACCGCCAGTTCTGGGGCCAGCTCATTCATCGCCTTGGCCTCAGCCATGCCCTCGGCAGTCACAAGCGGTTCGTCGTGAGGACCGATCGTCAGCAATACCGCTCGGACGATCAGGTGCTCGTCACGGTCGAAGCCTACGACAAGGAGTTCCATCCGCTCGACGAGAAGGACATTCCCGACCGGCGTCTGACGGCGGAACTGATCCGCCCGGATCGCGACTCAGACGGCAGCCGTTCGCAAATCTTCAGCGTCCCGCAACTGAGGCCCGGCGTGTTCGAGACGCGCGTGCCGGTCTTCAGCGGGGGCGAGTACCGCCTGCGGGTCAGCGACCCGATCGCGAACGAAGTCGCCGAGATCAACTTCGACGTGGCCAACGTCTCGGTCGAGCGCCGCAACCCGGTGAGAAACGTCTCACTGCAAAAAAACATCGCCGCCGAAACGGGCGGCAAGGCGTACGAACTGCTCGACGTGGACCGTTTCCCCGACGACTTCGCCCCGCCGCGACTGAGAGAAACCAGCGTGGAAATTTTTCCGCTGTGGAGCACCTGGCTGACGTTCGCGGCGGTGATCGGCTTGCTGATGGTGGAATGGTTCGTGAGGAAACTGGTGAACCTGGCGTGACGAGGAGTAATTGACCGATGTCTCCAGCCAAAGTGAGGTTGACGCTCAGCGATGCCGCATTGGTGATCGGCGTGAATGCCTTGGCTGGTGCTTTTGGAATTGCGGCGGGATGCGGATGGTATTCGTTCAAACAATCGTTTCCGTTCGATCAGCAGGCCATCGGCGCATGGGTCATGATTGGAGCTTGGTTTGGAATTCCATTGGGAATTGCGACATCCTTGGTTGCATTGCTTGTGGTCGTGATTGTCCCGTCTTATCGGCATGCAATCGCGGCCTTGGTGGCGATGGTGACATTTTCGCTCGGCGTGGCTTCGGTTGAATCATTGTTGGAAATTCTCGCGGCTTGTTGATGGCAGGACTGAGGGGTGAACGATGAAGCGGCAAATCTACATCGAGACGACGATTCCGAGCGTCTACCATGAAACGCGAACGGACACGCTCACCGCCGCGCGACGTGAGTGGACCCGTCAGTGGTGGGATCAGAAGCCGACTTTCTATGAATACGTGACGAGTGAATATGTGATCGCCGAACTCGAAGAGGGGAGTTTCCCTCATCAATCCTCCGCATTGGAGTTTGCCCGCGCATTGCCACGGTTGAGATTCGTGGCCGATATCAAATTGATCGTCGATGCCTACATCAGTCACCGCGTGATGCCCGCCAATTCCGATGGAGACGCAATGCATCTGGCAATTGCCTCGTATTACAAGTGCGAATTCCTGGTGACGTGGAATTGCCGTCATCTGGCGAACGCCAACAAGTTTGAACACATCCGCAGGATCAACGGCCGGTTGGGATTGTTTGTCCCGACACTGGTCACGCCGCTGGAAATCTCGGGCAGGGGAGTGGAATCATGAACGAATCGTTTGTTCCCGACGGCGATCCGCCAATCGACGACGTGCGACGCGCGCGACACAAACTCTCGGCACGGTTCAATCACGATCCGGCCCGACTCATTGCCTATCTGATGAGTCGGCAGGACAAGAATCCGGAGGGACTGATTTCCTTTGAAGACGACGAAGCCAGTGCGGTCCCGGACATCGCACCGATCACTGTTCCAACAGGCATCGCAGTCTCCAGCGGTGCGTGATCGGCCGAAAGCCAACGAACAATAAAGTCTCAACAGTCGATATCACCGAATCACAAATGCAAACCAAACTCGCCACACTTCGATCTCAACTGGGCAGCCTGCGGCAGAAACGGGCCGCCGTGCGATGGGGGAGCGCGCTGTGCGCACCGCTCGCCGTGGCGCTGTGGCTGCTCGTCGCGGCGTTTCTGTGCGATTGGTCGTTCAACCTGCCGGTGGGCCTGCGCGCCGTCATGTTGCTCGCGTGGATCGTGGGCGGAATCTGGGCGGTCAAACGGTTCGCGTGGCCGCTCGTGAAGGTGCGTGAGTCCGAACAGGATGTCGCGTTGATTGTCGAGCAACACCACAAGATCGACAGCGATCTGGTCGCGGCGATTCAGTTCGAGGGGCCTCACGCGCCGACGTGGGGCTCGGAGCGGCTGCAACAGGCGGTCGTCGATTACGTCGCCGAGTTCAGTCCATCGCTCAACGTGTTTGAAGGTTTTTCGTATCGCCCGCTGCCGCAGCGTGCGACCGTGCTGGGTATCACGTTGGTCGTGGTCCTGGGCGCGGCGCTCGTCTTCCCCGGACATGTCACCGCATTCTGGAATCGCTTCCTGCTCGGATCGGCTCACTATCCGACGAAGACTCAGATCGAGTCGATCGTCGTGAATGGTCAGCCGGTCCCGGTCTTTCATGGGCATGAGACGCCTCAGGTGCGCATCCCCTACGGTCAGAGGATCGAAGTCGCGGTGAAGTGCGGCGGTGAGGTGCCTCGCGCGGGGTTCGTGCAGTTGTCGGGAGTGAAGACCGACGCCGTGAACCGGGTCGATCTGAACGCGACCGCGCCCGAGGCCGCCACGTTTGCAGGGGAGATCGCGCACGTCGCCGATTCGTTCCGGATGCGGTTCCACTTCGGCGATGCCGTGTCGGACCCAGCAGAAGTCGTGATCGTGCCGCTGCCGCTGGTGGACCTCGCGTGGGAAATCGAACCGCCGAAGTACGTGGCCTCGGCGATGAAGCTGGGCGAAACCGACGGCGGCTCGCGCCAGTTGGCGGTCATCGAAGGTTCGGTCGCGAAGTTGAGGCTGGTCTGCTCGAACAAGCCGCTGAAGAGTGTGAAGCTCACGGTGGGTGAGAAGTCGTTTGAGTTGAGCCGAGAGTTGAGAGTCGAGAGACAAGAGCCAGGCAAGGCAAGGTCGGTCTCTTCCTCTGGCTCTCGACCCTCGTCTCTCGACTCTTGGACTCTACCCGCTGGCACGCCCTTCGATTCGATTCGCGAGCCGCTCAAGTACGAGGTGCAGGTCATCGACGAGGATGGTTTCTCGTTGGAGACGCCGATCTCGGGACAGATTCGTCTCAAGCCCGACCGCCTGCCGCGCGTGGTGGCGACCGCCGTGACGCGGTTCGTGCTGCCGACGGCGGCTCCCAAACTCGACTATGCCGCCGGAGACGATTTTGGCGTCGCCAAGATTGTCGCGATCATTAGCATTTCACGCGAAGACGGTCGCACGTCGCAGTTTCAAATCGTGTCAAAGACGGTCGCGGCGGCCGATCAGCCGCAGACGATTTTGCGGGGCCAAGTCCCCGTGCCGCTGTCGCCCTACGAATTGCAAAAGGGGGACGAAGTGAAGGTCACGCTGGAAGTGACCGATTGGCGCGGCGACCTCGTCGGCCAGAAGGGACTCGGCGAACCGATCACGTTCAGCGTGACCGACCTCAACGGCATCCTCGCCCAGACGGGCGACGAAGATAAGAAGACGGCCAAACAGTTGGACGAGATCCTGCGGCGCGAGCTGGGGATTGGCGGCGAGAAGAAGTAATCCGGTCCCCTCGCCCCGGCTCTGCGGGGAGAGGGTTAGGGTGAGGGGTCTTCGATTTGGAAGATTGGCCGAAGCCGGTGGCAGACGATGAAGTCGGCGTTTTCCGACAGGGCTGTCGATTTCAAAGTGAGAGGTATGACAATGCCTGGATACAAGTTTTTTACATCATTTCTCTTGACCCTTGCGGCAATTGTTGGACTTGGGATCGGACCCCAAACCCTTGGGACTGGTGCATTGACGTTGGGGCTGTGTATTGCGGGTAAGCACGTGCATCATTGCGGATGCAATCATCCGCTCTCGAAAGTGACATGAAGCAGAGACAACGGTGGGAGGGCTGTCACGACGCTCGGCCCCTCACTCTAGCCCTCTCCCCGCAAAGCCGGGGCGAGGGGACAAGAAGCACAGTTCGACAAGCAGTTTGGTTTGAGGAGAACGATCATGACCGCGACCTTTGGGCGAGTTGTTGTGCTGGTCGGCTTGATGTGTTTGGCGGGCGGGCCGGCGATGGCTCAGGTGCTGGAACCCGAGGCTCTTCAGCGGAAGCAGGAGGACCAGCAGCGGGCGCGGACGATGACGCGCGAGTTGCTGGGCGGAGTGCTCGACGTGCAGCTTCGGCAGCTCGACGAGAACGGGCTGTCTGGTGAGGAAATCTACCGCGACATCAAGCTGATGCGCGGCAGCCTTAATCATCTCATCGACAACGAAATGTCGAAGGTCGTCGATCTGCTGGCCGAAGCGCAGCGGATGCCGCAGGACAAGCGGGAGGCCGCGTTCGTCGAGGCTCGTCAGCAAATCAGGACCGTCGTCCGGCAGCTCGCCATCGAGCGGCAGAACCTGATGAAGCGGCTCAAGATCGCGGAACTCGCCGAGCAAGTTCGGCGGCTGATTCGCATTCAGTCCACCGTTCAAGTCGCCACGAAATCGCTCCCTGCCGAGCCGAAGACACGGCAAGAGGCGCTGACGCTCAAGACGATCGAAGACCAGCGCGACGTGAAGGAACTGTTCCTGCATCTGGTCGATACGCTGGTGGACATGAAGTCGTGGAGCGGTTTGCTCGCGGCGACGGCGGCGGATGGGCTGCGAATCCTCAAGGCGGCCGATGTTGGCAAGCACCTTGATGGCGCGGGGAGCACGCTCCAATCGGTGAAGTATGACCTGGCGGTCGAACATCAGGACAAGGTCATCAAGGGATTGAAAGAACTGCTGAAGGTGATCGAGCGGACGCAGGGGACGCTCAACTCCGAGAAGATGCAGACGATCGACAAGGTCCGCGCTTTGGCAGAGAAGCAGAAGGTGCTGAAGGAGGAAACCAAGAAACTCGACGAGACTCAGAAGCCGTCGCAGGAACTGGTCGAAGCACAGGCGAAGCTCCAGCAGGAGATTGCTTCTCTTCAGGAGTTCATCAAGGAAAACGTGAAGGCTGAGGCGTTGATTCAGCAGGCGGAGATGGCGGCCCTCGATGCGGCGGCCGATCTGCTCGACAACAAGCCCGAGGAGGCGATGGCCGATCAGAACAAGGTGCTCGGTAATCTGGCCGCGCTGGAGAAGGCCCTCAAGGATCAGGCCAAGTCCGATTCGCAGGCCAAGTCGGCGGCGGAGTTGACTCAGGCTGTGAAGGCGTTGCAGGAGACGAAGCAGGCGCTGGCCGAGGCTCAGAAGAAGCAGGACGCCGCCGAAGCGAAGGCCGAACAGAACGCTCAAGCCGCCGCGCCGGAAGAGAAAGCGGTCGCCGAGACCGTTCAGGCCGCGGCCGACAAGCACGAACTTCCGCCCGCTGTCGAAGAGGCTCTCGCCGAAGCGACCGCTGCCGCGAAAGAGGCCGAGAAGAACCTCGCCGCAGCCAAGCCCGAGAAGGCGACGGCCCTCGAAGAGAAGGTCTTGGAGAAGGCTCAGGATGCGCTCGAACGGGCGATGGACACGGTCGATGCGGCGATCAATGACACCAAGCGACAGGAAGCGGCGGTGAAGATCGGTGAACTCGCGCGGGCTGCCGAAGTGCTCGAACGAGCCGCTGCCGAAGAGAAGGCCATCGCGGCGGAGGCGACCGAACTCGCCGAAGCCGCCGCTCAGAAAGACGCGACTGCTGAAGACAAGGCTGAGATGGCGAAGGACGCGAAGGAACTCGCCGAACGTCAGGCCGATGTGAAGGAGATTGCGGAAAAGATCGCTGAGGCATTGGCTCAGACGGCACCGGAAGCGGCGAAGGACGCCGCCGAGGGAGCGACCGAGGCGATGGAGTCGGGTGCGGACTTGCAGGCGGTCGCCGATCAGAAAACCACCGATCCGCAGGCCGCCGCGATGGACGCGGCCAAGGATGCGAAAGAGTCCGCTCAGAAGTTGGCCGAAGCAGCCAAAGAAATTCGCAAGGAGATCGCCGCGACCGCGAAGGAACTCGCCAAGGCCAGTGAGGCTCAGGCGAAG
>JAYTGQ010000897.1:0-9318 GCA_043733345.1 Schlesneria sp.
GCTGACACTAACCCGAAGCGTAAGCGAGGATGCAACACACGTCCTCGCTTACGCTTCGGGTTAGTGTGAAATGTGCCATCCTCATCCGTGCGCGGTATAACGACGGATGATTCACTACGGAAAACCCAGCGCGGGGGTGCCCCCGCAACCCAAACCCATTGAAGAAAAACGCAATCGCTCGTAACGCAAAGCCGCCAAAGTGCGAAGACAGACCGTGTCACCGACTGACGAAGTCAGCCATCCACCGTGGGCGGCATCTTCAACATCAGGATTCGCAAGCCGTGCGATTCTTTGCGTCTCAGCGGCTTTGCGACCTTGCGTTGAAAACGTTCGCGGCGCGCGAAGATTTCCAGACTGTCAACAAGCGATGTTCGTGGTCTATCGACGCTCGTCACCATTGATCAACGGAAGGCGGTCAGAAGACTCCCACAAGAAAATGGTGGACAAGAAGATGGGAAAGTAAAAACCAAATCTGACGTGACCGACAGAAGTTCGGTTTGCAGTGGGGTAGGTTTGTAACCTGCCCGTGATTCACGGCATTTCGGGCAGGTTACAAACCTACCCCACGACTTTTGTCGGTCACGTCAAATCTGGCTTTATCTTCTTGTCCACCATTTTCTTGTTCCATTTGGTTGCGACTGAACCGCGCTGGGTTTTCCGTGGTTCGCATGAATCATCCGGGTTAACCTTGGAACTGCCGTACGACCTGAATCCAGGTCTGCATCAACCCGGCGGTCTCCATCAGGAAATCTCGCCCGCCATCGTCCCAGACAAACCCCTGAAACTGTTTCGTGGCGGCGACTGCGGCGATCTCATCCGCCAGCGCGGCGTATGTTTCAAGCGAGGTCGCTCCCGTCAGCCGCAGCTCCATCAGCCAGGGCACAAACTCTTCGATGAGCACGATTCCGGCGAGTTCGTGATACAGATCTTTGAACAAGTTGTGAGGCGTGCGGCGATGGTCCAGGATCGGCGTCCCCACGCGAATCCCCTGACCGAGATGCTTGATCACCTTCTGCGTCAGATACCCGCTGAGGATGTCTCCAAACCGGTCGATACTCAGCCCCTGCAAGCGGAAGCCCATCCGCACGTAGTAGTAGGTCAGCGCTGCCGAGCGGGTGAGTGCCGTGTTCTGAGTATTGATCGGCGACCAGACATCCGGCCCCAGCACCACACTCGGCCCGGCGAATCGCTGGATCTTCGGTTGCCGACAGAGTCGATAGACGGCATCGACATCGGGTTCGTCGAGCCACAACCCGGCGTTCATCGCCACTTCGAGCGGAGCCGCCGTTGAGTCGAACTCGACCCGCCGTGGCGTTCGCTGCGCGGCATAAGGAAAGCCCCGCGGAAAGATCTCCGGCCCGTCCCAGCCTTCGAGCAGCGAACAGATGTTGAACCACCCATCCGAGGACTTCACCACCGGATCAACCGACGTTTGTCCCACCACGTGATGGCCGCCGACAAAGTCGTCGCCCGGCAGGCAGAAGTTGTCGTCATCGATCGAGATCAACACCTCACAACCGGCTTCGAGCGCCATCAGGAACCCGACATTCCGACGGTTGTCCGTGTTGTACGGAATGAAGTCCGCAGGAACTCCGAGCTTCCGCAAGAAGGCGTCTTGTTCCTCCAAACTCGGGCAGAACACCTGAAAACCACGCTCCCTCGCAGCGGCTGCGGCAGCCGCCACCGACGGCGGCGTCTTCCGATCAATGATGACATGGAGGGCCGTCTCATCGAGTCTCCCGGCAGCTTCCAAGCTCGCCTGAAAACCATGGAGAAACATCGGTTCAAAGATCGTCGTAGCGACGATTGCGGTAGGGCGCGACATATCTTCCGACGGTCCTTATTCTACGGCTCGGCCGGAACCCCGCTGATGCGACCGATCCTGCGAAGCCTGCTGAGTCACGTGCTGTTGGAGAATGTCAGCCAGATACTCGCTGAAGCGGGTTCGCCCGTCAGCATTCAAGTGATAGGGATCGGCGAAGTCTGACTCCGTGAATTGTGGCAACCGCTCGAAGTCCAGATAGGTGAAGCCACTCGCCACGGCCATCCGTGTGAGGCGATTTCTGGTCTCGCGGCGGAAGGTGCCATCGTAGACCGCTGTTGCCCTGGGATCCGTCGTTCCTTCGCAGACAATCAAGTCAATCTGGTGTTCTTTCAGCACCAGTGCGAATCGTTGGAACGCTGAGAAATTCGCATCGACCAATCGTTTTCGGCCGACGTTCTGACGGAGACTGACTTGGGCGGCCGGCAGATCCGACGACTGTGCCAGTTGCGGTCCTTCATCCACCGCAACCGGGGTGGGCAGACTGACGTTCCACCAATAAGCGAACAGAGCACGACGAATGTGATCGCGATGACGCCAAATGGGGACGACCGCCGCCAAACTCAGGTCTGCATAATCGCCTCGAAACTCCCACTGATCGTCGGCATCGTCCGTCCAATTCGATCCATTTTGGATGTTTGCAATGCGGCGTCTCACATTGACAAACGGCCGGTCGATCGCATGCCAGAGCTCACGACATCCATTAGGAGTCGCTGCCCAGCGGAGTCGGCTGACGGGCAATTGATCCTCGCGGAAGAAGTCAAACTCGGAGAGCCAGCAGACGATCGTGTTGAACCGACGCTCCAACAGCCGGTCCTTCAGCCAGAGATATTGCAGCGGTCCGAAACCGGCGAGACAGTTCTTCTCGAAGCGGGCGGCGGGAACTTGTCGGGCGAGCAAGTCGAGATCCGTCCCCTGGTAAATCTGACTTGATCCAACCAGCCCCACGGAGTGGTGGTGGTGGTCTTCCGCTTCGGGCTTCCGCTCAAAATTCCTGGCCTCCCAGAACAACGTGTTTCGGGCGAAGGAGGGATTCGGGGTCCGCACCTTCGCCCATTCGACAAAGAACCAAACCACTCTGGGAGATGAAAAAGCCAGGCAAACCAATCCGACCCAGACCAACGACAGAATTCCTGCCAGTGGGAAGCCAGAACGGCGGCAGCGAACGACTCGTTGTTGCCAATCGATCGCCAACAGCCATAGCCAAGGCCCTCCGAAGCCGCAGAGACCAAGTACGATCGCAGGCTTCCAACGCAGCGACTCTGACCAATCCAACGCGGTGGGTGGCGGCTTCAGGTACATCACGAATAGCAGGTACTTGGCCGCCAAGGCCCAAACAAAAATGCCCAGCAGCGGAGACCATCGGCAAACGATGGATGCCCACCGCCGTTCCACGTCCAGTTGAGAAGTTTCGGCTGGGGACATTGAACAACCGTGGGGCGATTCGGACATCGGGACTGTACGCGATCCGTGTTCAGAACTGGAAATAGATGAACTCGCGGCCGGTGAAACTGCCCAGTGACAGCACGGCGATGAGAATTGCCGAGTAGGCCAGCGAACGGGGGAGGATCGACAGACAGGGAATGAAATTGAGATTTCCCGTGCGCTCCTCCGCCCACTGCACCAGCATCACAGGAACACACAACAAACCAACCTGCCACGCCTCTTGTGCCCAAGTTGAGGAGAGTGACCAGTCGGTCAACAGCGACATCAGCATCGTCCCCACCTGCGCAACGTTCGCCGCGCGAAACAACAACCACCCAAAGCAGATCAGATGGAACATCATGAACACGCTCATCATCCAGGCGACTGAACCGACTCTGGATTGCGATCTGCCCCCTGCCACGCCACTCCGCGTTCGCCACTCCGTCCACAACCGAAATCCCACGAGCAGCAGGCCGTGGTAGGCACCCCACAGAACGAACGTCCAATTCGCGCCATGCCATAACCCGCCGAGCAACATCGTCAACATCAGGTTACGACAGGTCTTGACGAGTCCCCCACGATTGCCACCCAGTGGAATGTACAAATAGTCGCGCAGCCAACTCGACAGGCTGATGTGCCAGCGTTGCCAGAAGTCGCTGGGGTTGACCGCCAAATACGGCAAGCGGAAGTTCAGCATCAGGTCGTAACCGAGGAACTTGGCGACACCGCGTGCGATGTCCGTGTATCCCGCGAAGTCGCCGTAGATCTGGAAGGCGAAGGCGTAGACCCCGAGCAACACTTCCGGCCCGGTTGGATTTGACAACGAGAACACCCGATCGACGATCGGGGCCAGGTTGTCGGCCAAAACGGCCTTCTTGAAGAGTCCCTTCAAGATCAACCAACTGCCATCACAACACGCCGCCCACGACAGTGGCGTCTTGCGTGTGACCTGCGGGGCCAGGTGCGTCCCACGCTCGATCGGACCGGCGACCAACTGCGGAAACAGCGTGACGTACAACCCGTAATCCACCAGACTTCGCAGCGGTGACAATTGCCGCCGGTACACATCAATCGTATAGCTCATCGACTGAAAGGTGTAGAAGCTAATCCCGACAGGCAAGACGACCTGCAATTGCCACTCGGGAACACTGACGCCCACGCCATGCAGCAATTGAACTGCCGAATCGGCAAAGAAATTCGCGTACTTGAAGAAGCAGAGTATCCCGAGGTGGAAGGCACAACTCACTCCGACCAGCAGCTTGCGCCGCCCGGTCTGCTCCGTGCGTTCCAACAGTCGGCTGATCGCGTAGTCATTGAGAATCGTAACCCACAGCAGCCCCAGAAATCGCCAGTCCCAACAGGCATAGAAGAAGCAACTCGCCAGCAGCAGAAACACGTTCCGCGCCCGGTGCGGCAGCCACCATTGCACTGCAAACACGACTGTGAAAAACAGCAGAAAGTCGAAGGAATTGAAAAGCATGATTTAGGCACGACCGCACGACTTGACTGCATCACCACCGCTCAGACTTCGACTTGGACTCTCGGCTTCGCGGTCTCGGCAGGCCCGCCCGGCTGGCAGACAGTACGTGCTTCACTTCCAGCATCCGCAGTCCCGAAAAATAGGGATTCAACCCATCGTCCAAGTTGCAGGGCTCTGGGGTCGAGCACGATGGCACCGAGTTTCGCGACCGCCAGAGACGAGAGCACGCAAGCTGCGGATGCCGAGGCAGCACTGACATCGTGGCTGAACCCGGCAGCCTGCAGCGCACTATAGAGGCTCGCTCCCAGCGAGCAGATCAATGGCAGGTGAAACAGATACAGCGAGAAGGATATGGAGCCCAGTTCGACTAGCGGACGGACACCGAGAATCCTTTGAATTGGTGCCGAACGAGTGGCTCCCATCACAAGGCACGCTGCTGCAATCGTAGGCCAGAGCCGTGTTCCACGAACGAGGAACGATGCGCCACAACTCTCCAGCCATGTGCCGCGAAGGTCGCCGAGGCAGAGGCCGACACAGAAGAGCAGCAACGCTGCCGCTTGCCATCGCGGACTGTCTGGTCTCTGGCAGTGCCAATCACAGATGGCCAATCCGACTACGAAATCAACAAGATACTTCGCTTGGACGCCATCCAGCACAAGGAGGAGCGCAGCATAGATGATCCACCGATGGCGAGCCGAACCGCATAGTGCCAAGACTGCGAAGATGAGAAATGACCCCTGAAGTTCAACTGTCATTGTCCAAAGGACAACGTTCAGAGAAGTCGTATATTGGAAGTCGAAATACGCGCCAAACAGCGCTTCCCGCGCGGCGGCCCAAACCGTGGGGGGCACCATGTAGAAAGAATGGAGCCACTGATGGGGTGCGTCCGCAACGCGTTCAGCGAGTTCGTGATTCGCCATCGCTCCAGTGACGCACAGCAAATAGGCGAACCCCACTGAGGCCGCAGCCGGCACGGCGAGGCGAAAATAACGCCGTGCTGCGGCGGAACGCACAACCCCCACGTCGTAAGTGACAAAGTAGGATCGCGACAGCACGAAACCGCTCAAGACGAAGAACAATCTGACCGCAAAATCTGCGTTGTGCCATAGTCCCCAAAGCGGAGGGCTGGCGTGATCAACACGTCCCCACCAAAAGGTCAGTTGCAGATGCGACAACACGACAACCAATGCTGCGAGGCCGCGCAGCGACTCCAAGCTTTGAATCTTGCCACGCAGTGAATTCTCACGATGAGGCGAAATTGATGACATCGAATTTCGATGGTTCCTAACGCGAACTACAAACAAAACAGTTTGACAACAGAGTTCGTCCACCGCTGTGCGGCGTCAGCCTTTCAGGCCGCGCAATACTGTCTGATCGAGATCCACATAGTCGTCGCCGGGGAAGCGGCCTCGCAGTTTTGCCACAGCGAACCGCAGTCGCTTGAACCAGCCTGGCGGCTTGGCACCAGCGATCCGACCGACGGGGCGGTAGGGATCGCCGGCGCGGTTCAGGAACTGGGCAAAGTGTCTCTGATCGGCTTCCAACATCTTTCGTCTGTGGACCCAAATCTTCTGGCGCGATTCGCTGCCCGGTCCCGTGGGGTCGTGGTGGGCGTAGATGTGGTAGTCCGCGAGCACCGGCGGACCGAAGTGCTTGTACAACAGCAGGGTCAACAGGGCCTGGTCGTGTCGGTGAGGCGGCGCGGTGGCTTGCATGTTCTCCTGAACCAGCGCCCGCTGAAATGACTCCTCGACGAGTTCAGCCCCCGGCCCTTCCTTCAAGAAGCCGTGGACGCCCGATGACATGGAAATCATCGGCTCCAACTCCACCGCTGTCAGGCCGAGGTTGCGACACAGCAGTTCGGGCACGGAAGGGGCGATGGGATGGTTGTAGAGCGCCACCGCAAAGTAGCCGAGTCGTTCGATGCACGCGAACGCCTCGTCCAACGGACGCAGCACGCACATCCCCGCATCGAGCCACAGATAGCTGCGACCCGGTGCATCGCGAAAACACCACGGCTTCCAAGTGAAATCACTCCGCCAATGCGGACAGAACTCGGGCACCTTCCGGACTTCAATGTCCGCGGCCGCCAGCCGTTGCAAGGTGCTAGACGTCATGCCCAAGTCGTAGACGACAACGCGCGGATGCCCCGGCCAATTGCAGTTCAGGGAACCTAGCAGCGCCAGCAGCGATGTTTCGTATGACGGAGACGCACCAGTGATGATGATGTGATCGTTTAGCATTGCTCGAATACCTGCCGGAGTTCTGTCCGATGACCTCGCCGTTTGGGTAGCGTCGAATCATTCGACAAACGCCTCGGCGGCGGTCCAAGCCGAGGGGATCAATCCGATTGGCGTGAGCATCTCTCTCGTCCAGCGACTGGGGTATATAGTCATGCCACCAACCGCCGATGACATATAGGCTCCCCACCAACTGAAGCTGCTGTTGGCAATAATGTGATGCCGGCACTGCGACATCAGGTACAGCGATTCCATCGCGCTAATGTTCTCCGGGACAATATGAACCTGGCCGGAAAACAGCTTACCGTCAAGCTCTGACGGCTCATCCGAGAACACAAAGTAGGTGAGATCATCCTCGTGACGCTGCAATGCCGTCAAAGCATTCTGGTAGTACTGGTGGTCACAGACATTCCACATGTCATTGCCATCCGGTGGACTTCGGTAATCGCCGCGACGGATATGCACGCTGACGCTACGGCTCGCCTGAATTCGGTCCGACAGATTCATCGCCGCAGCCGAAAGCTCTCCCCGCGGACGAAGCTCATCGAAAAACAGACCTCGATTCCGATCGAAATATTGCAAGCACTGCCAATACCCGGAGAAGTATGCGTTGCCACAGCGCTTGTAGACATTCGGGTCGAACTCGAACCATTGCTTTTCGCGAAAAATGATGCACGTCGGTGGGCGGTGGGTTTGCAACGGGAGCCCAATTCGACGCCCGACACGGGCCAAGAGGCTCAGTCGTTGTCTCAGCAACCTGTCACATTCGCTGTCGCTCGCCACGATGCAGTCAAGCCGCAGCAACGGTAGATCAAACGTCCTGCCGCGCGAATCAGGATAACCTCGTGCGTCGAACTTGACGACGCAGCCCGTTTCCAAAGTCAGGCTGCGTCCGAAGGCATACTGAAACAACTGGTTGCCAAGTCCACCCGATAACTCGACGATCATCAGCATCCCGCGATTTCCGTTCACTTGCTACGATTCCACCGATAACAACCCATCAGTCAATCGTCACTGCGAACATTGCATAACTTCACGGGAGTCGATGTCCGAGTTGAAAACCACTTACACGTAATTCCTACATTCTGCACTGCTCGGCAGAATCCACGCGGACCGTGCCTTGACCTCTAAGCTGAACGAAACCAAAAGCACCCGCACCCGTATTCCTGTTCGGCGACCATCTCTGGAGCGGCATCAATAATCAACGGCGACTCAGGATCGTCTGGCACCAACGAGAACTGATGCAGTGTCAACGGCCGAAATCGCTCGCGAATCATCTCAAATGAATATATCCGGTGGGCATTGAACTTTACTTTCGGCTTCCCGACTGGAACGACAATAAGAAGATCGCCTCCGGGCGCTAGCACACGAACCAATTCCGCCATGGCTTTGAAGTCACCATCGGCATCGACTGGATCACCATAGCGCCCAAGCCCGACATGTTCCAAGACATGCAAACAGGACAATGAGTTTATAGACTGGCTGGGGAACGGTAATTGAAGCAGGTCGCAAGCGCCTGATTCAAGTGAACTAAGCTTTAGGGCAGCAGGGCGGTAATCCCAAAAACGCACCGGCACAAAAGCGGACAATACTCCGATAAAATACAGGCACGATGAAATGTCATAATGCATTTCAGGGCAGGTCTCCGACAACACGCGTGCCGCCCATGCGGTGTGATACACATAATGCCTGTCAAAACCCGTGGCGGCTGTACGATCGTTCAAGCACGGATACCGTTCATTCCATAGGGCGGGCTGCTCGGGCCGTATTCTCTCTTGGCGAAAGACGAATTCTTGGTAGTCTTTTCGGAATTGCTTCCAACTCGCATGGGATTGCCTCGTTTTCTGCATCCCGCGGCATACCCACTGATAGGTGGGGCGGAGAAAATTGCGAGCGCCGAGCGGAACCAGATGTTTCAAGCCCATGTTACTTCCTTATTGCCACGCGCCGCCGCGACGCATCAATCCGTCGAGAAATCACTCGGCTATCTGTAATGGTATTATTCTTATGCTGTCGTCTTTAATAACAATATCCACATTGGATCTGTGCGATTTAATATAATCGCAGAGTTCTTTTATGCTCGGATAGGCAGGTTCTGTGCCGAAGCAGCGTGCATCGTCGATAATGATTACATGCCCCAAATCAGTTGATGTCAGAATATGATTCAGCTCTTCAAAGATGGGCGTATCTTTGGCTCCCCTGGCTGTTACACCGGCCGAGTAATGGCCATCGAGCCAGAACAGGGTCGGTTGACATATGGCCCGTCCCATAAAAAATGTCCCATTGGCATTGCCTGACTTCCGCTCAAGATGATATTTGTCGGGCATGAGCGATGGAGCGCATTTTACAGC
>JAYTGQ010000898.1:0-9309 GCA_043733345.1 Schlesneria sp.
ACGCCTCCCAACGCTTTTCCGTTCCCTCTCACCCGCCACCCAACCGTCGTCTCCAACCCAACTGCGCTCGCCAGCTGAGTTCTGTCGGACACGTCTTGACGGCACACACACAACAACAACATAAACAACACACAAAACTCGCCGGCTGAGTTCTGTCGGACACGTCTTGACGGGCTAATCAGTAGATTGGGTCGAACCCCTCTGGTTTGTGATCGACTTCGAGAATGAAAGCGGCTCATGCGGATCGTTTCTCTCTTGCCGAGTGCCACTGAAATTGTTTGCCAACTCGGTTTGGGAGATCAACTCGTCGGTGTCACACACGAGTGTGATTATCCCGCGTTCGTTCTCGAGTTGCCTAAGGTGACGCGGACGTTGATTCCTCACGACGCCTCCAGCGCCGAAATCGACATTCTCGTCCGCGAGCGATTGAAGACCGAGAAGGCGCTTTACTCGCTAGACATGCCGTTGCTGGAACAACTTCGCCCCGAGTTGATCGTGACTCAAGCCCTCTGCGATGTCTGTGCCGTCTCTGTGGCGGAGGTCACCGCAGCCGCCTGTTCGCTGCCAGGACATCCGCGCATCGTGAACTTGGAACCGATGCGACTGTCGGAAGTCTTTGAATGCTTGCGATTGATTGGAGAAGCAGCCGGGGTGGCAGACGTGGCGGTGAATGTGATCGCCTCGTTGCAGGCTCGAGTCGATGCGGTCATCGAGCGAACCGCAAGTATTGTACGGCGAAAACGAGTCGTACTTTTAGAATGGATCGATCCACCATTTACCTGCGGGCATTGGTCGCCGGAACTCGTCCGGTTTGCCGGCGGCATTGAAGGGATCGGTCGTGAAGGCGAGCCGTCCCGAACGATAGCGTGGGACGAACTCCTTCGATTCGATCCCGAAGTACTGATCATCGCCTGTTGCGGCTTCAACACGGAACGGACACTGCTCGATGTTCCAATCCTGTGCGGGTCTCCCCATTTCGACCAGCTAACCTGCGTGCGCGAAGAGAACGTCTTCGTCATCGACGGCAACGCCTACTTCAGTCGGCCTGGTCCGCGATTGGTTGAGAGCCTAGAGATTCTGGCC
The DNA here is from genome assembly GCA_043733345.1 of Schlesneria sp. Classification (GTDB taxonomy): domain Bacteria; phylum Planctomycetota; class Planctomycetia; order Planctomycetales; family Planctomycetaceae; genus Schlesneria. The sequence continues at coordinate 1,084 of JAYTGQ010000898.1, forward strand.
AACGTATTGCACCCCGACGTACATCCTCTTCCTTCGGCGTTGCTCCCTCCTCGGAGACTCACAAAACGGGAACTGCACAACGTTGACCACACGGCCAATCACAATTTCGGACGTAACGGAAAACCGACCGATGCGGTGTCCAGATGACTCGCAAAACCCTGCTGTCTTGGAGTTCGGGAAAAGACTCGGCCTGGACCTTGCATGTCCTTCGTCAACGCGATGAATACGAAGTGGTTGGCTTGGTCACGACATTCAACGAGGCCTCTCATCGCGTGGCAATGCACGGCGTCAGGATGGAATTGGTGGAGGCTCAGGCGAATGCCACGGGCTTGCCACTCTGGTCGATCCCCTTGCCGTGGCCATGCACTAATGAAATCTATGAAGCGGCAATGCGAGGGGTTGTCGCGCGAGCCGTCTCCGAGCGGATCTCGGTCTTCGCATTCGGCGATTTGTTTCTCGAAGACATCCGCAGTTATCGGATCCGCCAACTCGCAGGAACCGGCTTGGAGCCAATCTTTCCAATCTGGGGCAGGGCGGCTGACACCCATCGACTCGCGAACGAAATGATCGACGCTGGCCTGCAAGCCACTCTCGCCTGTATCGACCCCAACCAACTCGACCCCCGATTTGCAGGCCGTGAGTTCAACCGAATGTTGCTGGCCGAACTTCCCACTCACGTCGATCCCTGTGGCGAGCGAGGCGAATTCCACACCTTCTGCCACGCAGGTCCGATGTACGATTCTCCGGTTCTCGTCCAAGCGGGCGAGATCCTCGAACGAGACGGTTTTTGCTTCGCTGAACTCAGCCCGCGTTGTGCAACATGACGCGTTCTCAGGAATGCGATTGCAACTTGCGCCGCGTGCAGTGGCGGAGCTTGGGCATCACCCACTTGGGTTTGCCTCGACTGCACCACATCGGCAATGCCAGCTCAACGAGATCAATGCTGGAACAAAAACTCCTTCGACGTGAGGATGCTCCAGAAGAGGTCTTCGATGACTTGGCGTTTTTCGGCGGCGGGGTGCCACTGGCGAGGGGCTTCGCTCGCCAGTGTTCTTCGCTGTCGTCACTCGGTCTCGTAGGGTTCGGGCAGTCCGATGCGACCGAAGGTGTCGCCGAAATGCTTGCCGAGGTGTGCTCGATAGAGGCCGGTGAGGCGACCGCGACGACGATTCTGTTCGCACAATCCCGTCAGCAAATCGAGCGGCACGGTGTGCAGTTGCCGGAGGTCCACGATCATCTCCGGCAGGTTCAACTCCGCATTCTTCGGGAGGAAATACCAACCGAAGACGCGGCCCGCACGGATCGACCCACGGATGTCCGACGCTTTGAGCAATCCTTGCTGAACCAATTGCACGGCATCCATCACGATGGCCACGTTCACATGCCGAGTTTTCCGGTTGGCCAGGTCACAGGTCTGCGTGAGCACGATGATGCGACTGGTGGCGAACTCCCACGCCACATCGTCCGGGCGAGTTGGTTCCGAGGGGTCAATGTAAGAAATGGGGCAGTCATCAATGATGTCGCCCTGATCGACCGGCGCATCGGTGTGCGGGCTCTCATAGATCATTCGAGGTCATCCTCCACGGGAATGATTGGCACATCGGGCGGCGGCAGTACGCCTCGGCGGACGCGTCCCCGTTTGATCGGTTGTGGCCGGGGAAGGTCGGTCCACGGGTCGAGCATTGTGTCAGCGGTCAAATCGAGCGGCTCCTCAGCGGGGAACACCCGCAGTTCCACGCGGACACTGCCGACCCGGCAACGGTAGGTCCGTCCGGTTTCCAACTCGACGCCAAGCAGTGCCTGATCCAACGTCATGCTCATGGTGACTCGCTGACAACAAGTAGGGTGCGTGAAGTCTTCGGAACGCACCGGTTGGATATCTGCTACTCCGATCACGGTGCGTTCCGAAGACTCCACGCACCCTACGGCAACTGGTGGGCAGTGCCCACCCTACTCGCGACTCAGTGCTGGAACAAGAACTCCTTCGAGGTGAGGATGCTCCAGAAGAGGTCTTCGATGACCTGGCGTTTTTCGGCGGCGGGGGTTTCGGTGAGGAGGCTCAGGAGCCGCTGCTTCTCGCTGTCGTTGGGGAAGCGCGCGAGGGCGGACAGGTACGCGGTGTCGATGATCTCGGCATCGGGGGTGTTGGTTTCGATGAACTTCGCGATGCGGCCGTCCTTCGCCTCCAGCTTCTCCTGAATCGTCTTGCCGTTCGTGAGGTGCAGGACCTGCGTCATGGTCGGTTCGTCGGAGCGTTCGCAGGTGCAGGTGAGCACCCGCTCCGGGCGGCCGAACGTGTCGAGGAAGTATGAGGCCACGCTGGCATCGGGAAGCTGCATCGCTCGCGTCCCCGCCGGTTGGTCCTTGAACGCCGTGGGGACCGCCGTCACCTGCGAGATCGCGTCGAGCAGGCTCTCGGCTTTGAGTCGCCTGGGATAACTGTGAGCGTAGAACCGCTGATCGGCTTCGTTCTCCTTGAGCACCGCGTGCGACCGCTGGTACGTCTCCGATTGCAGGATCGTGCGCATCAGACTCTTGAGGTCATACTTGTTCCGCACGAGTTCCTCGGCCAGTCGAACAAGCAGCCTGTCGTTGCTCGCCGGGTTGGTGAGGCGGAGGTCATCGACGGCTTCGATCAAACCGCGACCGAAGTAGTTGGCCCAGACTCGATTGACGATGGCCTTCGCGAAGTACGGGTTCTGCGGCGCGGTGAGCCATCTCACCAGATGCTCGCGCCGGTCGGCGGGGTCGTCGAACGAGATCGCTTCTCCGTCGAGCGGCTTTGGTGGCTGAGGCCGCGCGGTGCGCGGCTGCAAGACTTCACCTCGATCTGCGAGGAAGATCGTGCGGTTGCCGTCTCCGCTGCGGAAGTCGCCGCCCCAGCCCTTGCCGCGCACGCGAGCGAACAGGCTGACCATGCCGTAGTAATCGTCGTTCGTCCACTTCTCGTTCGGGTGATCGTGGCAGTGGGCACACTGAACCGACGTGCCCATAAACGCCATCGCCACCGTCTCAACCATGTCCTGCGGGTCTTGATGCAGCGCGTAGAAATTGGCCGCTCCGTTTTCGATCGTGCTTCCCTTGGCGAGGACGATCCCGCGCGCGAACTCATCCCACGGCGCGTTCTTGGCGACACGGTCGCGAATCCATTTGTAGTACGACTTGATCGCCTCGGGCCGCAGCCGGTTGCCCGTCAGCAACAGCACGTCCGACCACTGATAGGCCCAGTAGTCGACGAACTCGGGCCGAGACAGAAGCTGCTCGATGAGCTTGGCCCGCTTTTCGGGATCGGTGTCGGCGAGAAATGTTTTCGTTTCGTCCACTGTTGGCAGCAGGCCGATCGTGTCGAGAAAGACTCGTCGCAGGAACTCGCTGTCGTCCGACGTGGGCGATGGCGGCATGTTGAGCGCGACCAGCTTCTCCAGCACGAGATCGTCGATGAAGTTGGCCCGCTTCGCCTGAGCAAACGTCTCCGGAGCGACGGGCTGTTCGTAGGGAACCGTCACGGTCGCCGTCGTGTTCTGTGCGAGATACCACGCGACGATCGCTCCCTCGCCACTGCCCAGAACCTTCACCAACCCCCGATCATCGACCGAACAGACCGTGTGGTTGGTCGATGTGTACTTGGCCCAGCGCGTCACGTCTTCGACACGTCCGTCGCTGAAATGAGCGAGCACAACCATCGGCTGCTCGACCCCCGCTTTTAGTCGCGACGCGGCGGGAAGAATTTCGAGCCGCTTGATCCGCGCATCGGTCTCGGCGGGCGAGACCTGTCCCTGCGCGATCCACTCGGAAACAACGTGGTACTCGGGCGAGTCCTCGGCGAAACGAATCCCCCCCTTGTGAGGAATGGCTCCCGTCGGCTTCGTCAGCACCAGACTTCGGCCGGGATCATGCGGCACCACGCGCCGCCCGCGCGCTTGCCGCGTGATCGCGAAGAAGTCCGCCTCGGGATCGTATCCTCGCAGCGACAGCTTGAAGCCGCTCTTTCCCGCCGCCGCCCCATGACACGCCCCACCGTTGCAACCCGTCTTCGACAACACGGACTGCACATGATTGCGAAATGACCACTGATGCGCGACATCAAACTTCTCGACCGTCACCTTCGTCGTCGCCGTCTGCCCGTTCGCGGAAATCTTGATCGTCGTCGAGCCATTCCCCACTGGAATAACTCGCCCCTCGACGACCTTCGCCACTCGCTCGTCCTCAGACACGAATGACAGCCCGTCACGCACCGGCCCCGTAACGAGTGGTCCGTCGGCCATCTCAACCAGCAACAACTGACGAGCCTCCGGTCCGGTCAGCTTCACTTCACGAGGCAGCACAATGAGCGAGTCGGCTGCGAAACCGAACGCGGTGGTGAAGGACACCCAAGAAACGGCCAGCAAAATGCGTTCAAACATGTTCAGAATTCCATTCGCTTCAGTGCGGTCGCTGTGGGATAGCGGCCGAGGGTTCTTAACAACTCACGCTCTTCGATACGCCTGAAATCATTGAGGGCCAATACGCGAACCGTCATCTCCCCAATCCGCGAGATGGCATCGATGCGTCCGCCCATCAAAGCAAAATGGTCGGACCAGCGATCAGCGCGGGGGTTGTACAGTCGCACGAATTCACCCGTGGTCCAATCAATCGAACCCACATCGCTTCCCTTGGCCTGGTTGCAGGGAGTGCAGGCGTAGGCCAAGTTGTCTTCGCTTGTGGGGCCACCGTGCTTTTCGCTGATGACGTGATCGATTTGCCCACCGAAAAAAGTGTCTTCGTCAGAGATCAGGCAGTATTCGCACAGCCCCGCGGCTCGAGACAACACCACGCGACGGAGGGACGCCGGAATATGTGTCTCCGACATTCAACGTCCTTTCGCAGCCAGTCGCTGACGCGCACGGACCTTCGCCATGCGCATGACGTGTTCCAGTTGGACGAACTGCTCCAACTCGGCAGCCTCTTCGGCTTCCAGGCCGGTTGTTTTTTGGCGATGAATAAGCTCCGCAACGTGCAGCCGAACTGATTCGGACGGCGCAAAGGCCACGACCTGCTCCGGAGTTGAACCCGTCGCGATGAACTCAATGACTTCGTCGTAGACTCTCATGATCTCGCCTCATTCAATAACCACCCAGGTCAGGGTCACTGCACCTGCGGCAGGGGAACGATTGGGAACGCCAACCGGAAGTTGGCCACTTTGGTCACGTCAAATGGCGGCGAGTTCGACTTCGACGTACTCGCACAACGATGTCGGTTCATCGACGATGAGACCGTCTTCTTTCAGGCCGGTCCTGTGGAGTTCGATGGCCTGTCGCAGGAGTTCCTTCACTTCATCGAGCGTGTCGCCGGTGGCGATGCAGCCGGGAAGATCGGGAACGTAGGCCGAAAAGTTTCGCGGACCGCGTTCGATCACGATGGCGTAGCGCATGCTTCAATCCTCTAGGTCCGCTTGTTTCAGAATCGACTTCAGTGTCTTCGGGTGCAGGTCGTCAGAGGGCTTCCCGGCCACGGTGACTCGCCCCGGTTTCGTGGCGTGCTTGTATTAACGATGGCTCCCCGTCTGCTGGACAAGAAACCAACCGTCTGCTTCGAGCTGTCGAAGAAAATCGCGGACCGTCGTTGGCATGACGATCTCAAATTTGAGCGGCCGAACCCAATTCGTTAGATCGCCCAATGTTGGACGCCATCCCCATGCAATGCCTCGATCTGTGGACGAGTCTCTCCCGCGATGAGGCGGAAGCGGAGCGGGACGACTTCGCTGGTGAGGACGTTACCGTCGGCGACCGCTGATTTGCCGACCGAGACCAGTTCGCCATCGGTCAATCGAAAAAGTTCGAGCTGCCACGGGGCGCGATCCACGATGAGCAGTTCACGAGTGCCGACGCTGGCATAAAAGTCGAGCTTCTTGCGCGACTTGTCGTTGTCGCTGACGATCTCGACCGCCAAATCGGGGCCGCCCAGCCAGTGCGTATTGCGGTTCTCGGCCGGGTTGTCGTTGAGGAAGACGGTGACATCGGGGACTCGGTAGTTCGAGGTCCACTTGTCTTCGCGGTCGGAGATGTTGCAACCGGGGTAGGCGGTGCCGAGCTTCGCCCAAGAAATCACAATTCGGAGAACCGTCAGCAACGAACCAACTAAGTCCTGATGCACGTTATCCGGATCGGGCATGATGATGTACCTTCCGTTCCAAACTTCATCCTTGCGGTCCAAGCCGAGGCGACGCCGGCGCTGGACGATGCGTCGCACCTTGTCACGATTGGTCAGTAACAGGTCCATGACGGTTGTCTCTCAAGGGAATGGGCGTGTGTCGCGGCACATGGTCGGTGAAGCAATTGAACAGCCGAAGAGAAGAAGTCCCCTCACCCTCACCCCACTAAGCCGGGGCGAGGGGACAGGAGAAGGCCTGACGGTCAGCGTTGTCGCGTGAACAGTCTTTCCCGCCATCATGCGAACAACTCCATGATCGGTTTCGTCCCGAAGTCGGCGAGCGGGAACGGACGGCCGGCGGGGCCGGGGAGGTGGTCTTCAACGTTGAAGCCGAGGCTGTGGAAGATGGTCGCCACGATTTCGGGGGGCGTGACCGGACGCTCGGCAGGGTAGCCGCCGATGGGGTCGCTGCGACCGACAACGCGTCCCCCTTTGACGCCGCCGCCCGCGAAGTAGACCGTCCAGCATTGAGGCCAATGATCGCGGCCTCCCGCCGGGTTCACGCGCGGGGTCCGGCCGAACTCGGACACGTTGCAGACCAGCGTGTCGTCGAGCAACCCGCGCTGGACGAGGTCTTCGACCAGGGCACTGTAGGCCTGGTCGTACATCGGGGCGACGATGTTCTTCATCCCCTCGATCGACGTGAACGGCAGCGTCCCGTGGATGTCCCACGTCACTTCGTTAAAGACCGTCAGGAATGTGTTGATCGTGACGAAGCGGACTCCCGCCTCAACCAATCGGCGCGAGAGAAGACAGCACTGGCCGAACCGGTTCATGCCGTAACGCTCGCGCACGGCCATCGGCTCCTTAGTGAGATCGAACGCATCGCGGGCTTGAGGACTCGTGATGATGCGGAAGGCGGACTGGAAGCTGGTGTCGAGAAGCTGGGCGTTCTCACTTTTCTCGAACCCGGCGACGGTCCCATCGACGACATCGCGCAGCTTGCGGCGACGGTCGAGCCGTGCCTCACCGATCTGTTTGGGAGGCAACAGGTCGGGGACCACGAAGTCGGGCTTGGACGGATCGGCATTGAGGACGAACGGATCGTGAGCCTTCCCAATGAACCCGCCCGCTTGTCCGTTCGGTAGGCCGCCGCCGCCCGACCCCATCAATTCGGGAAGGACCACAAACGGCGGCAGGTCCGACTTGCGACCCATCAGATACGCGGTGACGCTTCCCGCGTGAGGCGTGTTCACTCCACCCGTGAAGAAGCGGCCGGTCTGCATCATCTGCCAACCGGCATCGTGAACGGCGGGTGCTCCGTGATTGCAGCTCCTCACAAACGAGATGTGATCGGCGATCGCGGCATGCTTCGGGAAGATCTCGCTGATCCGAATGTCGGGCGATTTGGTCTCGATCGACTGGAAGGGGCCACGAATTTCCAGAGGGGCCTCGGGCTTCGGGTCAAACGTGTCGAGCTGACTCGGCGCGCCGAGGTTGAAGATCATGATGCAGGCCCGGTTGTCCTTGCCTGGCTTCTTCCCGGCCTCCGCCGCGCGGGCCTCCATCGCGGCGAGGTCCGCCAACGTGAGGCCCATCGCCCCGAGAGACCCGACCTGCATAAAGTCACGCCGCGTGATGCCGTCGCACGTGTGAGCCTTTCCTCGTCCCGTCAGATTGAGCATGAGTCATCTCTCCAAGTCAGACTATGGGTTTGGATTGCAGTTGCTCGCCACGCCGCAGTGGTGCTGATGCCGACTTCCGTCGTAATCGCCATTGAATGTTCGGATGGATTCTAAGCGACGTAGAGAGGCACCCTCAAGCTGGCTGTCATTAGCAGAGCTACCAGCCTGTTGAAAAACGTAGCTTGGACGCCTCGTCCGAGCGAAAACCAATTGGAATCGGACGGACGAGGCGTCCATCCTACGGTTTTTCAACAAGCTGCTAATGTCGGTTTCAAATCAGGCATTTTTGAGGGCTGGCTTCGAGGACTCAAACCACTTTATACCTCGCACGGTCAATAGTGAGACATCTGAGCGGGGCGGCGTAAGCCCCCCGGTTCTTGGGCGTAAGCCCTCCGCTGGAAGAACCGGGGGG
>JAYTGQ010000899.1:0-3435 GCA_043733345.1 Schlesneria sp.
CGTCAGATCAGCTTCACCGGCACCTGCCAATATCTCCTCGCGTCTTGGGCCGGCATGGTGCGCGGCCGCATCCCACCAGACAGACTGTCGGCCCACTGCCTCGCACTACTGTCCCAAATCGCCACCTGCGAAGTCGGAGACCGCCCCGGCCGCATCGAACCCCGCCACGTCCTGAAGAAACAACTCGAATCCGGTAACGCCAAGACATAACACCAGTTACGGTCACGACAGTGCCATTCAGTCCTGACCCCTTTTCTGACCCCCAAGCCAAATGATGTATTTCTCCACTTTTCGTGAGGGCTCCTAATCCTCATTCCACATCAGTCGTTCCAGATCAACACTTCCGAGACCCCGCTGCGCGACTGGCCGCGATGCGTGAAGACGATGCGGGTTTTCGCTGACTTCACCGGATCGAAGCGTGCTTCGTTCCATTGGCTGCCCCGTGGTTGTTCCGGAGATTTCTTGGCGTTGGCGACATCGCGCCATTCGGTGCCGGTCCAATGTTGGATGACATACGAGGTCGGAGGCTGCACGCCGCCCCGGTCGTCGTAGATCGCAAGTTCGACTCGGCGGAATTCCACCTCTCGGCCGAAGTCGATCTCCAGCCAATCGGTGTCCGACTTCGACTCGTAGCTCGTCCAGCGATTCATCGGCGTGGGAAGGAACACCGTCTTGCCGTCGATGGCGCTGGCCGGCTGGCCTCCGAAGCGATCAGAGAACGAAGCCGAGGCTTTTGGAAAGCCGTCCGGTTTCGGGTTGTAGGCCAGGTTGCCGGCCGGTGGTGGAGCCGCTTCCAACGGCAGTTGGATGTCGCCCCAGGCTTCGATCTCGGAGAGACCGGACTTGCCGTCGGGGCGATGATGCAGAGTGACTCGCAACTTTGCGACTTCGATCGGATCGAACTTCACGACGTTGGCGCGGCGACCTTGCGGCTGGTCGAGTACGCCGCTTTGCGACTTGATTGGACGCCACTCGTCGTCGATCCACGCTTCCAACACGATCCGCTGCGGCGCACGGACGGCCGAGTCCTTCTCGCCGCGGTCGTCGAGCGGATAGAGCTTGATGGTGTGAATCGTCCGCTGCACTCCGAAGTCGATGACGACCCAATCGCGTTCGTTGGGCGAACCTTCGCACGTCCAGCGATTTGGTGGATGCGGGATGTACCAGAAGTTGCCGTCGTTGAGCTTGCTGGTCGAAGTCTTGGCCGACGAGTACGACGCTGTCAGTCGCGGAAAGTATGTGCCGTCGTTGTTGACGACGAAGTTGGTCGACACGAGACGCGGTGTGTTTGGCGAAATCAGCCGCGGGGCGCTAGCCCCCGGTTTGGATGCGTCGAACGGTTTGGATGCGTCGAACCGGGGGCTAGCGCCCTCCGGCTGATGAAGCATTGCAGCACCGTGCTTGATGGCGATCCGTTCGAGTTTCGAGTGCGTGACCGACTTCCTGCCATCGACCAACACATGCAGCCCCGCGCCGAGTTTGTATCGTTCGCCGGTCTTGTCCCACACGATGCTGACGCGATGACCGCGATACGGGACATCGTCGAGAGCGAAGTAGTCCCAATCCGGTGGCGCGAGCGGATTCACTTCCAGCGTCTCATCATCGCGCGGAGTCAGCCCGACCAATCCCGTGATGACCAGATCGCAGAAGCCCGAATGGAAATAGTGCTCGGAGTGGTTGTAGCCGTCGTGTCCCTCGAACGAGCCGGTGTCGGGATGCAGGGCCTCTGCGAGATACGGCTGGCCGTTCTTGCGATGCGAGCGCGCGTAGATTTGCAGCAGCTTGAAGTAGTCGGCCTTCGTCGTCGCGGCGTCACTCCGTGATGCCGAATCCGAGTCACGGAGTGACTCGGATTCGTTGCGCTGCACGACATTCGCCAGCGCCTTGAGCGTCTGTGTCGTCGCATACGGCCACGATTGGCCGCTCCACCAGCAGCAGGACTTCTGCAACAAGAACAGCGGATCGTTTCGCTCGACCGTCGATGGTCCGAAATCGGAATAGAAACCATCGCGGTCCATCAGCTTCGACCAGGCGGCTTCATACTTCATCAGCCGCACGGCGCTAGCCCCGGTTGTCGTCTCGGAACCGGACGCTAGCGCGTTCCGGCTGATTTGGGGTTCGAGCATGTTGAACTGCCACGGCACATAGCCGATCAGCTCGCGACCGTGTGAGTCGCCCGCGAATTGACCGTCCTCATAAGTCTTCGTCAGTGCTTTGATCTTGTGGCCGTCGCGTTCCTCGTCGTTCTTGTAGACGGGGAAGAAGAATTGTCGTTTTTCGTCCCACAGCAGTTTCAGCATCGTCGTCTTGAGCGACTCGGCCTTCGTCTCGAATCGCTTGGCGATGTCGTTCTTCCCCGCCAACCGCGCGAGCTTTGCGATCGCGACCGCATCGGCCCACATGTAGGCGTTGAATGATGGTCGATAGCTCGGAGCACCGCGCAGGATGTCCTTGGTCTGGCGGCTGTTGATGTTGAACTCCATGCCGTCGTCGTGACCGGTCTGCCAGAAGAGGCCGACCTCGGGAACGAAGTGTCGCTGCTCCCAGCCTGCGTAGTTCTGGACGAGATCCGGCAGCAGGTCGATCGCGAACGCATCGTCGCGATGGACCTGATTCACCGCCCACGCCGAATCCGCCAGCCACGTCGAATAGTTTCGCGGCTGAGCCCCCGGCGTGCGGAACCAATACTTCAAATAGTCGCGAGCAATCCTCGGCTGCCGCAGCCAGCGAGCCTCATAAAGCTGATGCCCCGCCGGACAACTGATCGCTCCATACGCCCCCGACCAGAACGGCCGATCGATGAACTCGGTAAACAGATATCCGCTGTTCGGCGAGCCGTAAGTCAGATGCTTCGTCAGCAACTCCCAGCGGTAGTAATAGGTCGTTGTGATCTCCGCATCGGGACACTCGAAGAACGGAATCTGTTCGGCATACCAATCCCAATCGCGGTTGTCCCAGAAGGTCTGTGCCTCAAGCTGCTGCTGCTTGTTGAGCACTTGAGCGGACGCCTCGCGACACTCGGCCACGACCGCCACGAGAAAGAGCAAGCAAACGAGGCTTTGTCCGGTAATTCGTATGAGCCGCAGGGCGCTGGCTCCGGTTCGAGCGAAACAAACCGGGGCGAGCGCCCTGCGGCTGATTTGCGGAACAGCGCCTTGCACAGATCGAAACAGTCTCATGTTGTTGCTCCAAATTGGCGGCATCTTCAACGCGGCGGCAGTCGCTTGAGGTTGTGCCCAAAGTGTTTCTTGCAGTGTCTGGACGACTAATCCGCGTCACAGAAATTAGCCGCGCGGCTATTTTTCGGAATGCGGATTATCCGACTTCGGAGCGAACCCGCGTCGCAGCGTGTTCTCGGTCACGCTGATCGGCACGACGAATTGCATCAGGTAATCGGCTCCGCCGGCCTTCGTGCCGGTGCCGCTGAGTTTGAAG
>JAYTGQ010000900.1:0-3432 GCA_043733345.1 Schlesneria sp.
AGGCTGTTGGCCCGCGCCCAACTGGCGGCGGCGTCCAACTGGGTCATGAAGATATTGTCGGGCACGTCCTTCATCGCCATTTGAAGACCCCTTTTCGCCAAGCGTAGACGTAGGCAATCGCCAGCGTCCCCATGAACACCAGCATCACGCCGAAGACGGTGTTCCGCATCTCGCGAGGCACACCCACGCCATCGTTGAGGTACGCCGCGACAGACCACGGATACAGGAATAGCAACTCGACATCGAACACCAGAAACAGGATCGCGACGAGGTAGAACTTCACATCAAACGGCTGACGCGCATCGCCGATGGGATCCATCCCGGACTCGTACGGCATCTGTTTCACGGCAGTCCGATTCTTCGGCCCCACCAGATGAATGACGGTCAGGTTCGCGACCACGAACCCAACCATCACACCGGCGTACATGAGAACGGCGTGAGAGCTTTCCATGCTGTGTCAACTCGAAGAAAGTGATCAATTTCGCCGTCGCTACGAAAGAGCCGTGGGTACTGATCGAAGCGGCCAAGGCGTCAGTGAAGCAGGATCGTGGTCGGCTCAGGGGCGAACGGGACTACTCTTATCGGACAAATCAACCTGTTGCGCACAGTCTGCGCAGGCGAATCAGGCCCGTTCCCAAGCCCCCAAGTGGGCGGGATTCTAGGTCTGAGTTTGGCAAACTGCAACGCACGGGAAAGGATCGAATCTTGCGATGGCTTCAGCACAACAGCGACTCGTTTGATCTCCGTTTCACGCGGCATTCGCGAGTGACACCACGACCGTGTCGCCCCTTCAGGGCTCAAGACATTTTGGTCGGACTCACCCACTACGACCTGCCGCCCTCCGGGCTAAAAACAGATTCGCTCCGAACGCTTTCGTCGGAGGAAACTGAATTTCAGGAGGAAATGGCGGTCAGAATCGGTGCCCCCCCGAAACGCCGGATGAGTTCTTCTGAAACTGCTCCTAAGCGGTCTTAAGACGCTCCACTGTCCTCTGGATTTACTCCCCATGAGTTTGAAGTCGTTGCCGATGGGGCTGTGTTGGCGGAAGTTCGACAAACAGGGAAATCAAACATTCGAGGTCGTGTGAGGTCTCTGGCTGTGGTTCAGAGGGCACCGCCGAGATTGCCTTAATGCCCGCCTAACTCGTGCCGACTCCATTCTGGTCGGGTGGCCTTGGCAATTTCTTTCCACCGGTTGAGACCTGCTGTGCGGATACCTAGAATCCCGCCCCATTGTGAAGGTTCCCGGCGCACCGTTCCGGCTGGCGAGCCTTTCTCGATCAATCGACTCACGGGAACGATGCGAATTTCACGGAGAGTTTTGTCAGATGTCGAACCATTTCTTTACCAGCGAATCCGTCAGTATGGGCCATCCTGACAAGGTGGCCGACCAGATCTCTGACGGGGTGCTGGATGCCTTGTTGGCTCAGGATCCTCGTTCCCGAGTCGCCTGTGAAACGCTTTGTACGACGGACCTCGTTGTGTTGTCCGGTGAGATCACGACCAAGGGCAAACTGGACTACGTCCAAGTCGCTCGGGATGTCGTGCGGGATATCGGATACACATTCGACGATGTGGGCTTTCATCACGAGACCTGCAAGGTACTCGTGGCGATTCACAGTCAAAGCCCCGACATCGCAATGGGAGTTGATCGTGAAGGGGCTGGCGATCAAGGGTTGATGTTTGGCTACGCGTGCAATCAGACTCCGGAACTGATGCCGCTGCCGATCGCCCTGTCACACCGGATCATCAATCGTCTGACCGAGGCTCGCCAGCAGTTGCAGGTCGATTGGCTGCGTCCCGACGCCAAGAGCCAAGTCACGGTCGAATATGACTCGCACAACAAACCGATCGGAATTTCGGCGGTCGTCGTTTCAACACAGCATCATGAAGCGGTCTCGCAGGCGGACATCTGCAACTTCGTAATTGAGAACGTCGTGAAGAAGTCGATCCCCGAGAACCTGCTCTCGTCGAAGACGAAGTACCACATCAACCCGACCGGCAACTTCGTGGTCGGTGGGCCTCACGGCGACACCGGACTGACGGGCCGCAAGATCATCGTCGATACCTACGGTGGCTGGGGGCGTCACGGTGGCGGAGCGTTCAGCGGGAAAGACCCCACGAAAGTGGATCGTTCGGCCGCGTACATGGCTCGTCACGTCGCGAAGAACATTGTCGCAGCGGGACTCGCCGACGAGTGCGAATTGCAACTGGCTTACGCGATTGGAGTGGCCGATCCCGTCAGCGTTCACGTCGCGACGAATGGCACACACAAGATCCCTGAAGACAAGATCGTGGCCCTTGTTCGCGAACACTTCAAATTGACACCGTTGGGAATTATCGAGTATCTCAACCTGCGGCGGCCCATCTACAGGAAGACGGCCAGCGGCGGCCACTTCGGTCGCAACGACGCCGACTTCTCGTGGGAAGCCACAGATAAGGCGGCCGACCTTAAGAAAGCTGCTGGCTTGTGAGAGTTTTCAACCGACACCAACCCGAAGCGTAAGCGAGGACGTGTGGGGAAAAACGAGGGAGTGTGGGCTTATCGTCCTTGCTCACGCTGCGGGTTGGTGTGGAAGAGACGAGATCCTGAATCGGGGGCATCGGCCCCCGATTCTTTTTCGGATACGACTCGGCAACTGCGACTGAACTTGATCCGTCATGGTTGCCGCTTTGCGTGGAAGGGACTCCATGCCGGAACGCAGCCTGCCTTTGAACTCGCCACGCGACACACGCGCTGGCTTGCCGCCGATTCCCGCGCGGCGACCGCTCGCGGTGGGGATCTGGTCGGCATTGCTGGTCTCGGACGCGGTGCTGATCGCGCGTTGTTTGTCGGGCGAATGGGTCGCCCCGCTCCCGCCATTATTGGCTGTCGTCTCGATGATCGCCGTGGCTGCGGCATCCCATCTGGCATGGGTCGCATTCCAAGCCAATTCGCGTCGAACAGTCTCAAACGAAATCAGCCACTGGGCTCCGGTGGGCGTCTCGCTGGGCGCGTCGGCGCTCTGGTGTTTGGCACTCGCCACACAGTCGGCTCCGCTGACGAGTGGCCTGCTCGCGGGAGTGACTCTGTTCCAGTGGTTGGCCGCGCTGACAACGATCGCGTCGGAGATGCGAGGTGAGATCGGCGCACCCATGATCGACATGGCTTCCGTGGTCCGTACACCGACATCCGGACAGAACCGCCCAGACGACAATCCTCAATTCCCGACCTTAGTTGAAACGCCGATCGCCGATTCACCCGAACCAGTGTCGATTGAGTTTGAGCCAGCCGTGTTCGAGTCGTCTGACAGGGACGCCAGCGAAGATGTCACGCAATGGATGTCGCGGCGAACGACCGACGACGGGGATGTCAGTGAGGGTTGGATGCGAGTCTCGTTCCTCGCAGGCCAGCGTGAGGCCACGATTCATGTGTCGTTCTGCCCGCCACTGC
>JAYTGQ010000901.1:0-3429 GCA_043733345.1 Schlesneria sp.
CCAACGGGTGCCGCCGATTCACGGACGAACGCGGATCCTCCAGACTCTCGAAATACTTTCCGACCTCCAAGAGGCGATCACGCTCCAAACCAACGCTCATGAAATCACTCATCGGTCAGCCTCCCTGCACCGCGATCTATACAGATCCACACGGCCGACTACATTACAAGCGGACATCGCTTCGCACCAACCGCCCACTCCCTCACGCCAGCCCAGTGCGCGCGCTGGCCCTGGTATTAGGATTGCAACGTGCTGGTGCAATATTTTCAAAAGCGTTTCATATTCGAGGCTGAAGTTTCTACTTTCGACGAACATTATCGCTGCCTGAAGTCTGCGGTGCCTGACGCCATTCCCAGAGAAGAGCGGAGTGCCGATTTCTGTTCAGCGCTTCTGCGGCAACTGATAGCCTGCGCGGTTGAGTTGGATTCGATAGAGGCTCGCACCGGCGGTGATGTAGAGCGTCTTGGCGGCGGCTCCGCGGCCGAAGCCGACGTTGGTCGGGACTTCGGTTTTGATGTAGGCCAACTCTTTACCTTCCGGCGAGTAGACACAGATGCCGGGACGGTTCTCGGCGCGAACGGCCACGTAAAGGTTGCCGTCCTGATCGACGACCAGTCCGTCCGGTCCATCGAACGGCGCGTAATCGACGAGCGTCTTACGGAACTTGGCCGTTCCATCGGCCGCGAGGTCATAAGCCATCAGCGCCATCAAGCCTTTGCGTAGCGGAACGTCCACTTTGTCGGCCTGCTTCGGCGCGTTGGCGTCACCCGTACTCAGCCGTTCAAACCCGCTCGCGCCGTTGTCGTTGCTGACGACATACAGCGTCCTCTGGTCGGGTGAGATCGCGACGCCGTTCGGCTTGCCTGCGTCAGTGATGATGCGATGGACGGTGCCATTCGTGTCGATCCGATAGACCGCCATGACCGGCTGATCGAGAGACTCGTACCCGAGATAACGCGGGTCACTGAAGTAGATGCGGCCCTGCTCGTCGATCGTAATGTCGTTGCACGAGTTGAAGGGGCGACCTTCAAACAGTCCCGCCACGATATAGCTCTTGCCGGTCGTCATGTCGGTCCGAATGATCCGTCGCCCACCGTAATCGGCCCCCTCGGCGATCAGCATGTTTCCCGCCGCATCGAACTTGATGCCGTTCGACATGCCACTGGGTGAGCGAAAGATCGTGGTCTTCTTCGTGGCGGGATCGAACTTCCAAATGTGCCCGGCCTCGATGGCACCGTGCTGATCGCGCGACTTGTGTGAGAACGTGATCTCGCTGAAGTAGACCAGTCCATCGGGCGCGACGCAGACCCCCTCGGTCAGCACGTTGGTTTCAAACAGCTTCTCCACCACCGCGCCCGCTGGAACGATCGGTTCATCGGCCACGAGTCGATGGTCTTGAGACAGCAGCGTCGAACCGGCCACGGCCAGGCCAACGAAGAAGGTGCGAATCCAAGAGCGAGTCAGCATAAGAAATCCTTTTGAAAACGAGAGGTTGTTGAAGCGATTCAACCGGTGAAACGACGCAGTCCTACCTGCGAAGAACTTATACCCGGCGCGAAACGGAAAGACACTTTTGACGAAGTCGCTCGTCTGGCTTTCCCGTGGTCCAACAGCGCGGCTACTCTGAAACATCAATCGTTTGCGTTCCTGACCAATCTCTCCATTGCGCACGACCCCGAATGAACATCACGCCTGACGATGACTCGACACTCTTGATCGGCGTGCGGCGCGGTGAGGCCGCTGCGTGGGAGCGGCTCATCGCGCGATACGAAGGGCGGCTGTTGGCGTTTGTCGAGCCGAGGCTGAACGACCGCGCGGCAGCGGAAGATGTCGTGCAGGAGACGTTCCTCGGGTTCCTCACGTCACTGCCAAACTATGACGACCAGACGCCGTTGGAGTCGTTCCTGTTCGCGATCGCGGCTCACAAACTGACTGATGTGTTGCGGCGCAAAGGGCGTCGCCCCGCCTTGTCACTCGTGCTGCGCGACGACTCGACCAGCGGAGACTCTGCCCACGCAGCGGGTGCGGCGCAGCGCGAACCGGCGGGGCGCGAGCGTCCGGCGTCGAGTCTCGCCCGCAGCGGTGAGCGACACGTGATCGAGGAGCGGGTTCTCGGCGACTGTTTGCGGGGACTCATTCAATCGTGGTTCAGCCGGGGGGAGTTCGAGCGATTGCAGTGTGTCGAACTGCTCTTCGTGCTGGGCTGGTCCAACAAGGATGTTGCCGCGCGGATGCAGCTCAGTGAGCAGACCGTGGCCAACCACAAGAGCTTCGTGGTCGGCAAGCTCAAGGCCGCCGCCGAAGCGGCACGGCTGCGCGAAGTGAACTGGATTGCGGTGGCGGGAGAGTGAGCGACAACTCACAAAGACGGAAAAACGTCTCGTCGTTATCTTGCACGCAATTCATTCTGGATTTCCGAGCGGGGCGGCGTCAGCCCAATGGCACTCACTTTGTCAAAAACGCCAAGTAACCCGCAGCGTCAGCGAGGGAGTTCCTCAGTGTTTCACTACGTGTTTGACTCCCTTGCTGACGCTGCGGGTTACAAAGTGAGTGCCATTGGGCGTCAGCCCCCCGGTTCTTCCTGCAAAGGGCTCACGCCCAAGAACCGGGGGGCTGACGCCGCCCCGCTCGGAAGAGTCTCGCAGGAGGAGCACTTCGGTCATGGTCGATTTCCCGCCACTCGAACGATTCACGCGGCCAATGCGCCGGCTTGGGAGACGCGGCTGCGTGGTTGCACTCGTGCTGTGCAGCCTCGTTGCGGGGACTCACACCACGAGTGCCGACGAATCGCAAACGCGATACTTCGATCAGCTTCGTCGGCGCGGGTTGTTCTCGCTGGCCGAAAGCTACGCGCTCGCGCGGCTGGCCGAGCCGACCACGCCAAACGCGCGACGCGTGGAACTTGCCATCGAGCTGTCTCGCACGCTGGCAGAACACGCGGAGTTCGCGTCGCACGAGCAGCAAGAAGAGCTATGGCTGCGGGCCAAGTCGGTCATCGACGACGAACGGACACGCGAACCGAACAACGCGCGCGATGTGCTGTTGGCCACTCAAGCGGCGATGGTTCCTGCGGTGGCAGGAGCGTGGCTGACGGTCGAATGCGAGTTGCGACCGTTCGATGAACCGCTGCTCGCGCGTTGCCGGACGGCTTGTTCGATCGGGATCACTCTGCTGAAAGAAGTCGAACAGCAACTGGTTGAACCGGGGAAAGACTCCGTTACCGTGAAGGGGCTGCTGAACGGCGGTCCTTCGTCGCACGAATTGCGGGTCGAGTTGCATCGCGTTCGATTCCAACTGGCGTTGTGTCTGAAGAATCGGGCCGAGCTGTCTTCCGCCGACGCGCGCAAAGTCAGCGTGGACCTGATCGACGCCGAGCAAACGTTTCGCAAATTGATCGGCGTCGCGGACGAACCGATTTCGTCGCTGGCC
>JAYTGQ010000902.1:0-3423 GCA_043733345.1 Schlesneria sp.
TGTCGATTTCATAACTCGCAGCCATGAACTTGGTCGTGGTCATTGTGGAATTCACATGAGAGGGCATTTCAAAACCTGTTTTGCCTCGAAAACCAGCCCGACGCGCAAGCAAGGGCAGGACACTCGACGATGGTGAAGCCCTCGCTCGCGCGTCGGGCTAGTTTTGAAATGCCCTCTAGGATGAACGGGTTGTCAGTTTTCATCTGGTTCGTGCGCTGGGGCGGATTTGTGGTTCGTCGTTCGTGCTGGCCACGCGCGGAGCGAGACACCGCGCCACACGCGGAATGTTCTTGTTCGTTCTGGTCCCAGTGGGATCGAGATCATGCCGCGATCCTCAATCGACTCGAACGCCGCTGCGAACCGTGTGGGAACGTCCAAACGATCTGGCGTGAGAATCAAGGCATCGCGCCCTGTGGCATCACGGGGACCGTCCCAGACATCGTGTTGCGACAGCGGTTGCGGGTGTGAGTTCCACAAGTACACGCGCGGGCGCTGCGCGAGATAGAACGCCAGTTCACTCACGGGGCTTCGATCCGTGGTGGCCACGATCAGCGTCTGATTCGGTGACGGGAAGTCGCGTAGCTTGCGATCAACTTCCACGCCGAGTGTTCTCCAGCCACGCAGTCGCACCGTGGGATCGAGCCGCGTTCCGGCCAACGGAGTCAGGCCCATCACAACCGGAGTCAGGACCACGATCACAGAAAAGCAGGCTCCGACAATCACGGCCAACGGGAATCGGCCCCGAATTCGATCGACGAGAGTCAACGGCGGCATCAGCTTCCCCGCCCACGCTGCGACAAGAATGACGCCCGTCAAATGAAAGGCGGCGGGCCAGTTCGGCTGGACCAGTTGAATGAAACTCAAACCCGTCACGGCCACCATGGGCAGGCCACCCAAACAGACGAGGTACAACTCCCGGCGCGCCAACTTGGGCAGCTTCAACAACAAGCTGCCAACGACACCGATCATCATCCAACAGATCACCGGTGAGAGGATGCCGAACTGTGTCGTCCAGAATTCGATGCTCAGGGCCACATGGCCGATCCCCGAAATCGGCTTGCCCACAAAATGCTCGCGCGTGTGCTGAATCGTGATCCAGTCGTGCTGTGAGTTCCACCACACGACCGGCGCGAGGAACACGAGACTTCCCAGCACCCACATCCAAACGGCGGGCGACTGGAGTTTCTTTCGATCCGCTGGACTCAGCACCAGAAACACGAAGACCAATGGAAACAATCCGAGCATGGTCTGTTTGGCGAGCAGCCCGAGTCCCGTGGAAACAACCGCCGCGACCAGCCATCGTCCTTGAGGCCGTTCGGTTTCGAGCAGTCTCCACACTGAACAGGCCGCGCAAGACCACGCGCACAAAAAGGGCGCGTCGATCGTCATCAGCAGGCTCATCACGGTGAGGCCCGGAGTTGCCGCGGCAATCACCACGGCACGCAAACCCGTGCTGGCGTCGTACAGCTTGCTCGCCAGTTCGTAGATCGCCCACAGCCCGAGCGTGCCCAGACAGGCGGCGGGGAAGCGAATCGCCAACTCGGAATTCCCGCCGAGACTCGTGGACAGCGCGATCAGCCACGCAATCAGCGGCGGCTTGCTGTAGTAGCCCCAGTCCAACTGCCGTGACCAGTCCCAGTAGTAAGCTTCGTCAGGAACCAGCTCCAACGGGGAGAGAGCGATGAACAGAACCCGCGCCAGGAACAGAACGCCCAGCCCCAGCAACACCGTGCGACGCGACGCGATTCCCTCCGACGACCCTCGTTCGTCGGTTGAGACTGGCAGCGGTTCTGCGACTGGCTCGCGCGTCAGGCAACATCCGGAAAATGAGTGACCCGTAGGATGGACGCCTCGTCCGTCCGAGGTTGCTGGCGCGGACGGACGAGGCGTCCATCCTACGGGGAGATTTATCAGCGGGAGGCGCGTCATGTCCGGATCACTCCCGTCAACCACGCCGCGAGCGTTCCGCCGAGCAGGACTGGAATCCACGCGGCCATGTCAGCGGGCACGACTTGGTTTTCACCGAGGACTTGGCACGCTTGAATCAGCCCGAACATCAACGACAACACTAGCCCGCACAGCGCCGAGTCGGCCACGACACCGGGACTCTCTTTGCGAACCATCAACGGGATGGTGATCAACACGGCAATGATGTTCAGGATTGGCTGCACGAGGCGCGAGTGCAGATGCAGGACGAGGCGGTGAACCAACTCCAGCCCCATTGCCGGCGAGCGAATGCGCCCGATCAGCTCGGGGATCGAGAGGACCGAAAAATTGGAGTTCCGCTTGAAGAGTTGATCGCAGGCGACTGAGCTGACGACGAAGGCGTGACGCCCGCCGGACTTCAGCCGCACGACCTCCCGACCACGGCTCGTCAAACGTTGTTCGAGGATCTCGGGCGATGGCCGCACATCGCGAAGCAACCAGCCGGCGGGACGCGCGCCTTGTGCCGGATAGAACACCGCCACGGGAGCCTCCAAGATCGTGATCTCATTGGTCAGCGAAGGAGCGGGCAACACAAATACCGCCTGATCCAAAGCCCGCTCCGCCAACCGAACCGACTGGCCGTCGATTGAAATGTGCGACGCATGGTCCGTAAATGACTCGACGGCGTGCTTCGTCGATTCGGGCTCGCCCCGCTTCTCAAACGCGGCATGCGCGATCTGCGGAACGACGTACTCTTGGTTCAGCGCGAAGACCACATTGAACGCCGCGCTAATCAGGATCAGCGGCGCGAGGATGCGGTACATCGGAATGCCCGCCGCCAACAGCGTGTGCAGTTCGCCCGTCCGTTGCAGCAGCACCAGCACGACGATCACCGAGACCACCGCCAGCGTCGGCCCGGCCCGGTCGATAAAGAAGATCGACTGAAAGACATAGCAGCGACTGATCGTCCACAGCAACAACTGAATACCGCGATCGTCGTTCCGCACGAGGAAGTCGTCGATGTTCTCGAACAGGTCGATGACGACGAACAAGCCCAGCGTCGAGGCAAGACAAACCGCGAACACATACACAAAGCTGCGCAACAGATAGCGGTCGTAAGTCATGTCGCCGGATGGCCTCAGCAACGCGCAGCTCGACCCTCATCCATGAAGGCCCGGGCACGCGGCGGCGGATTACAGGGAAAAAAGAAAAACGGGTCAAGCGGATTCCGCCGAACACCAAAGCTGAAGCAGGATGGCTGAAGTCCGGCTTAGCTTTGTTAGCCGGACTTCGTTCGCCGAGCGACTAGCAAGTGCTTGCCCCATTGAAGCCTGACGCGCAAGCGAAGAACGCTCCGCAACCGATCCTTCGCTTGCGCGTCAAGCTTCGATCTACGGTAAGGAACTGGCACGCAATAACTTCCCGTGAGCGGCTGGGCGCTAGCCGCCGGTGAGTTGGAACTACCGGCGGCTAGCGCCTTGCCGCTCACAGAATCAC
>JAYTGQ010000903.1:0-9275 GCA_043733345.1 Schlesneria sp.
AGCCGCAGGGCGCTAGCCCCGGTTTGTGTCATCCAAACCGGGGCTAGCGCCCTGCGGCTGATGGTAGCCTGCTTCACTTCGGGAAGTTATTACGGTCCCGTTCCTTAAGAAATGGAGTACGGCGAACATTTCTGAGGATCTGGCCCGGCGTGAACGCTGTTGCGACGCTCGATGGTCCAACCAATCTTCCCCTCAACCGTTGACCGCAGGCGGGGGGCGTGTCGATAATCCCGCCCCCGAAAGGAATCGGGGCGATCCAAAGGTGTGGATCGCGAACATCACACGGGCAAGGAGGCCGACGGATGATTCAGACAGATTTGCAGGATGTGGGATTTCGGTGGACGAAGCCAACTTGGGAACGAGCCGCAGATCGGACATGGTTGTTGATTGTGCCGAGCCAGTTCTCCAGAACGCACGAACGCGAAGCGACCACCGACCCGCGCTACGACCGCTCTCAACGGATGTACGAGGTCTTCGAGTTCGACGGCACTTGGCTCGATCAACTCCATGAGATGCAGGTCGAGCAAATTCTGCACAGCCCTCGTTGGCGACGTGATCTAGAACTGGTCGCCGCGTGAGTTCTGGCGAAGTCCGGCTTAGCTTTGTTAGCCGGACTTCCTTTCGGAGTTGCTCCTTGCCGTTGAAGAAGTCCGGCTTTAAGAAAAGCTGGACTTCTAATGGACGCTCGTCATGCAGGCAATCATCGTCACGTTGGACCGACTCGCGACAACGGCCCTCGGGTGTTACGGCAATGAGTGGATCGAGACTCCACACCTCGATCGTCTCGCGTCGGAGGCCGTGGTCTTCGACAGTCACTTTGCGGAACATGCGGGTGCTGCTTCGGGGACGAGTCTCGGCACGGGCCGGTTCCCACACGCGGCTTCGTCGCCCCTCAACGAGACGGAATCTACTTGGTCGAGCATGACGGCGGCAGCGGGCGTTGAACTGCATCTGTTTCACGAGGCGGGCAGTCTGCCGTGGTCGATGACGCTGAGTACGACGACTCGCACGTTGTTCGCGGCGCAAGCCGATCCCGATCCGAAGCCCGACGAAATTCCATTCGCGCGCCTGGTTCAAGCCGCTCTCCCAAAGCTGGTCGAGCCGCGTGGGACAGCATCGCGCATCGTCTGGCTCCATTCGGCAGGCATCCCCGAACCGTGGTTGCCCCCCGAGGGGTTTGCCACGCTCTACTTTGAGGACTTTGAAGAGCGAGGCTGCGACATGACCACCGTCGCGCTAGGCAACTGGGGAACTCATCCCGCCGTCTATGCAGGCTACGTGTCGCTACTCGATCACTGGCTCGGTGAGTTATTCGTTGCCGTGAAGACTTCCGCGTTGAACGAACCAACGCTGTTGGTATTCGTCGCCGCGCGCGGTTGCGACTGGACGCAGGAGCCGGGACCGCGCCGCGAATTCATTCCCCGCGACGATGATGCGGAAGAAGAGTCGCCAACCGTTGCAGAGTCACCTCCGATTGAAGCGGACGCTGCTGATATCGCCTCCGTTACTGAGACCACGGCAGTCCGCGTCCATCAACCCGCCGTTCCGCGTCCGACGCATTCGCTCACAGAATCGGTCACGCGCACACCGCTGATTTTGCGTCTATTCGATGAAGGGGCTTTCGACTCCGAGTTCGCGGGGACACGCTCGAACCGGCTTGTTCAAACGGCAGACCTCGCGGCAACGCTGCTGCATTTCTTTCAGTTACCAATGTCTCCCGTAGTGACCGACGGACGCAGCTTGTTGAACGAGTTGACCGAGACCGAGCCACGGCGCGAATCGATCTGCTTCACGGACGGCAACGGCTCACGCGGAATTCGGACCGCCGAATGGAGCTGTCTCGTCCAAGTCGCCGCCTCATCGGACACGACTGAGTTCTCTGATCACGAGCCAGTAGTGCAACTCTTTGCCAAGCCTGAAGACTATTGGGAAGTGAACGATGTCTCAGGCCAACAGCGCGAAGTGACGGCAGCGCTGATCGAACGGCTGAACGCGGCAAACCCCTGAATTGGGCCTGGTTCAAATCGCGGTGGCACCAGGTCGCAGATGTCTTCGCTTGTCCCCTCGCCCCCGGCTTTGTGGGGGGAGAGGGTTAGGGTGAGGGGGCTTCTTCGGAGCTGCTATCCAAGTTGAACCAGGCCCTGAATTGCATCTTCAGAACGCTCAAAGTCAGGGTCGCGTCTCGCTCGGTGTGCCGCTACGATTCGACCGCTCACTCGTGTTTCATCACCGTCAAAATCAACGACTCCAATTCGGGAGACCGCCGCGCCATGAGCGACTCCGCATCGTCTGCTGATTCCTCCCTTGGAGGCTCCGTGTCACAGGCTGAGATCGAAGCCTCCATTCACAAACTGGGGAAGGCCTACCAAGCGATCCGCGATCAAATGTCGAAGGTCATCGTCGGACAGGACCAGGTGATCGAGCAGTTACTCATCGCGATGTTCAGTCGCGGACATTGCTTGCTCGAAGGCGTGCCGGGCCTCGCGAAGACATTGATGATCAGCACGCTGGCGCGCTGCCTGTCGATGACGTTCGCCCGGGTGCAGTTCACGCCCGACCTGATGCCGGCCGACATCACCGGCACCGACGTGTTGCAGGAGAACCGCGAGACGGGCAAGCGCGAGTTCCGCTTCATCAGCGGGCCGCTGTTTCACAACGTGATCCTCGCCGACGAAATCAACCGCACGCCGCCGAAGACTCAGGCCGCACTGCTCGAAGCCATGCAGGAACGGCAGGTCACGGTGGGCCAGACGCGGCATGTGCTGGCGGATCCGTTCTTCGTCCTCGCCACGCAGAACCCGATCGAACAGGAAGGGACGTACTCGCTGCCCGAAGCGCAGCAGGACCGCTTCATGTTCAAAGTCTTCGTGAAGTACCCGAGCTTTGACGAGGAGCGGCAGATCGCCAAACGCACAACTTCGATCCAAGTGGACGACATCGACAAAGTGCTCGACGCGAATGAAATCCTCTCGCTGCAACGGCTCGTCCGTCAGGTTCCGGTCAGCGATCATGTGGTCGATTACGCGCTCGCGCTGGTGCGGCAGACGCGCGTTGGCGAGACCGGAATCCCCGCGTTCATCGAAGAGCAACTGAGCTGGGGAGCCGGTCCCCGCGCGGTGCAGTTTCTGTTGCTCGGAGCCAAGGCGCGGGCGCTGCTCAACGGGCGGACGTATGTCTCGACCGACGACATCCAGGCGCTGGCCGCTCCCGTCCTACGGCATCGGCTGGTCGTGAACTTCTCCGCCGAGAGCGAGGGGATCACCAGCGACAAGATCGTCGAACAACTGATCCAGTCCACTCCGTCAAAGGAAGGCGAGCTGACTCGTGACCCCAACCTCGCGAAGATTTTTGCCGCCTGAAGCCGTCGCGCGGATCGCGCGGCTGGAGGTGCTGGCTCGCAATGTGGTGGAAGGCTTTTTGTCCGGCCTCCACCGCAGCCCGTACTTCGGCCAATCAGTCGAGTTCGCTCAACACCGCGAGTACGCGCCGGGTGACGACATCCGCCGCATCGACTGGAAGGTCTGGTCCAAGACCGACCGTTACTACATCAAGCAGTACGAAGAGGAGACCAACCTCCGCACGACCCTGCTCGTCGATCTGTCCGAGTCGATGCTGTTCGGTTCGCACAGCCTCACGAAGTACGAGTACGCCTGCCAGATTGCGGCCTCGCTGGCGTACCTGCTGCTGCGGCAACAGGACTCGGTCGGCATGGTCACGTTCGACGACGTGATCCGCGCGCGAGTCCAGTCCAGCAGCAAGCAGAATCATTTGCAGGCGATCCTCACGTCGCTCGACCGCGAGAAACCGGCCAAGAAGACGGACCTCTTTCAACTGCTGGCCCAGGTCGCCGAGGAACAGACTCGACGCGGCCTGATCGTGCTCGTGTCGGACCTGTTCGTGGACCGGACCGGCTTGTTCAAGGGGCTGAAGCTGCTGCGCACGCGCGGCCACGACGTGATGGTCTTCCATGTGATGGACGACGAAGAACTCGACTTCACCTACGCGGGGACGACAAAGTTTGAGGGCATGGAAGAAATGGGCGACCTGATTTGCGATCCACGCTCGCTGCGCGAAGGCTACCAGCAGGCGGTCCAACAATTCGTCGAAGACCTCCGCCGCAACTGTGCCCGCCAGATGGTCGACTACCAAACGATCCGCACCAGCGAACACCTCGACGCAGTTCTGGCCCACTACCTCACGCACCGCGTCGGCATGAGACACTCGGTGAGGAACTGACTTCTAAAGCGAGGCTCATCATGTCCACAACGATCGCCCGATCAAGTCCCGCGGCACCTGCGGCCCCGCTCCGAGTCGTGGTCTCCAACGGGAAGCCGATGACTGCCGAAGAGTTCGCGCAGTGGGTGCAACGACCGGAGAACGCGGATCGTTACTTTGAACTCAAACGAGGAAAGGTCATCGAGATGCCGCCACCGATTCCCTGGCACGGATTCCTGACTGCACAAGTCGCCCACATTCTGCGGCTTTATGCCGACGTGAGTGGAGTTGGTTTTGTCCTCTCGAATGATGCTGGCGTCGTGGTGGAACAGAATCCCGATACGGTGCGCGGACCCGATGTCAGCTACTTCACGGAGTCGTTTGCCGACGACGCTCAGATGGAGAGCTTTCTTCGCAAATACTTGACCACACCGCCGGTCGTCGCCGTGGAGGTTCTCTCGCCATCGGATCGCGTCAATCGCATTGCGGCCAAGGTGGGCGAGTACCTCGCATTCGGAGTCAAACAAGTTTGGGTGGTCGATCCGGAAACGAAGGATGTCGCGGTACATCGGCCGGGAAAGTCGATGACGCTCCTCGAAGGAGACGCCGAGCTGCACGGAGGCGATGACCTGCCCGGCTTCTCCTATCGCGTGTCAGACTTCTTCCGCTTGCCGGGACAGAAACCCGCTTCGTAGGGTGGGCATTGCCCACCAATTGAAGGAACACACTGGAACGGTGGGCAGTGCCCACCCTACGAGAAACCCATGACCGCTTGGCTGGCTAATCACTTTTTCAATCCGGCGTTTGTCGCCGGCGGTGCGCTGTTGCTGGCGTCGCCGATCATTATCCATCTCATCAACCGGATGCGGTTCCGGCGCGTGCGGTTTGCGGCGATGGAGTTTCTGCTCGCGAGTCAGCAGCGGAACCGCAGAAGATTGCTGCTCGAACAGCTTCTGCTGTTGTTGCTGCGTCTGTTGATTGTGGCCGCCATCGTGCTGTTGATCTCGCGGTTGATTCTCGATCCGTCGCAGATGTCGATCTTTCGCGGAGCCCGCGCCCATCACGTCGTGCTGCTGGATGACAGCCTCTCGATGCGCGATCGCTGGGGGGAGACCAGCTCGTTTGGCGAAGCCCTCAAGATTGTGAACCGGCTCGTGGCGGGGGGGGCCGAGCAGCCGAACACGCAGAAGTTCACGCTGCTCCGCCTGTCGAAGCCCGAGCAGCCGGTGTTGTCCGAGCGGGATGTGAACGAAGACTTCGTGACCGAGCTGTCGGCGAAGTTCGATCCGCAGGCGTTCCCCTGCACGCATCGAGCGCTCGATCTGGTTGAGGGCCTGCGCGCCGCGCGGAAACTGTTGTCGGAAGAGAAGGGGGCCGTGCAGCACCTGCACGTCATCTCCGACTTCCGTGAGCGGGACTGGCAGGACCAGAAGGCGATCTCGGCGGCGGTCGAAGAGCTGACCAATGCGGGCGTGTCGGTAAACCTCGTTCGGACGGTGCCTGAGATTCACGCGAATCTCGCCGTGACGGAGTTGTCGGGCGACGTTCAGGTCGCCGCCGCTGATGTGCCGTTACGACTCAAGGTGTCCGTAAAAAACTTCGGCCTGCAAGTCGCGTCGGATGTTCGATTGGCTCTGTTCGACAACAACGAAAAAATTCCGACGAGCGTCGTGTTCGACAAGATTGACCCGCAGACCGAGGTCACGCACGAGGTCGATGTCCGACTGACGACTTCGGGCAAGCACAAGCTGCGAGTCAGCCTCGACACCGATTCGCTGGCCGAAGACAACGCGCGGTCGCTCGCCGTCGATGTGCCGAAGGCGGTGCCGGTCTTGATCGTGGACGGCGATCCGGCGGGAGACGACGGTTCCTACGTGGCCGATGCGCTGGCGGCCGATCCCAAAAGCACGGGCTTCGCGCCGGTGATCGAGAACGTCGAATACCTGCGTCGCCGTCCGCTCGACAACTTCCGCGCGATCTACCTCATCAACGTTCCCGAGATCCCCGCCGATGCCCTTGATGCGCTGGAGAAATACGTTGCGGCGGGAGGCGGCCTCGCGTGGTTCGCGGGCGAGTCCCTGCGCGCGGCGCATTACAACGACGCGCTCTATCGCAAGGGGGAGGGCCTCTTCCCCGTGCCGCTTGATGCGTCGCCGCGAGAACTCGTCGCCGACTCGACCAACCCCGGCGCAGACCTGCGCACGGTGGACCATCCGCTTTTCCGCATCTTCGAGGGGGAGGGAGATTCGACCATCGGCCGCGTGCGGATCGACAAGTACTTTCCTGTGGCGAAGGACTGGGTGAAAGACGATCAGCAACGCAAGGACCGCGTGCGAACTCTCGGCACGCTGCGCAACGGCGATCCGCTGCTGTTCGAGCATTCGTTCGGCAAGGGCCGCGTTCTGACGTGCCTTACCACGGTCTCGCCCGACTGGAACAACTGGGCGACCGACTACAGCTACGTCGTCCTGCAGTTGGAGCTCATCAAGCACATTGCGCGGACCGACCGCAGCCCCGAGACGCGGCAGATTGGCGAGCCGATTCAACTGTCGCTCAACCCCGCCGACTACACCGACACGGTCGAGGTGTTGTCTCCCGGCGCGGATGGTGAACACACGACGAGGCTGCAAGCGTCGCCCGAGCAGTTGGGTGCAAACTCCGGTGGACCGATGAGCGGCACGGCGCTAGCCGCCGGTGGCAACAACGGACAACAAGGTGATTCACCGGCGGCTAGCGCCGTGCCGCTCACAAAAGACGGAACCGCTGCCCCCAAGTCCGGCCCGCTGCGACTGTCGGCGACATATCGAGACACCGATGAACCGGGCATCTACACCGTCCGGCTGATGACTCAAAGTCAGGTCAGCGAGGATCGACTGATCGCCTACAACGTGTCGCCTCGCGAGGGTGACCTGCAACTAGCCACAACACCCGACTTGCGGAAGAGGCTGGGTGGCAACAGCCATGTCACGATTCAGGATTTCGGCCAACTCGAATGGGTTCAGGGCAAAGAGGCCGGTTCCGAAATCCGGCATTGGCTGCTCTGGTCGCTCCTCGCGTTCCTCCTCGCCGAACAGGCGCTGGCTTACAAACTGAGTTATCACCCGTCCACTCCGTCCGAGCGGCTGCAATCGCCCGCACGGAGAGGCGAAGTCAAACGACGAACTGTCACCACCGCATGAGTACGCCTCTTCCCACATCGTTGTTTCTCCTCGCGGCCGATGCCTCGGCGACGATCACGTCGCGCGAGTTTGATTGGCCCGATTCGCCGCTGCGTTGGTTGCTGCTGCTCGGCGGTGGGCTGGCTCTCGTCGTGTGGGTTGTCTGGCTCTATGTGCGCGACACGCGCGATCTGTCGGCGGGCTGGAAGCTCTGGCTGACGGCTTTGAGATTGGGTCTGCTGGCCGGGTTGCTGGTGATCGCCCTCAATCCGTCCGACCGAACTCAGAAGCAGGCGTTTCGTCCGTCGCGGGTCGCCGTGATGATCGATACGTCACTCTCGATGCGACACCCGAATGAGGCTCCCGGCGCGGACGGTTCGCCCGCCGCGAGTGCCGGACTGTCGCGGGCCGATGCGGCGAAGAAGTTGCTCGCGCAAACGACGCTCATCGAACGACTCCGCAAGCAGCACGAGGTCAGCCTGTTCACGTTCGACTCGACGCTGAACGGGCCGCATCGGGTTTTTTCGCTCGTCACCGTGGCAGCAAGTCCGGATGGTGAAGCGAAGAACCAAACGAAGAACCCCTCACCCCCGGCCCCTCTCCCCGCAAGGCCGGGGCGAGGGGAGAAAGAGACGCCGCTCGACTGGGACGAAACGCTGCGGCCGCGCGGGTTGGAGACTCGGCTGGGGGAGAGTCTTGGCGAGCTGATCCGTCAGGCGGCGGGACGGACTCTGTCGGGGATCGTGATCGTGACGGACGGAGCCTCGAACGCGGGGGTCGATGTGGCGACGGCTCATGATCGCGCGGTCTCGACCAAGACGCGGCTGATCGCGGTCGGCACGGGGACGACCGAGCAGCCGGTCAACCTGGCGGTGGCCGAGGTCGCGTCGCCCACCGATGTCGCCATCAACGATCCGTATGAGATCAAGGTCTTCGTCCAGGGGCAGGGTTTGGCCGGGCGCGAGGTCGATGTCGAACTGCTCGCACAGGGTGAGGGCGAAGAGGGCGAGCCGACGCTCGTCGAGAAGAAGTCCGTCACGCTGCTGGAAGACGGGGCGCGGGTCGAGGTGAAGTTTGACCGCTCGCCCACGCTGGCCGGTCGGACGAACTACACGGTCCGCACGACACCCGTCGCGCGTGTGGCCGAGTTCAATCCGCAGGACAACTCGCAGACGTTCGCGGTCACGGTCTTCGACCGACCGACGCGCGTGCTGCTCGTCGCGGGCGGCCCGATGCGCGACTATCAGTTCGTCCGCAACATGCTCTTCCGTCACAAGTCGTTCGATGTCGATGTGCTGCTCCAAACCGGCGCACCCGGCACGAGTCAGGAGTCGAACAATCTTTTACTGGCCTTCCCCGCGACGCGGGAACAGCTCTACGAATACGACGCGATCATCGCGTTCGATCCCGACTGGAAGTCGATCCCGAGCGACGCCCTGCCGCTGATCTACGACTGGGTCGCGGATGAGTCGGGCGGGCTGATCCTGGTCGCGGGCGATGTCAACACGCCGCAGGTCGCGACTGGTTCCGAAGGGGCCGACGAGGCGACGGACGAACTGTCGCCGCTGCGGAAGCTGTACCCGGTGTATCTCAGTTCGTACTTCACCGCCGCGCGGTTCGATCAGGATTCGAGCCAGCCGTGGCCGATCGCTTTCACGCCGGAAGGGCAGGGGGCCGGCTTCCTGCAACTGACGGACGACCCGACTACCTCGGCCGCTCGCTGGAAGGAGTTCGCCGGGTTCTACCGGGCCTATCCGACGGGAGGCCACAAGGCGGCGGCACGTGTCTTTGCGAGGTTCTCGGACCCGCGCGCGGTGGCTGAACCGCCGGTCCTGATGGCGGCGCAGAATGTGGGGCGAGGCCAGTCGTTCTATCTGGGCAGTCCCGAGATGTGGCGGCTGC
>JAYTGQ010000904.1:0-9274 GCA_043733345.1 Schlesneria sp.
GGCGAGGCTCCCGCCGAGCCACATGTGTGAGGAAAGTCGCTTGTTTCTCGCGGCTCGGCAGGAGCCTCGCCCTCCCGACAGCCGTTTTTCAACAGGCTGGTAAGCGTCTCGCTTGCCCATGTCGCAGTCGGAAAGAAGTGTGTCGGAAAGAAGGGCAAGCGAGACGCTTACCCTACGTTGTTCAACAGGCCGCCAACCGCGGACTCATTGTTCCGGGATGTTCTTCCGTAGTGCGGTGCGGCCTGTCCGGATCGTGTCATTCACCTCTGCGGCCAGTTTTGCCGGAGCTGGTCTTCTCGTACTTGGCGGCTTCTGTTAGAGACACCGCCGTTGTCTGGCCAGAGGGTCGCCGTTTCAGGATTTGCCTTGTGAAAACAGGGCGTCGCGAAGCAGGCCGATCGGCGGACAAACATCGAACCGCAGTGACGCGGCTCGATCGACCGGGGGGGAGTTCAAGAAGGGGAAGGGATTCCCAATGTTGATCAGCGGACTTTGGAAGCTGGCCGCAATGGCGAGCGTAATTGGTGTCGGTTTGGTCGCCGTGTTTCAAGCTCAACAGGGCTTGGAGCGGCCGCCAATTGTCGCACCGGTCGGCGATGACTCCGGCGAGTTGGCCGCGCTTGCTCCAACGGGTGAAGCCAACCCGTCCACGAGTACCGCGACCAGCACCGACGACCCACTCAAGCTGACGAACCCGTTTGCAGAGTCAACCGACTCGGCTCCCGTCGTCGTTCCGCGAAGATTGCTAAACGACTCGGTCCCGTCATCGTTGGCAGTCGATTCAGCCAGTCCCGGTTTGGATTTTCGAGACGACTCGAATACCGAACCAACTCTCGGCAAACAGACACCAACGACCACGGCTCGCTCCCAATCAGCGATCCTGCCTGCGGGACATAACGAGACTTCACCAGCGCCACTTCCGGACAATTCCGACCCGTTCGCAGCGGCAGAAGCTGACAAGCCGTCGGTCGTGCAACAGGCCGACGATACGGCAAGCACGACTTCCGCTGAGCCAGTCAGCACGAGCGTTGATCCCTTTGAGAACTCTGCTCTTCCGACGCGAAACAAGAATTTGACAACGCCCGCGAACTCATTGACACCTGATTCCGGCACAACCCCCGACCCGTTCAACGAACCGCCTTCCAGCGCCACGGCACCCGCTCGATCCACTTCCGAAGCCGATCCGTTTGAGGTCTCTCCGTTCGACGCCGCGCCGTCGTCTTCGACCAGTCGTCCCGCCAAGAACCAACCCATTGCGACTGATCCACAGCCCATCACGTCCCCTCCACCGACAGACGCCACGGACCCCTTTGGAGGTGCGGCACCGCCGGATCTCGCACCGAACGAGGTCCGTCCGGAAGTTCCGACGCGCGAGTCGCTTGATTCGACACCCGTACTCACCTCGCCCAATCCGTCGGCTCCACGGACCCGTCTGCCAAGCTCTCGCAGTCCAATGCCGCGTTTGCCGACGGATGTTCCCGCCGCAAATGAGTTCCTTGAGAACCCTCGTCCGACCGAGCTTCGAGCGATCGAAAGCCGGCCTACCGAGCGATTCGACGAAGAGTCCACGCGAAAACCCATCGAGCCACGATCGAACCGCCGCATCCGTGAAGCGGGTGAACGCCCCACTACGAATGATCTCATTGGCGACGGCACCGTGACGAACTCCGCGCCGCGTGGCCTGCAACAGCCGCGACTCACGCTGGAAAAGATCGCTCCGGAACAAGCCGTGTTGGGCCAGGAACTCGTCTATCAGGTCATCGTGAAAAACGTCGGCAACAGCGATGCCAACCATGTCGTCCTTGAAGATCGCATCCCGAAGGGGACGGAACTGACAGGGACCGCTCCCAAGGCCGAGATGGTCGATAAGAAGTTGATCTGGCGCATCGGCACGATGAAGCCGAACGAGGTCCGTAAAATTTCCATCAAAATCATTCCGCGACAGGAAGGCCCGATCGGCAGTGTGGCGCGGGTCAACTTCGCCACGGAAGTCGCGGCCGAGATCATGGTCGCGGCACCGCAGTTGTCGCTCAAAGTCAACGCGCCGCGCGAAGTGCGTGTCGGTGAAGTCATCGACCTGACGTTCCTGCTCAAAAACTCCGGCGGTGCTGCCGCGAACAACGTCTCCGTCCGCGATCTCATCCCCGACGGACTCCAGCACGAAGCGGCCTCGGACATCGAATGCCCGATCGGCAAGCTCGGCCCGAACGAGTCGCGTGAGATTGTCTTGCAGGTCACGGCCGTCAAGCCGGGGCGAGTCAAGAACCGCGCGATCCTCTCGGCCGACGGTGGGATCACACAGGAACTCGAATCGACGATCAACATCATCGGCGAGCATCTCGTGCTGACTCGCACCGGACAAAACCGCATCTACGCCGAACGCCCCGCCGTCTTCACGAACAGCGTCAAGAACGACGGCAACGCGGCCGTGAAACATGTGAAGGTCGCCGAGATCGTTCCCGTCGGGTTCGAGTTCGTCGAAGCCTCGGACGGAGGTCAATTCGATCCGAACACTCGCGCGATCCACTGGACGGTCGGACCACTCGCCGCCGGTGATGAACTCAACGTCACGGCGAAGCTGATGGCCAAGTCGCCGGGTATGCAGCTCGGCAAGATCACCGCCACGGGATCGGCGGGCAGTGCCGCGACGGTCAACTCAGAAGTCGATGTCGTTGGCCGCCCCGAGTTGCAAATGGAAACGCTCAACGCCACGGGCGTCGTGGCGATCGGCGACAAACTGACCTCGAAGATCCAACTCAAAAACAGTGGCAGCGCTCCCGCTCGCAACGTCGCGCTCAGCATCAGCGTCCCGAAGGAACTGCGGTTGGTCGAGGTGCGCGGCGCACGATATCAAGAGGCGAAAAACATCATTCGCTTCGAACCACTCGCAGAACTCGCCACACGCGAAACGGTCTCGTTCGAGCTGGTCATGGAAGCGATCGCAGAAGCCGACGCCCGCATGGACCTCCAAATCACCGCCGATCATCTGCCGAAGCCCGCTCACCGAATCGAGACCGTTCACATCGCAACCGAAGTGCGGTGAGGTCTCGGATGTAGGACGGGCACTCTTGCCCGTCCGTTGTTCAAACCGAAGACGGCCAAGAGTGTCCCACTCACAGGGCGATAACACAGACGGGTGAGGAAGGCACATTTCACACTCACCCGAAGCGTAAGTTTTGAAGTTGCACACTCGCGTTTTGTAGCTGAGTTCGCAAGAACTCAGGGGCTTCGCATGTGCCGAAAAGGCTGAATTCTTGCGAATTCAGCTACTCTGAAGCGCAACTGCGCAACTTCAAAAAGCGTAAGCGAGGATGTGAATGCGGCCTCGCTTACGCTTCGGGTGAGTGACAGCTTCGGCCGCGTGGTGTCTCTCACCGCCTCACTTCGGCGGCTGGCTGCTCAGTTGGACGAGTGCCTCCAACACGCGCGCTCGCTGAAGGTCGGACAGCTTGAGATACCGATGCCTGCCGTCGGCGTGCGGCTCGAATTTCGTGAAGCCGTCCGCCTCAACGATCACTCGGCCGGGAGGCGACAGATCGAAGTAGCCTCGATCCGGATGAACGGCATACAGCACGCTCGTCAGATCCCACGTCGGTCGGTCGTGCGGCTGTTTCTCATAGCGGCGATAGGCTTCGGCCAGTGGATGATCGCTGACGTAGCCGTAGTCCTTCACGATGCTCTCGGCCGGATACGGCAACGCGATGCCGATCTCGAAGCCACTCCAGACGACCGCCGTTGGCCATTCGTCCGCCAGCTTGCGGCAGTTGGCGATGTCCTGCACGACGTTGTATTCGCAGTAGTGCTTGTTCCCGTTGATGTCGGTGAACCCTCCCGCCATGACGGACAACAGCTTGACCTTTTTCTGAATGAGTTCGACACCCGACAACGGCGACGCCGCATCGGCCTTCGAGTCCAGCAGCCGCGCGAGATTCGTTGAGAACCCGACCTGCGCGATGCTCACCGAACCATCCGGCTGCGCCGCGAGCGTCTTCCTCAACAGAGCCACCGCTTCGGGAGCGTCGTTGTTGCAGAGCAGATCGTGAGGGTAACGAAAGACATCGCCGCGTTTCTCGGCAGCCATCGGCAGGAGCTTGCCCGGCTCGGGCGTCTTGCCGGGGCGAACGACTCCGATCGGCGTGTCGCCTCGCCCGTAAAACGTGTTGATGGCATCGACGAACGGCCCGGCCAGTTCGCTGTCCTTCGTCACCGTCACCGCCAGCAAACGACACGCGCCACGCGACTGAAGCGCGTGAATCATCCCCTGCGCCAGCACGTCGTCCACATCGTTACCGATGTCGGTGTCGAAGATCAGAGACACCGGCTCAGCCGCGCGGGACGAGACGGAGGAAACGAGCAGAGCCAGCAGACACAATGGCACAGACCACGGCAGACGATTCATGAACGAGCGGCTTTCCAGCGAGGACGGCGAAAGTTCGAGCAGCCTCAAACGACGCGAGGCATGAAACCAGATGGTCTCACGCCTCGCAAGCCGCTGGTCGGATGGTGGTCGATCGGATCGCAGTCAAGTTCCGTCTCTGACCGTGATGAATGCGCCCGCCCTAATTCGACTGTACTACTCACGTCTCGTTTCTTCGCGTGCCGCGACGAGTTGAGCGGGTGCGACGAATCGAAAATGCCGAGCCTTCCGAACAGACTCCGCCGGTTTCCCCCGTGTCCGCCCGTGTCCGCCCGTGTTCCCCGTGGTTCTTCTGGCTTCACAGAGAAGAACCACGGGGAACACGGGCGGACACGGGGAACACGGGCGGACACGGGGAAGAGAAAGTGTGGGCCGATCATTGGACTCACTCAAACTTGGACGGAGTTTAGGTTGCGGCTGAATGAAGTGAAGCCGCGCTGTGATGTTTCGGCTTCATCCGTGCCCCGGCTTTGCCATCCGTGCTACCTTGGAACGCCACTGATTCACGAGACTCCGGTCGCGTTGGCTCGGTTTGGGGATCAGGCTTGGTCGCACGGATGGCAAGGCCGGGGCACGGATCAGGCAAAACAGTCTTTCCTCGTGATCGGTCGAGACGAAAACGTCACAGTCGAACTAACACCAGCCTTCGAGCGGCATCGGCGGTTTGACGAGCGGCGTCCGTGGCATCCGCTTCCGGTGCGGCCTCTCCTTATAGAAGTGGAGCGTTCCGTATAGAAGTCGAGCGTTCCGTTGGGCGAGTGCGTGACCATCACGCTGGCGGCTCGAACGACGTTCAGCACGGCGTTCCTGCGCGGCACCGAACAATCGTGAAAGTGGCCGGTGGAAGCGGCCCTCTAAAACTTCATCGAGACGGCACGAGAGTCAGCGTCGTTTCGGCGGTTACGGGGAGGCCGCGTTCGTCGCGTGATGTGGCTCGGATCGTGAGCGGGTGGAAGTCAAAGCCGCTGGCGGCCTGGGTGAGTTCCACGATCAGTGTGCCTGAGATTTGATTGCCGACGATTTCCACCGGGACAGCGCTGACGCCGTGACAGCCCCTGGGAACGACCAGTTCGATTCTTACAGATTGGTCCAATCCACGGTCGAGCTGCAGTCGCAGCGGCAACTCCAAGCGTTGCCCCGGCGCGGTGGCGAACGTGGTGCGCGACAGCCGCAGGGCGAGTCGCCCCGGATCGACGAGGGCAATCATTTGGTTGTGCTGGTCGTTGGAACTGTAGCTGACGGTGTGTGGGTTGCCGTCGGAATCAGTCACGATACCCGACACGCTGAGCGTCGAGCGGCAGGTCCGTCCGATCTCCATCCAAGGCGGCAGCACCACTGTAAATTCAAAGTCGCTCTGTCCGGCGGGGACCGTCACCGGCGAGGCCGTGACACCCTGCAAGTGCCGGCCCTGCCGGTCGGCCATCCTCACTTCGAGCGGTCCCTCAAAGCCGTTGCGTTCCACGCGGTATTTGCGGACGAAGACTGCTCCACGCGGAATGAACTTCGTCTCGAAGATGCCAACGAATTTGAATGGCGTTGCAGGGACAACCGCCAGCCAGAACGAATCACTTTCGACGGCGACCGTCGCGGCTCCGGCTGGAGGTGTGATTTCCCGGACTCTCGCCATTTGAACGAGTTCACGTTCACCGATTTTGGATCGGCCGATGATCTTTATCGGGACTGCCGTGATGAAGGCGTTGGCCTCGACTTTGAACTGGAGCTGTGCCTCCGTCTGATTCGCGGCGATCACCTCAGGAGCGGCGAGTGTGACTCCCGGCGGCAGTCCCTCCACATCCAACACGACCGCTTCCTTAAAACCGGGTCCGCGATCCAGAGAGACCTTCACGTTGCCGGTCTTCCCACGCTCGATATTTGTCGCATCGACAGCGAGAGACAGTGCGAACTCGGGCTGCCCGGTACTCGTCGCCCGGACACGGTAGGCAAACCGCGCGTCTCCCCGTGAGGCCAGCCGATCGCGCACGCTCAAGCGGTACTGGCCATCACTGGGAGCGGTGAATCGCAACCGCGCGTCCGTGAGTCCGCTGCGGAGATCGTCGGCCTCGGCGAGTCGTTTGCCGTCCGCATCGAGTACCTCCAGCACCGCGTCGAGCCGAGAGCCGAATCGAGCCGTGCGAGTCTCAAACTGGTATTCGATTCCCTTGGACGCGGCGAACTGCCAGACATCGACATCACCGGGCTGTTGGATGCGGCCGTTGAGGACACTGGGCACGGAACACAACTGCGGGGTCACGTCGTTCGGTTCGACTTCAAGCCGTTCGTCGAAGCCATCGAGTTCCAGTCGAACGTCGCCCCACGATGACTTCGCATCCTCTAATCGCCAGACCATTTCGGAGCCGTCCTCAGGCAGCATCAACTCGATCTCAGGTTGCGGCAGTTTGACGCCGCTGAGTTGGAAGCGTGTCTTAGCGCCACGACGTCCTCCCAACGGATAGACCGCATCTAAACACGGGCCGGTCGTGATAGTCAGCCGATAGACATGATCCTGCAATCCGCCAAACGCGATGTCATGGATGCGAATTTGATGTTCACCGTCATGCCGCGCGAGGAATCTCAACAACGGCGTGGACGCTCCCTCGGGAAGCTGTTCCGCCAACACACTCCCGGTCGGATCGCGGACTTCGATTCGAGCATCCAGTGGCGAACCGAATGTCGATGTGGCGACCGAACACGATACGGTCTCACCCGCTCTCACGGTGAAGCTCCAAGCGTCCACATCCTCGCGCGGAAAGATGCGGCCGTTAATGGTGACGGGGAGGTCAACATGAACCGCCGGAGCCGTGCCTTCGATTTCGTCTTCGATGATTTCTTTGAACTCGCCAACGACAAATCCCAGTGGCGCAGTCACGCCTTGTGAAGCGGCGATGCGCCATGTCTGCATCCCCAGCGGCATCGTCGCCGCGATTGCCAGTGATGCCGAAAAGTCCCGTGGATAGTCTTCCTTCTGCTGCGACGCCGGCTGCGGAATCATCGGACCTTCAAACCACCGCACGCGGATTGGGACCAGCCTTTCCGGCGGCATGAGCCTCGCGTCCAAACATAACAACCGGGGCGAGTCATTCAGATTGCACCCGCCGATCCGTGCCGTCACCGTTGTTCCACGCTGGCCTCCCGCCGGAAACGAGTAATGGGCCGAGGGCAGGTCCGCGAACGAGTCGCTGGTTGCCCCCAATCCAACAACGAACAGTGTGTAAACGGCAAGTCGTAAAGCGAGAGTGGTGTTCATTTCAAATACCCATTCTTCAGGGAGCCGCGAGTTCAACGCGGTGCAGGATAAACTTCCTGCTGGCCGGTTTGCCATGACAACGATCGTGTCACATTGGCATTCGGACGGTCCCGTTTACAACGCTGGCGATCAAAGGGCTTACTGCAAAGTAGACCGCAGTTCAACGAGGATTGTCCACCGGTTCTGGACGACTCTTGGTCTCAGTAAAAGAGAGATTCAACGGGAAAATAGCGGGGGCAATAATGCGAGAAGTTGAATCACAGCCAGAATTCTCGTTGAAAAACAGCCCTTCGATGATTGACAACTCGAACAGACAACACTTTACTCTGCCACCGGGTCGCCGCTGAGGAGTGCCCCAGACAGGGATGTCGAACAGGGAAATGGACTTTTCTGAGTCGCGAGATCACTTTTTGGTCACGAGATCACAACCTGAGGAGTAGGAAATGTCGGAAGCAAAGAAGGCGAAGTCCAAGACGGAAGTTCTCACAACCTTGGCAGAAGCCACTGGACTGACCCGCAAGGATGTCGGAAATGTGTTCGCCCAATTGAGTGAACTGATCGGCAAAGAGATCGGCAAGAAGGGACCTGGGGTCTTCAGCTTTCCGGGGCTCTTGAAGATTCAGGTTATTCGTAAGCCAGCCACCAAGGCCACGACTCGTAAGAACCCGTTCAAGCCTGATGAGATGATGGAAGTCAAAGCCAAGCCTGCTCGTAATGTTGTGAAAGTTCGTCCGCTCAAGTCCCTCAAGGAAATGGTGTAGCCTCCCGAGTGCGAGCGTCAGATTCTCATCGCTCGCCAGAGGCTCCCGGTTGGAAGGAGCTTATTATGCTTGTCCTGTCTCGCAAGAGAAACGAAAGCATCGTCATCGACGGCTCAATTGTTATCACGGTTGTTGAAATCCGTGGTGACAAGGTTCGACTTGGTATCGAGGCCCCTCGCGAAGTGCCGATCCACAGGCAAGAAGTTTCGGCGGCAATCGCGGCCGAGATTGAACTGTCGGTGACTGCGAAGTCTGACTGTGAAATAATGACCGCTGGCGTCTCAGAGTGAATGAAGTTGTGGGTAGTCCGTGGTATTCCTAAAGATTGGTGTTTGCTGCGATTCTTCTCAGTGCTTGATGGCCCCATCGTCTAGAGGCCTAGGACAACGGATTTTCAGTCCGTGAACTGGGGTTCGAATCCCCATGGGGTCAGTATTTCGGTTCGGTTTGAATTGCAGCCAATAGAAAGCCTCTGCTCACGCAGGGGCTTTTTTGTTTCTCGGGTTCATCCAATGTTTTGGGGGGCGATTCCAATGAGCGGAATGAAGTCCGTCGTTTTCATCCCGCAGGGATGTCCGCCATGAGCCGGGGGTTGAGCGTCCGCGACACCCCCGGTGAGAAGTCACCGAAATGAGATTTGCATCCTGAAGGGATGCTGGGAAGCTCAGAATGTCTCTCCGTTTCGCGATACTGGCATCCCTTCAGGATGCCACCGCCATTTGTCAGACCTCTTCCGGGGGTGTCACTTCGCTTAACCCATAGGCACCAACTTAAGCGGCCCAGTCGAGTCGTTCTGGGTTTGGGAGGAGTTGGTCGTGGCTGGGTTTTTTCTTTCGGGACTGGATTTTGGCG
>JAYTGQ010000905.1:0-1053 GCA_043733345.1 Schlesneria sp.
GCAAACCGTCGACGCACTGGCGCAGGCCACACGCTCCCACGGGCCGTCGCTCGCTCGACTGCTCCGGGCCCTGACTAGCATCGACGTGGTGACCGAATCAACCCACGAGCGGTTCGAGCTTACGACCGTGGGCGCGTTGTTGCTCGCGGATGTTCCCGGCTCGCTCGCGGCCTGGGCGGAGTTTTGCGGCACCCGCTCCTGGACGACCTGGGGTCGTCTCATAGAAAGTGTCCGCACGGGAGACAGCATTCGCAAGCAGACGAGCGGTTCCGATGGATTTCACCATCTCGAGGACGATGCGCAAGGGGCCCTGTTGTTCAATCGCGCGATGGTCGACCTGACGCAACCAGTGGCGCTGGCCGTCGCTCGGAAAGTCGACTTCTCTGGAATGCGTCTCATCGTCGATGTGGGTGGCGGTTACGGTGAACTGCTCGCTTCGATCCTCTCCGAACACCCCCTCCTGCGTGGGATCTTGTTCGACCTCGCGCACGCGACGACTGCAGCCAGCAGCCGGCTGACTGCCGCCGGCGTCGAAGAGCGTTGCAAGCTGGTGACCGGCAGTTTCTTCGACGCGGTTCCCGATGGAGCGGATGCGTATCTTCTGAAGAGCGTTTTGCATGATTGGGATGACGATCAAGCGGTGCAAATTCTTCGCAACTGCCGCCACGTCATGTCGCCGAACGGCAAGCTTTTCGTCATCGAGCGGATTGCACCGCAGCACTTTTCCGATTCGTCGCACGATCAGGGCATCGCACGGTCCGACCTGAACATGCTTGTCGGCACGGGCGGATGTGAGCGAACCGAAACACAGTATCGGGAACTACTCGACGTCGCAAAGCTGCGAATCACGCGCTTGCATGCGTTAGAGGGTCCGTACTGCGCGATTGAATCCGTGCCGATTTAGGGGCAAAGAGATATCTGCATGTCCGTATTTTCTTGGAGGTCGACAAGGTCAACGAGGCTTGTCGAGCAGCCAGGTACGCACCGCATCGAACAACACTTCGCGCTGGCGTTCGAGAAACACTTGATGCGTGCCCTCCGGGATAACCTGGA
>JAYTGQ010000906.1:0-1052 GCA_043733345.1 Schlesneria sp.
TGGACTCGACGCTTCTCCGAATGGCAGACCTGCACGTCTGGGGAAGCGGCGCTGGCGCATACTCCCCCGAACGTCGCCGCGATCTCGCCGATGCCGCGCTCGACCTCGCCGCGCGGGGAATCATCCAGGTGGATATCGAGCGGCACGCATTGGCTAACATCGCTTCGACCTGGGATGACCGCGGCCGCCTCGTCTATCTGGTGTAGGAAACCCCGACGCGTCAGTTGGCGGTAATCGCAACCCGACGCGGCGTATCTATCCCGCCTGATACCTGCTCCCGCAAGGCAGCTTTCCGAAGGATGTCCGCGGGATGCTGTCGATTTGTTCACTCCGCTCCGGCCCTCTACTTTCGATAGCCCTTCCACCTCGAGGAAGTCGCACCGGTCGGCGAGCATCACGAAAACACAGCTGGAACTGGGAACGCTGACTGGCCGTGACCCGGTTTGGTGGACACCTCGAAAGAGAGAATGTTCATCATGGGAAGCAAACGTCGGGAATTCACTCCTGAGTACAAAGATGAGGCAGTGAAGCTGGTCATCAACACGGGCAGGCCGACCACCGTCGTGGCGAGGAAGCTGGGAATTGTCGAGCAGACCCTCGGCAACTGGGTCAAGGCCTGGCCTAGACCCCGGAGAGTGGACACGGGTTAAGCGGCAAGTTGGATCTTTGCGTCCTAAGGTGAGTACTGCATCCGAAGTCGACTGATGTGACGTGCCCAATCGAGGAGTGGCGCCGGCAGCGGTTGTAACGGTCCTCGTTCCACGCGGCGACGCCCTGGATCGTGCGGGCCCGAGTGGGCCAGACGCGATGGTAGTAGAACTGCGTTTTCAAGGTTACGAAGAAGCTTTCGGCCACGTCCCATCGCGAACCTCCGTGATGGGGGTGTTTCGACGACCGATTGAATTCGCCCGGTTCGAGAC
Organism: Schlesneria sp.; assembly: GCA_043733345.1. Taxonomy (GTDB): domain Bacteria; phylum Planctomycetota; class Planctomycetia; order Planctomycetales; family Planctomycetaceae; genus Schlesneria. The sequence continues at coordinate 921 of JAYTGQ010000906.1, forward strand.
ACTCAGGTTCTGAGTCACCTCGCGCATCAAAGCGAACGGCGATGAGCGAGCTGGGCGCCAAGGTCCCGGAATACCCGCAGAAAGAAACCCAATCGCGCCGGAACTTCACAAGCTTCGCCCGCGCTGAGTCGG
>JAYTGQ010000907.1:0-3405 GCA_043733345.1 Schlesneria sp.
TCTTGTTCCACGGCACGCGAGCGCATCAAATCCAGCGAGTCGTGGTCGGCCCATTCGATAATCTGACTCACCAAATCGGCGACCTCTTGAGACGTCGCCGCATCCCAGCGCTTCAGTTTCTCGTCGAGTTCCATCGCCAAGTTTGACATCGGGAAGTCCCCTTGAATTCAGACATTCGACCAGCGACATGTTCCCCCATCAGCCGCCCAAACACAATCACAGAGTGAGTTGGATTCAGGACCGCACGAGCGTCGTGGGGCGGGGTGGCCCGGCTCGGGTCGCTTTTGAAGTTGAGGCGTGCCACTGGCGAGGGGCTTCGCTCGCCAGTGTGTTCGATCCCGATCTCTCGAAGAGATGTTGTCTCGTGGGGAGTCCCACGGACCAGCCCATTCCATTCACTCAGCCCGGCACGGTGACGTTCAGGATGTCGCTCAGTTGGCCGATCGGGTCATCGCCGTTGAGATACTGCGCCTGGTACTGGCGCGACTCGGGACTGCCGGCGACCAGATTGGCGCGGGTATCGACGTAGGGCGAGGAGGTGTCGATGGCGAGGAACGAGAACGCAGCTTCGGCACCCCGCTTCGAGAGAATGCGCACGCCGCTGGAGACGCTCTTGTTGAAACCGATCGTCGCGGAACCCGGCGTCACCGCCTGCGCCTTGAGGGTCGGCTTCTGCTGCGTCAGATCCGTGGTGTCTTCCGGACCGACGATTCCGAATTGCTGACCGAACGCCGCCGTGTAGGCCGGATGCACCTTGATCCGGTTGGCCAGCGCCCGCGCGGCGGTGACTCCGGCGGCGAAGGTGGTCGATTTGTCCGTGTTCTTGGCCAGCGCCGTCGCCTTGGCCGCCTGCGAGGCATCGAATTTCGTGTGGAGATCGGTGTTCGTGGCCGTCAGCGCGGCGGTGTCCGCCGCGACCAACCCGAACGTCGCAGCGGCGGCGGCGACTTGCGTCTTGAAGTTGTCATGCCACGCGATCAAATCGCCGTCCGCCTTGGGGATATAGTCTTGCTTGGCCATGAGATGAGCTTTCTGAAGGGGAGATGTGAGATTCGTCGCGGCCACCGCGACGGTCGCCCGACGACTCGAAGCGGATTATCGCGGTAATCGGTGACATTTCAAGAGTTTAGGAGAATTCCCGCCGGTTCCTGCCGCACGCCGGAACGAATCCGGCGTCCCCCGGAACCGTTCCGGCGTGCTCCCGAACGAATCCGGCGGACCCGCGAACTCCTCCGGCAAACCAGCAATCCGTTCCGGCGTGCCAGCAAACGAATCCGGCGTACCCGCGAACCGATGCGGCATACTCCCGAACGGAGCGGGCGTGCCCGCGATCCGTTCCGAGGTGCCGACGAACAACTCCGGCAGGCCCCCGGACCGCGCAACCATCTCCCGGAACGGCTCATTCTGGATGAAGAAGGGGTCGGGTGATGCCGTTGCGATCGCTTTTCGCTCGTGTGCCGAATCGACTCGTCCGACTCAAGCCGTGCTGGATGATGAGTCCGCTCGCGGTCAGCACGTACCTGGAATCGCCCGAGTTTCCATTCGATGGCGACGGGTGGCCGTGGCTGGAGCCGCTTTGGGCGAAGCCACGGAACGTGAGGTCAACAAAGGGGGTGTCGCTAAGACGCTCCTGCCCCGGCCTCGCGACGCTTGGGTGCCGCTCGCGGCTGCTTGGGCCGCCAGTGTCTTCAAAGAACACTGGCGAGCGAAGCCCCTCGACAATGGCACCCGAAGTGGCTGCGTGCGCGCGCCGAAGACCACGCCCTTCGCGGACTCAGGGCGTGCCACCCAGCCGGTGGGGACAGCCGATTTGACCGGGCTTGCGAGCCGGGTCGAAGTCAACACACGGGATCACGCAGCCTGCTTCTCTTCGTCTGCAAGTTTCGGGGGCGTCGCGTCGTTGGCCACCAGCGCCCTTTCGAGTTCTTGCATGACGGCCACGAACGGAGTTTCCTTCACCATCTCCTTCAGTTCCCGATCTTGGCCGATTTTCTTCAAGCCCAAGTGGTTGCAGATCGACTGCAACATCTGGAGCATCTTGGTCGTCTCCTGCTCGCTCAACATGCCGACTTGAAGCCCGACATGCGCCCACTGGTCGGCCTGACGGGTCTGGCGCTGCTGGCTCATCAGGACGAACATCGAGAGCAGGGCCGCCTCGGAGGCGATGCACAGCGCCAAGAAGCAGAACGGATACGGATCGAAATGCACGATGCCAAAGCAGTCGAAAGTATTGAGCAGAATCCAGCCGGCAAACCATCCCAAATGGCCCAGGATGAAGAAGGGACTGGCGGCAATATCCGCGATCCGGTCGCTGATGCAGGCGACCGTTGATCGCTGGCGCAGAAACTCTTGTTCGAGTTCGGCGATCGAGTCGATGTTCCTCTGGACTCTTTCAGGAATCGGCGGGTTCATCGCTGAAATCTCCTTAGCCAGCCCCGACAACACTGCGTGGTTTCGCATGACGGAGGCAACTGGGGAGGCCGATATAGCGGGGCGATAAATTCAGGTCTAGACGTGTTCCCAATCGGTTCCGAAGCAGCGGCACGTCCACGTTGCTGGCGGATCAAGTCGGTCCACCACCGTCGATGTCAACCAGAAGCCGCGACACCTGCCGTTGCGACAACTTTTCGCTCGTGTGCCGAATCGACTTGTCCGACTCCAGCCGTGTTTGATGATGAGTCCGCTCGCGGTCAGCACGTCCCTGGAATCGCCCGAATTTCAATTCGATGTCGTCATCTTTGACGAGGCTTTATTTGACGAGGCTTCGCAGGTACACCCGTGGGATGCCCTCGGAGCGGTTGATCGCGGACGCCAGCTCATGGTGGCCAGAGAGCAGAAGCAGTTGCCACCCACAATGATCTTCGACCGCATGGTCAACGACGGCGATGTTCAAAATCGCCGACGGATTGCGCGAGTTACCGTAGTCCCGTCGCTCCGCCGACGGGACGCTTGTGAGTGGAGCGGCAAGCCAAACAGTCTGTTGAAAAAGGTCGGACGGGCACACTTGCCCGTCGTTTTTTAGACTGAAAGACGGGCAAGAGTGCCTGTCCTACAGGGTTATTCAACCGGCTACTCGCGCGGTGGCCTTGGCGAATCGAGGTTCGTGCTGCCATCGGATTTGGCGATGACGGACGCGCCCTACCATACTCATCAGCGGTGATTGCTGGTGCTGGCGCAGTCTGTGCAGAGCCGCAATCGCCTGCTACCATGCCGCCCGACTTTGGGATGGGATTGTCCTCCGAGTCTCACTCACATCGCCCCTCATTTCGGGGCGAGTCTCCATTCGTTCATCCTGCCCTCCGTAACAGAAGGTTTCCTGCACATGGCCTCCGTACTTGCAGCACCTCCTGCGGCTCGCAAGGCCGACCGAAATCCGGTCGCCGTCGAAGTCGCTCCCGCTGAAGA
>JAYTGQ010000908.1:0-1051 GCA_043733345.1 Schlesneria sp.
CGAGGGCCGTTGCCGCTTCGCTGTTGCCGAGCTGCTCGAAGTGCCGCATCAAGACGATCTCGCGATCGTCGTCGTCGAGCTGTTCGATGGCGACGAGGAACCGCGCTTGCAGCTCGTGTCGAATCGCGGACGCAGCGGGCGTGAGTTCACTCCCGACAAGTTGGCTCGCCAGATCGAAGGACGATTGATCGCCGAATTGAGGCGACGCGAGCGACCGTTCGCGGTCGAGGCTGCGACGCTGCGCACCGCGATGTCGCCGGTGCATGTCGATGATGCGGTCCTTCGCCAGATGCCGCAGCCACAAATGGAACGGCATCTTGGGATCGTCGAGGTATTCGCGCAACCGTCCGTTCGCTTCGAGCAGCACGTCCTGCACGATGTCACTCGCGTCCACGCGCCGCGCCACTTGGCGGTCGAGTCTCAACTGGATCAGCTTGCGTAGCGCAGCCCGATGCCGTTCGAGCAGTTTGTTGACGGCCGTCCCTTCGCCTCGCCCGGCCTCAGCCAGCAGCTCCTGCGTCACAGTGTGTTCGGGCCAGAGCATGAGGAATGAACTCGGAAACGAGGCTCGGCAGGGTACGTTTTGTTTCAAAGGAACTGTTGGAACCGCCGTCACGATCCCGCTGCGTCCTCGCGCGACAGCGGGTAATCGCTGATCGGCAGCCCGAGTTGTCGAACCACTTGCAGGCGCTGCCACGCGCGAGTGACGAGTGCTTCGCGCCGCGCGACATCTTGCGGGTCGAGCAATCGTTTGTCGAACGGTCCGTCCACAACGACCGGCTCGAACTCGGGAACAACGATGAACTGCGACGTGACCGGATTGCAGCGCAGATGCCGCTCGGGAGCCGTCATCAACTGACGCGCTTCGACCTCACCGAGAACGTAGCGCAGATAGAGGTCACTGCCAGTGATGTCCTCAACTTCATCGCCGCAGACTTCGCACATGTAGCCTTGATCGCATTTCGCCATGAGTCACCGTGGTGGAAGGAAGGAAGTCGCTAGGTGGAGCGGTGCCGTAGTCCGGACGCCTACGTCGGGACTAGGGCACCGC
>JAYTGQ010000909.1:0-9225 GCA_043733345.1 Schlesneria sp.
TGGCTTGGTCGGAGTCCCCTCGGCGCGCGCTAGCGATTGGACCGTCCCAGCGGGTGGGTGGCTGCACCTCGAAGACGCCTTCGGAGCGAACCGGTTTGAACAGGCGGTCAGCCGCCCCGGTGCGGCGGGCTTCGCGGTTGGGATGCCGAACTTCCCGGCGATCTATGCGATTCGCGCCGCGCTCCAATCCCTGCGAAGTGTCGGAGTGGAGGCCATCGACCGCGTGGCTCGCCCGTTGACGCTCGCATGTCTTGAAGGCGTGGCCAAGCTCCCCGTGGAGTTGCTCGCGCCGCGCGATGACTCGGCACTGGCGGGCATCTTCGCGTTTCGGCATCCGAAGGCCGATGCTCTCGCGCAGCGTCTGAAAGCCGACCGCATTCATATCATGTCGCACGCCGGTCGCCTGCGAGTCGCCGTTCACGGCTACAACACCGAGGCCGACATCGAGACGTTCCTGCGATGTCTCAAAACGGCGTTGAACGAAGTATGAACGGCGCACACCAACCCGCAGCGTGAGCGAGGGCGAAGTCTAGCGACATCCTTGCTCACGCTGCGGGTTGGTGTGTGTCGCCCTCTGCGAATCGGACTTCAATACGTCTCGCGCGTTTGCAAGAAGACCGCTTTCTTTTCGCCGGGCAGTGTGAAGTCGAAGCCGCAGCGTTGGAAGAACTCATCGGACGACGTGATCGCCATCACTTCAAACACATGACGTTGTCGCGCACGCTCCACGCAGGCCGTCACCAAGGCTTTGCCGATCCCACGTCCCTGCTGATCGGGCGAGACAGCTAGGCTTCTCAATTCGGCCAGCTTGGATGAGTAAATCTCCAATGCGGCGAAGCCCACGATCTGACCGTCTGACTCGGCGATGAACCCGTCCACGGTGAGGTCTTCCAGTTCGTCATGAGTTCGCGGCAGCAGCCGTCCGCGTTCGACAAACGGCGCGATGAACGAGCCGAGTGCCTCGACATCGGTCTCCATCGCGGGACGCACTGTGAACCCCTCCGATTGCTTTGAGGAGGGACTACCTTCTGACATCGGTCGCTGACTCCTGACTCCGGGCTTTCGATCATGGGGGCGGCATCGTACAAACCGTCCCCCGCGAATCACAGGTTCCCTTTTTGGACGCTCCCGCACGATGGACTCACTCGTTTCACTGCTCGCTCAATCCCTGAACGGCAACACGTTTCAACGCCTCATCCTGAGCCAACCGCTTCAGGCGACGAAAGGGAACGCGGCCAAGGTGACAGTGCGGCCGATCGAGATCAGTGGTGAGACCGCCTACCAGTGGTCGGCCCGTGTTGGGCCACAGGAGACGCACGAGAACTTGTCCGCCGATCAGTTGCGATTGCGGGCGAAGTCCCTGTTCGGTGAGACCTTCGGTGACGCGCACCTCTTCACGGCCGAAGCCGACTTCACTCTCAGAAAGAAGCCGCGCGGTCCGCTTCGTGTGAAGCGCGCACCGTCGTCACTCGCGCCTCAGCCGGTCGCCGATCATAACCGCGAGAAAAATTATTTGATTCCCGTCGGCAAGCCCTGCCCGTTTCTGACGGAAGTCGGCGTGATGCTTCCCGACGGCAAGGTTCGACCGGCGATGTACCACAAGTTTCGCCAGATCAACCGCTACCTCGAATTCGTCGATGACATCCTGCAATACCTGCCTGCCGAAGGGACCTTGAACGTCGTCGATTTTGGCTGCGGGAAGAGCTACCTCACGTTCGCACTACATTACTTGCTGACGACGATCCGTAACCGAAAGGTCTCCATCGTGGGCCTCGATCTGAAAGAGGACGTGATCGTCGATTGCACTCAGATCGCGAAGAAGCTCCGGTGTGAAGGGCTGCGGTTTGAAGTCGGGCGGATCGAGTCCTTCCAACCCGCCAGCTTTGAACCGTCGGGAGCCGTGCATCTGACGGTGTCGCTCCACGCCTGCGACACCGCGACCGACGACGCCCTCGCCGCCGCGATTCGCTGGCAGTCCGATGCGATCCTCGCCGTTCCCTGCTGCCAGCACGAACTGAACGGATCGCTGAGTCGAGACCTGCTGCCGGGAATCACCGGCTTCGGAATCCTGCGTGACCGATTCGCGTCGCTCGCGACAGACGCTCTGCGCGCCAAGCTGCTCGAAGTGCGCGGCTACAAGACGCAGATACTCGAATTCATCGACCTCGAACACACACCGAAGAACCTCCTGTTGCGAGCCATCCGTCGCAAGATTCCCGATCCCGATGGCGACGCCTATCGCACTGCGGCCTATGCAAAACTGAAGTCCGACCTGATGCTCGACACCTGGCGTTTGGAGCAGGCGCTGCTCTGAAGGCTCTCAACAATCGGGAAGAACATGCGGCGTTGGGACATCTTCAGTGCGGTGGTCGATAACTATGGGGACATCGGTACGTGTTGGCGGCTGGCTCGGCAATTGGCTGACGAACATGAGGCCCGTGTCCGGCTGTGGATCGACAAGCTGGAGAGCTTCGCGTGCCTGTGTCCTTCCATTTCGATCGATGCCGCCGTGCAGCACATGGACTCGATTGAGATTCGTCGCTGGCCGTCGGACTTTCCCGCAGTGGATGATGCGGACGCCGATGTGGCCGACGTGGTTGTCGAAGCCTTCGCATGTGAACTCCCGGCAACTTATGTCGCGGCGATGGCTCGACGAATTGTGGCTCCCGTCTGGATCAACTTGGAATACCTCAGTGCGGAAGGCTGGGTGGATGATTGCCATCTGCTGACATCGCCTCACCCGAGATGGCCGCTCAAGAAAACGTTTTTCTTCCCCGGCTTCACTCTCAAGACGGGTGGACTGCTGCGGGAACGTGACCTGCGATCCGACCGAGCCGCGTTCGATCTCGCGGCTCAAGCGGAGTTCTGGCGCAGTGTGAATGTTGCTCCACGAACGGACGACGAGCTGCGTGTTTCCCTGTTTTGTTACGACAACCCGGCGCTCCCAGAGCTACTTCAATGTTGGACCGCCGGGCCAACCGCCGTGCGCGTGTTGGCCGCGCCCGGTGCGGCCACGGAACAGATTGCCCATTGGTCTGGAACCGCACTTCTGCCGGGGACGCAACTTTGTCGCGGGTCACTTACCGTGCAGGCTCTGCCATTTCTATCTCAGCCCAACTACGACCGCTTGCTCTGGTCCTGCGACGTGAACTTCGTGCGCGGCGAGGACTCGTTCGTCCGTGCGCAATGGGCTGAGCAGCCCTTCGTGTGGCAAATCTATCCTCAGACGGAAGGGACTCATCTCATCAAACTGAATGCGTTCCTGACGCGATACCTCGGTGAATGCGACAAGGCTTCCAACGTAGGGTGGGACCAGCTCGCTTCGAGCGCCGGCCCACCATTGGTAAACGTCGAGAAAACATGGTGGGCCGGCGCGGCGAAGCGCCGCTGGTCCCACCCTACAGATTTCGCAGACCTAACAAGGCGATTGCCCTGCGAATGCGATGACTTGGGTTCAGCATCGGACGCAGTGCGGTGCTGCTGGCGCGCGTGGAATGATCCCGATGGCAACGACATCGAGAACATGGCCGTGGCCTGGCAGAGTTTCATCGCAAATCGAACCGCGATTCAGCGGCACGGCAAACTCTGGGCCAACCTGCTTGACCAGCAGAGTGATCTGGCCAACAATCTCGCCCGCTTCGTGCAGGAAAAATGAGGCAGCCCCGCCTCCGCACGTTGCCGCGCATCTTGGCCCCAGTCGGCCGATGCGACTTCTTTACTTCGACAGGCAGGATGGGAACAGAGTTATGAGTGTGAAGATCGCCGGCGACATTCAATCGGGCAACGTCATCATGGTTGAGAACGCGCCCGTCGTGGTGCTGAAGGCGGTCTACAACAAGTCGGGCCGCAACCAAGCCGTGGTGAAAGTTCGTGCCAAGAACCTGTTCACCGGCCGCATTTCGGAACTGATCTTCAAGTCCGACGAAAAGATGGAAGGGGTGATGCTCGACAAGAAGGATTGCACCTATTCCTACTTCGCCCCGCCGATGCACGTCTTCGTGGATTCGGAATACGCCGAGTACGAGATCGAAGCCGAGACCCTCGCGGACCTCGAAAAATACTTCTGCAACGACATGACGGATGTCTGCGAAGTGACGTTCTACGAAGGCCGCCCCATCTCCGTGGTCCTGCCGAAGGTCATCGTTCGCGAGATCGAATACACCGAACCGGCCACGCGCGGCGACACCTCGGGCAAGATCACCAAGACGGCGGTCCTGAAGGACACCAAGCACGAACTCCAAGTCTCTGCCTTCGTCGAAATCGGCGACAAGATTGAAATCGACACCGTCACCGGCGAATTCAAGAAGCGCTGCAACTGAGTACGCTGAACCTGCTCTCCTCACTCGACGAGATGTGTCGTTGAGATGAACAGGTGCCACTCTTCGGAGTCCTCCTAGCCCGGATGATTCACCACGAAGAACCCAGCGCGGCCGCTGGCCGCAACCCAATTGAACAGAAGGAAACGAAGGGAACGAAGAAAAGAGATCTTGAGCGCGAGGCTTGGGCGATGACAACCAACGGCGATTGCCCCGTCTGCCCTTCGTTCCCTTCGTTCCCTTCGTTCCCTTCGTTTGCTTCTGTTCAAAATCTTCGCGCCCCGCGAAGAAACAAAACGTGAGTAGTACGAAAACACGAAAGTGAAGAAGAGCCGAGAGTTCTGATCCCCAGTGACCGCAAGGGCACGCTGTACGCTGTCCCAAGAGGCTCTCACCACAACTCTCTTCATTTTCGTCCCTTTCGAGTATTTCGTGGTTCCCCATGAATCATCCGGGCTAGAAGCAACGCGACTGGGAAGCCACGCTTCCCAGTGCTGTTTTGTTCCAAAGCGGCCAAATAGCGGCACGTCCAAAGTAGCGCGACACATGAGCCGGGGGCGGCTGGCCGACTTCTGAAGGACGTTTCATTGGCCCTGAAAGACCACTCGCAAACTCGTTTCTGGGCGTTTGAAGGTTTCCGTCGTGAGCTGGGGCATACGCCGCTCATCATGGGAATCGTCAATGTCACGCCGGATAGTTTCTCGGATGGCGGGCATTTTCTGGCGCGGCAGGCGGCGGTGGATCAGGCTCTGAAACTGGCAGCCGAGGGAGCAGACATCCTCGATGTGGGTGGGGAGTCGACTCGACCGGGGGCCGACGAAGTGCCGCTGGAAGAAGAGCTTCAGCGTGTGATCCCCGTGATTCAGCAGCTCTCTCAAGCCACGACGGTTCCGATTTCGGTCGATACGTCGAAGGCGGAAGTCGCGCGGCAGGCATTGCGTGCAGGAGCCTGCATCGTCAACGATGTCTCCGGCCTGTTGTTCGATCCCGACATGATCGAGGTCTGCCGTGAGTCACGCTGCGGGGTGTCGGTCATGCACATTCAAGGGACTCCCCGAACGATGCAGATCGAGCCGCACTACGACGATGTCGTGGCTGAGATTTGTGACTACTTCGCCGAGCGACTTTCGACGCTCGCTCAGGCGGGAATTGATCCCGAACGTATCGTGCTCGATCCCGGAATCGGCTTCGGCAAGACGGCCCAACACAATCTGGAGATTCTGTCGAACATCGCCGCCTTCCGAGCGTTGGGGCGCCCGGTTCTGATCGGCCATTCCCGCAAGCGATTCCTCAAGAAGCTCATCCAGCGTGAGGTTGATGAACGTCTCTTCGGTACGGTCGGAGTCACATTGGCGCTGGCTCGACAACACGTCGATCTTGTTCGCGTGCATGATGTGGCCGCCAACCGTGATGCACTGGCTGCGTATCAAGCCGTGTGCGAGCCGCGTGTTCAGTGAAAGCCTGTTGTTCCAATCGCGGCCGAAACTGACACCAACCCGAAGCGAAAGCGAGGACGTGAGGTGCCTCCTCGCTTAGGGGCTGTGCAGAATTGAATTCCGAGATTACTACGTTGGACCACACGATCACTGTCACAGACTCTCGGAAGTAAAAAATGCACAAGACTTCAGAAACGCAGAGGGCGCGGAGACCGCAGAGAAAGCGAGAAACACTGTCCCGATGAACTTCAAATCTCCGCGTCCTCTGCGTCCTCTGCGCTCTCTGCGTTTCTAACCTCGGTGATTGCTCCCAAAAACTCTCGGAACTTAAAAAATGCACAACACCTTACGCTTCGGGTGAGTGCGAAATGCGCCATCCTCACCCGTCTGCCATATGCCAGAGAACGCGAGACGGCGCTGGTCCCCGATCACGGCTGTCCGTCTGACCGACCGGACCACCACGGCAAGCTCACGCCGCCATCAATGGTCAACGTGCTGCCCGTCACATAGTCGGCATCGTCACTCAGAAGGTACGCGACCGACTTGCCAACTTCGTTCGGTCGGCCTAATCGCTTCCACGGAAGCTTCTCAGCTCCCGCTGCGAGTTGGTCTTCGGAGAAAAACTTTCGCTCGCCGGGTGTGTCGATCCAGCCGGGGTGGACAATGTTAACTCGAATGCGGTGTGGCGCGAGTTCAATCGCGGCGGTACGAGCCATGTGATCAATCGCCGCTTTGGCCATGTTGTAAGCCATCGCCGTCGGGATCGGGATGACGGCGTGCGGCGAACTGATGACGACGATCGAGCCACCTTTCCCCTGCTTGACCATCTGCAACGCCGCGGCGCGCACTCCGTAGAACGCGCCCCACATTCCGACATCGATCGTGCGGCGAAAGCCGTCGAGATCGGCTTCAATCATCAATTGCCGATCACTGTAGACCGCATTGGAAACAAACAGGTCGAGGCTGCCGAATTCTGCCGCCGTTTGAGCCACCATTTCTTCAACCCGCTCGCGACTGGAGACATCGCCTTGAAGGGTGATTGCTCGGCCACCAGCCCCGCGCACGATCTCAGCCACTTCCTCTGCCTCAACCTGCCGCGAGTGGTAATTGATGGCGACGTTGGCTCCCGCCAAGCCAAGTTCCTCGGCACAGCCACGGCCGATCCCGCGTGAAGCACCGGTGACGAGAACGTTCTTTCCCTGCAAACTCATGGCAGTCATCCCTTGTTCAAACACAAATTGATTCTGAAGTCCGGTGTCGCTTCGTTATACCTCACGCGGCACAAAGTGAGAGTTTCCGAGCGGGGCGGCGTAAGCCCCCCGGTTCTTGGGCGTAAGCCCGCTTTTGAAGAACTGGGGGGCTTACGCCGCCCCGCTCGGAAACCTCATTACTGACCGCGCGAGGTATAGCTGGATTGCCGTTCGGAATAACGCACAGGCAAGAGCAGGCTCGACTTTCCGATATCCCTCGCGCGGTCGAGGCTGACACCAACCCGAAGCGTAAGCGAGGAATGCCACACACCTCCTCGTTGACACTTCGGGTGAGTGTGCCGCAGCGACAAATGTGTCAGCCTCAACCGCGCGAAGTATAAGCCGGACTTCGAGATTATTAACGCCGATGTGTGGCGAACACTCCCACAAAAATAAAGCCCGACTTGAACCCAAGCCGGGCTGATTCGCAAGTCTTTGCAGGCAATCGATCACTAGGCCGAGAAGCTGCTTCCGCATCCGCAACTCTTCACCACGTTCGGGTTGTTGAACTTGAAGCCGCGCTGATGCAACTCGTCCATGAAATCGAGCGTCGTTCCGTCGAGATACAGTGAACTCTTCTTGTCCACGGCCACCTTGATCCCATGCTGGTCACTCACATGGTCTTTGGTGGCATCGGTCGTGGTGTCGAATCCCAACGAATACTGAAAGCCACTACAGCCTCCTGCCGCGACACCAATTCGCAATACAGAGGACTCGGGCAACTTCTGTTCACCCATGACGCGCTTGATTTCTCCAGCCGCTTTTTCAGTCAATGTCAGAGCCATTTTCTCAGTCTCCCATTCAGTGAATCGTTCGCAGCCAAACGAGCCTGGCTGCTGCGGGCGAAGGGTATCCCCGAGTCCAATCAAAAGCAACAAGGCCCGTCCGCTGTCGCAAGACGAGCGGCAAGAAAAGCTTACCCACTCACCGCGCCCAGTGCCCCGGACGCTTCAGAGCGTCCGGGGCACTTCCGCGCAAGATAACTCCTGCCGTTCTCCTAGTGTTCGTCGAGACGAGTGGCAACGCTCGCGTCTCCTTTGCAGCAGCAGGTGACTTCTTCCGGTTGATCGTTGGAATGAGTGCTAATGCTAACGGCAAGCACAAGCGTCCCCCTCGAAGCCTGACGCGCAAGCGAAGGACGTTCGACATCCGAATCTTCGCTTGCGCGTCAGGCTTCAATTACCGGTTGGACAACTTCTGCCGCTCGCTTCAGGACTTGTTCGCTAGCCCGGAGGGTGACAGGCAATAGCCTGACCGCAATCGTCACAAGCCGCAGAGCCAGTGACAGACGTGCATCGCTTGCATGATTGGTGGGACACACAGGAAGCGTTCACTCGTCACTGTCGGAGATGATCGCTGCGACCTCGGTAATCCAGTTACCAGAAGCATTCCTGATTTCAGAATTAATCGAGACGATCAGCTCAACCGGCGCGGTGATTGCATTCCTCTTGGAATGTTGTGTCGGACTTTTCGACGCAATCAGCGCAAAGCTTTTTACTAGCTTTGCTTTACGCAACGCGATTCAGCAAGGATTTTCCTAGTCTCGATAGGCAGTTGATTCAGTCCTCGGACAAACGGTTCGAGTGACATTGACGTGACGTTCACGAAACGCAACGTGTCCGCAGGGGTCTCTGTGCGTCATCGCTATTTTTTTGCGATGGTGCGCTGAACTGCGCCCTCGCGCGATTGCCTTGTGAATGAACGAGTTGCGTCCCGATTGCGCGTTGTGCGCGGCGAGGATCGGTGCCCGCGTGTTGCTGATCGGCAACGTCCCGGCACGGCCGCTGCTAACTGAGTGTTCCGTTGATTCGCGGTGTCTGGGCCGATCCAAGCAGCCTACCCGCCACACGGTCTTACGCCAGTTCAGTCGTGCAGTCTGCCGGAACGTACTCTCCGGCCCATCAGTTTTGCTTGAGAAGAAACGCGGAGCATTCGGTTCGTGAACGCACCGATGCGAGTCGGCCTACTGACTCATCGCCAGCCGCTTTTCTTCACTCCCTTGGCGGCTTTTAGTTTCTGCTGAAGGCCGTTCAAAGTCTGTTATCGAGCGGCGGTTTTCCAATCGCTCGTTGTGAGTTTCCTGCGCAGGGAAAGCGGTGAAGTTGTTTGCAAGCGACTTTGCCACGTTGACGGGGACGCAGTTCCTGTCAGCAAGCCGGGGTGAACGAGGGTGTTCGTTCGGCCTGGTGTCGGTGGCTCAGAAGATTCTCTTCTAGGGCCTGG
>JAYTGQ010000910.1:0-1044 GCA_043733345.1 Schlesneria sp.
AGTTATTACTGGTCACACGGGGGAGAAGCCGATCTTCCAAGGCGCATCCGACTTTGATCTCGAGCTGATCGAGAACCGGACGCTCGACGGCCACACGCAAGAGCTCATCTATCGGCCCATCCTTCATGACTTGAATCCATTCGTGTCGTTTAGGTAACGTATTAACTCTCCCCGTTATGAAATTACGAATCTCGAATTGTTCTTCGACCTTAGGCTTCACGTACTCCACCCCGCTCCATGGCTGGAAAAATAGAAACTGTTCGAAATTCGAGTCCGCATCACCGAGGTATTCCCACGAATCGATGATTGTGAAATGTGTTACCGTCACGCCGACATCGGATCAGCTTGATGACAAGCAAGACAATGACGGCGGGCCCGACCAACGCTACCGATGTTGAGCATTACGATGTGCCTTATGGCAATAGCGAAACTGTAATCACGCTCGAACATGACCCTCAAACATGAGTCCTGCGTGCGGGCGGCACGCACATCCCGCGCTCGGCAAATTGAAACGCGACCTCCTTAGCCAAGATCTTTGTTCCCTCAAGTAATTAGCTACTATGCGCCAGCCGTTCACGAAAATAAAGACGGAGACTGGCATGCCCCGACCGAGGAGCGTCCCTACAACACGGTCGAGTACCACGAAACACTCGTGCCGGGCGAATCCGAACACTTTATCGGATTCATCGAAGACCGCACGATGGAGGCGACGGCGACGCGCATCGCCTTCCGCGTCGCGACGGTTGCCGACGTCGAGCGATTGCGCGAACGGGTGAGGGAGCTCGGCGCGCGCGAGATCGAGGTCAACGACGATTTCGTCGCATATCCCGCCGTATTTTTCCGCGATCCCGGCGGCACGGCCATCGAAATTTGCGCGCGTTGGCCGAAGAGCTAGCACCCTTGTTCCGCCGAAAGCTTCCGCGAATCTCGATGAATGAATTCGGGCGCTATGATGTTTGGGTTGACGTTGCTTCCGACATCCGCGATATGAACGAGCCACGTGACGAGAATGATTGGAATCACACGTGAGGACAATAAAGATCG
>JAYTGQ010000911.1:0-1043 GCA_043733345.1 Schlesneria sp.
GGTATGCGTGGGGGACGGCGGACTATCACGACTTGCTGCGCGAACGGCTCCGGCAACTGAGCGACTTCTTGCACGAGCAGCGTCCCGGTTGCACCACGCGCGGCGTCGTCGATACGGCTCCACTGTTGGAACGCGACTTCGCGCGGCTGGCCGGACTCGGCTGGTTCGGCAAGAACACGATGCTCATTCACAAGCGTGCGGGAAGTTGGCTGCTGCTCGCGGGCCTGTTGACGGACCTCGAACTGGACGCCGACGCGCCACACGAGACCTCGCACTGCGGAACCTGTACGCGGTGCCTGGATGTCTGCCCGACGCAGGCGTTTCCCGCACCGTACGTTCTCGACGCGCGAAAGTGCATCTCGTACCTGACGATTGAACTCAAGACCTCGATCCCGCTCGCACTGCGTGACGGCGTGGGCGAGTGGCTGTTTGGCTGCGATCTCTGCCAAGAGGTCTGCCCGTGGAACCGCAAGTCGCCAAGCAGTGCTGAGCCTGCGTTTCAGCCTCAGCCCGACTTGAACTCGATCGACGCGATCGCGCTGCTAAGGATGACGCGCGCGCAGTTCGACGCGCGCTTCGATCATTCGCCGCTCGCGCGACCGGGCTTCGACGGGCTGCGGCGCAACGCGGCGATCGTGCTGGGGAATCGTGGCGACTCATCCGCGATTCCACGCTTGATCGAGAGCCTTACAGATGCCTCGCCCCTCGTGCGCGGAGCCGTTGTTTGGGCGTTGAGAAAGCTCGGCGGCGATGCGGCTCAGGCCGCACTGACAGAACGGCAACAAGTGGAGACGGACGCGAGTGTCATTTTGGAACTGACTCAACCGTGAGACGAACGATCCTGAGTCTTGCGGGGATGGCAAAGCTTAGCCCGGATGATTTACCACGAAAAACCCAGCGCGGACTTTGTCCGCAACCCAGCGAAGCCAGAACAGGAATGGCAAAATGATGAAGCACAAAATCAGGGAAGAGGCTCGCACGGAGACCGACCGCCTGGATGATTCTGTGCTTCATCATTTTGCCAAATCGGCTCTGCCGAAATT
>JAYTGQ010000912.1:0-9187 GCA_043733345.1 Schlesneria sp.
GCGCGTCGTGCGGCGAAACACGATTCCACGTCGCCTGACGCGCGGGGCGTTGCCCACGCGGTTAAACGACGCGGCGTCAATCTCGGCCGCGTGAGGTAAAACTGAGATGGGGGCGATCTGACCGGGATGGATCGTGCGTCGCGATTGCCTGAAAGTTGGCCATGCCTCGCGCGCGAACCGTGCGATGTGCGAGGGCGTGAATCGTTCTCAGCGGACAATTCCCCGCGAATGTCAGGTCAGTGCGATGAAACCGCCCCACGGCGCGGGAGTTGCGTTGGGCTTTGGAAGATCGCATTGCGCCTGTTGGCGTCTGTTGATGTCACCCAATCAGAACTCGTGGAACACTGTGGAGCACGGCACTCAATGACTATTCGCGTTGCGCTCCGGCATGTCACTGAGTACCGCTATGACAAGCTGATCAACTTGGGTCCGCAGGAAGTGCGGTTACGGCCGGCTCCGCATTGTCGGACGCCGATACCGAGCTATTCGTTGAAGATCGAGCCGCCGGAACACTATCTCAATTGGCAGCAGGATCCGCATGGGAATTATGTCGCGCGGCTGATGTTCTTGAAGCCGACACGCACGTTTCGCGTCGCGGTGGATTTGCTGGCCGAGATGACCGTCATCAACCCGTTCGACTTTTTCATCGAACCGGCCGCCGAGCAGTTTCCGTTCGAGTACGCGCCGGAATTGGCGAGTGACCTCGTGCCGTTCTTGGAGCAGCTTCCCGTCGGGCCGTTGTTGGCGAAGTATCTGCGGAGCATCAACGTTGGACCGCGTAAGACCGTCGATTTTCTGGTCGATCTGAATTTGAAGTTGCAACGCGATGTGAGCTATCTGATCCGGTTAGAGCCGGGCGTGCAGAGTCCGGAGGAAACGCTCGCGCAGGGATCGGGTTCGTGTCGCGATTCGGCGTGGTTGCTGGTGCAGGTGCTGCGCAGCTTCGGTCTCGCGGCGCGGTTTGTGTCGGGGTATCTGATTCAACTGACGCCCGACCTCAAGCCGCTCGAAGGGGCGGCGGGAGCAACGCAGGACTTCACCGATCTCCATGCGTGGGCCGAGGTGTTTCTTCCCGGAGCCGGTTGGATTGGGTTGGACCCTACGTCGGGATTGCTCACGGGCGAAGGTCACATTCCTCTCGCCGCGACACCGGCTCCGCAGACGGCGGCTCCGATCAGCGGCTGCGTCGATGAGTGCGAGGTCGAGTTCGGGTTCGAGATGACGGTCACTCGCGCGCACGAAGACCCGCGCGTGACGAAGCCGTACACCGACGAACAGTGGAACGAGATCGACCGGCTCGGACACGTTGTGGATGAGCGACTGCAACGAGGTGACGTGCGATTGACGATGGGGGGCGAGCCAACGTTCGTTTCCATCGACGACATGGAAAGCCCCGAGTGGAACACCGGAGCGGTTGGCCTCCACAAGCAGCAGCTTTCCGTCGAGTTAATCCATCGACTGAGGACACGATTCGGTCCGGGGGGCTTGCTCCACTTCGGCCAAGGAAAATGGTATCCGGGCGAGTCGTTGCCGCGCTGGGCTTACACCTGTTTGTGGCGGAAGGACGGACAGCCGATCTGGTCGAACTCGAAATGGCTTGGTGGGGGCGAGCAACCTTGTAGGACGGGCACTTCTGCCCGTCCCCAGTCGGACAATGAGTTGGAGAAGAAGACCCCTCACCCTAACCCTCTCCCCGCAAAGCCGGGGCGAGGGGACCAGAAGGACGGGCAGGAGTGCCCTTCCTACGAAGCGACCATTGATCGCGCGGGGTTGTTTCTGACCGAGGTTGCTCGGCGGTTGCAGGTCGAGCCGCGTTGGATTCAATCGGCCTACGAGGACGTTTGGAAAACGGTCGAGCAGGAACACAAGCTGCCGGTCGATGTGGATGCTCGCAAGTTTGATCTCGATGCGGACGAAGACCGCCGCCGTTTGGCGCGCATCGTCGAGCAGGGACCAACTCGTAAGGCGGGCTTTGTCTTGCCGCTGACGCGCGCGTGGTGGCAGACCCGCGCCGGATGGACCAGCAGCGCGTGGCCGCTGCGCGCCGAGCGGCTCTTCCTGTTGC
The DNA here is from genome assembly GCA_043733345.1 of Schlesneria sp. GTDB lineage: Bacteria > Planctomycetota > Planctomycetia > Planctomycetales > Planctomycetaceae > Schlesneria. The sequence goes on from JAYTGQ010000912.1 coordinate 2,066, forward strand.
CCGGCGATTCGCCGATCGGGCTGCGACTGCCGTTGGACTCACTGCCCGTTGGCGGCCCGGCCAGTGCGCGGCTGCTCTATTCCGTCGATCCACTCGCCGAGCGACAGCCTCTTCCTGCGTACACCGAGCTGCGACGAGAGACTCGCGGTCGGCAGTTTGAATACGACCAAGTCACGATCACGGAACAGGGACGTGGTCGAGCCTCGTCCGACCGGGGTCAGGCACCGCAGAATTCCGAATTGGCGGATTTCGATTTCCTCGACGACAAACGCAACGTTCCGCCAATTCGGAATTCTGCGGTGCCTGACCCCTCTCTCTCGAACGGCCTGCCTCGCGGTGCCGTCTCGGATGTCGTCCGCACCGCGATGTGCATCGAACCGCGCGACGGTCGGCTGCATGTCTTCATGCCGCCGGTCGAGTCGCTCGACGATTATTTGGAGTTGATCGCCGTGGTCGAAGCGACCGCCGAAGCGATGCAGCAGCCGGTGGTGTTGGAGGGCTATCTCCCTCCGCCCGATCATCGCATTCAAGTGATGAAGGTGACTCCCGACCCCGGCGTGATCGAAGTCAACGTGCATCCAGCGGGATCGTGGGACGAGCTGAAGGAGATCACGACCGGTGTCTATGACGAGGCACGACTGACTCGACTCGGAACAGAAAAATTCCAGCTCGACGGCAAACATTCGGGGACCGGGGGCGGCAATCACATCGTGCTGGGGGGACCGACTCCCGCCGACAGTCCGTTCCTGCGCCGGCCCGATCTGCTGCGGAGCTTGGTCACGTATTGGAACAACCACCCTGCCCTGTCGTACATCTTTTCGGGGCAGTTCATCGGGCCAACGTGTCAGGCTCCGCGCGTCGATGAAGGCCGCCGCGACGCGCTCTATGAATTGGAACTGGCGTTCGAGCAACTCCCGCAGGAAGGACCGGTCCCGCCGTGGTTGGTCGATCGGGTCTTCCGCCATTTGCTCGTGGACATCACCGGCAACACGCATCGGGCCGAGTTCTGCATCGACAAGCTGTACTCGCCCGATCACGCAAACGGACGGCTCGGGCTGCTGGAGTTCCGCGCGTTCGAGATGCCGCCGCACGCACGGATGAGTCTCACACAGCAGTTGCTCGTGCGCGCGTTCGTGGCGTGGTTCTGGGATGAGCCTTATCGCCAGCCGTTGGCTCGCTGGGGAACGGCGCTGCACGACCGCTTCATGCTGCCGCATTATCTCGCCGCCGACCTGCGCGACGTGCTGCGCGATCTGAAACAGGCGGGCTTCGTGTTTCGAGACGACTGGTTCGCACCGCATTGGGAATTCCGCTGCCCGCCGATTGGCGAGATCGCTCGCGACGGCATCACGCTCACGCTGCGACAGGCCATCGAGCCGTGGTATGTCCTCGGTGAAGAGCCAGGAGCGGGCGGCACCGCGCGGTACGTCGATTCGTCGGTCGAGCGAGTGGAAGTGAAAGTGACCGGCTTCGACGCGAGTCGCTTCGCCGTCACCTGCAATGGTCGCAAGGTGCCGTTGCAAGCGACGGGCACATCCGGCGAATACGTGGCCGGAGTTCGTTACCGCGCGTGGCAGCCACCGAGCTGTCTGCATCCGACGATCCCGGTTCACGCTCCGCTCGTGGTGGATCTCGTCGATCTGTGGCAACGACGTTCGTTGGGAGGCTGCCAATATCACGTCGGCCATCCCGGCGGCTTGAACCCCGCCGTCTATCCGATCAACACGCTCGAAGCCGAAAGCCGTCGAGCCGGTCGCTTCCTCAAGCTGGGTCACACCGGCGGGACAATCACCGTCGTGAACGAATGGCCGTCGCCCGACTTTCCGTGTACGCTCGATTTGCGTCCGCCCCGGCGTTGAATGCCAGCGGTCGCGAGTTGCTCGTTTTTACCTGCGGTGGCCCAAGATGACACATTTCTGAGCGGGGCGGCGTCAGCCCCCCGGTTCTTCAAGACAGGGCTTACGCCCAAGACAAGAACCAGGGGGCTGACGCCACCCCGCTCAGAAATCTCAGGAACCGCCGCGCGGTGAAACGAAAAACATCAAACCCATTTCCACTCACACTCACTCCCGAATCGAACGGTGCGCTCCCATCGTTCCGCTCGTACAGACGACGAAATGATGCCGCCGAATCCGCCTTCGTTTGATGAACTTTGGAAGTCCTATCGCAGTCCCGCGTCGGTCTTTGACGAGGCGTTCGAGTCGCCCGGAACGCTCCGCCCGCATTGGGCCGATTTGCGTGACGGACTCAACGGCTATTCGCTCGACGAGTTTGCCCGTCGCACGGCACAGGCCGAACGGTTTCTCAACGACAACGGCGTGACGTTCGATGTGTTTCGCGAGAAGGACACACAGCAGCGGCTCTGGCAGCTCGACCTGATTCCGATGATCGTGCCCGCGGACGAGTGGTCGCGACTGCAACTGGGCTTGGACCAGCGGGCACGATTGCTCGAAGCGATCATCGACGACATTCATGGTCCACAGAGAACGATCAAGGTAGGGATGCTGCCTCCCGGCGTGGTCTTCGCGCATCCGAGGTTCTCGCGTTCGTTCGTCGGTCTGCACGAGCGCAAGACCAGTTCGATGATCGTCTACGCGGCCGAGTTGGCTCGCGGGCCGAGTGGCCAGTGGTTCGTCATGGCCGACCGGGCGGATGCTCCCGTCGGCGCGGGCTTCGCGCTGGAGAACCGCATCGTCACGTCACGCACGGTGCCGCAGCTCATGCACCATCAGCCGGTGCAGCGGCTCGCCTCGTTTTTCCTGCGGTTGCAGAATGCTTTGAAAGAGCTGGCGGGGAAGCGTTCGGACAATCCCCGCATCGTGCTGCTCAGCCCCGGCCCGCACAGCCGCTACTACTTTGAAGATGTCTATCTGGCGGGCTATCTCGGTTACACGCTGGCTCAAGGAGCGGACCTCGCGGTGCGCGATGAGCGTGTGTTTTTGAAGACGCTGGCCGGGCTGTTGCCGGTCGATGTGATCCTGTCGCGCGGGACCGATCGCGGCATCGATCCCCTGGAGTTGGGAGGCAACTCGCTGCACGGCGTCCCCGGATTGTTGCAGGCCCTGCGCCAGGGAACGGTCAGTCTGGCGAACATGCCTGGCTGCGGACTGGTCGAAGCCCCGGTCTTCATGGCGTTTCTTCCCGCGCTCTGTCGCGGGTTGTTGGGTGAAGAGCTGCAACTGGCCTCCATCGCGACGTGGTGGTGCGGCGATGACACGGCGCGCAGGTACGTCATCGAACATCTCGATCAACTCGTCATCAAGCCCGCGTTTGAAGCGAGCGGCAGCGAAGAGATCGTTGGTGAACGGCTGTCGTCGGCCGAACGAGAACAACTTCTGAACCGCATTGCCGAGAAGCCTCACGCCTTCGTGGCTCAAGAAAAAATCACGCGATCCTCTGTCCCGGTGTTTGGCTCAGACGGGCAACTGCGCAGCGGACACGCCGCCGTGCGAACATTCCTTGTCTCGGATGGTCCGGGCTACCGACTGATGCCGGGCGGACTGATTCGGATCGCGTTGACTCCCGATCCGATGGAGTTGTCGATCTCGGCGGGTTCCGGTAGCAAAGACCTGTGGGTGTTGTCGGATGGCCCGGTCGATCAGGTGACGCTGCTACAAGCGACGGACAAACCGGTGCCCCTGCGGCGTAGCGGAGCCTTGTTTCCGAGTCGCGTTGCGGACGATCTGTTCTGGCTCGGCTGGGCAATGGAACGAGTCGATTTCTTGGCGCGACTGATTCGTTCCGTCGCCGAGCGACTCACCGCCGATCCCGAAACGGCCAGCGCGGAACTGCCGACGTTGGTCCGGTCACTGGTCGAACAGGGACAGCTCGAACCGGGCTTCGCGGTGCAAGAGTTCTCGTCGCAATTGCCGAATCTCGACCAGGCTCTGCCGCACGCCGTGTTCGATGTCAGTGAGTCGAACGGGTTGGGATTTGCCGTCGCCGAGATGTTGCGGATCGGATCGCTCGTTCGCGACCGGCTCTCGCCCGACACCTGGCTGACCATCCATCAAACCTGCTCCGACTTTCAGAAGAGCCGTTCGTCGGATCGAACCGACGCCTCGGAGCTGCTGGCTCGGATCAACGTGTTGATCGCGGACCTGGCTTCGGTGAGCGGTCTCTTGCAAGACGGGATGATTCGCGGCCCGGCGTGGCGGTTTCTCGACTTGGGCCGTCGGATCGAACGAGGTCGTGACACGGCCTCACTACTCCGTACGGTCTTGTCGGCGGGTGAGATTCAAAACCGCGCGGTCCTCCGTTCGTTGCTCGAAGTCCTCGACTGCCGCATGACCTACCGTTCGCGCTATCTCGACAACTTGCAGCCGAACGCAGTGCTCGACCTGTTCATCACTGACGAGACCAATCCGCGCTCGTTGGCCTTTCAAACGGTCGCCATCGCCGATCACGTCGATGCCTTGCCGCAAGATTCCTCCAGCCCGCTGCGGACTGAAGAGAAGCGACTGGCGATGGCCGCACTGCACGCCGTCCGCATGGTCACGCCTCAGCAGCTTGCCGCGAACGGTCTGGACGACATCCAGCAGGTGCTGTCCGATGTGGATCGTCACTTCAAGGCGCTGACCGATTTGCTTCAGTTGCGTTACCTGTTGCACTCGGGCACGCCCCGTCAGATCACGGGCGTGGGAGATGTCTTCGCATGAAATACCGCATCACGCACGAGGCGACTTATCACGGGGTTGGGTGGCCGGGGCTGGACTGAGGCTTTGCGAAGGAAGCCCCGGGGTTTCGCGAAGACGCTCCAACCCCGGTCACCCATCATCAACGCCAAAAAGAAATGAGACCCGACCGGGCACTAGCATGAAATACCGCATCACGCACGAGACGACTTATCACGGGGACCAGCCGGTTTCCGTCTGCCACAACGAAGCGTGGCTGAAGCCGCGCGACACTCCCTTTCAATGCTTGGAAGATCACCAACTGGAGGCCCTTCCCTCACCCACCAGTCTCAATCATCGCCGCGACTATTTCGGCAACCACGTCTGGGCGTTTTCGTTCAATCGGGGCTACGACAAGATGACGGTCACATCGGTCAGCGAGGTCTCGTTGTGCGAACGAGTCGTGCCGCCCGTCGCACAGACTCCGGCCTGGGATCGCCTCGCACAAACATTGCGAACGCCGACGGCTCCCGAAGACTTGGCGGCGAGCGAGTTCACGTTTGATTCGCCGCGCAGCGTGGGACTGAAGCCGCTCGCGGAGTACGCCCGTCTGTCGTTTCTCACCGGTCGCCCGTTGCTGGAAGCTGTGACGGAACTGACCGCGCGCATTCATCGTGACTTTGAATACAACCCGCGCGCAACCATCGTGACGACGCCCGTCGATGAAGTCTTCCGGTTGAGGAAAGGTGTCTGTCAGGACTTCGCTCATCTTCAGATTGCCGCGCTGCGGTCGTTGGGGCTCGCCGCACGCTACGTCAGCGGCTACTTGAGAACTCGCCCCGCCCCCGGCAAGCCGAGTCTCGTCGGTGCCGACGCCTCGCACGCTTGGCTGTCGGTCTATCTCGGTGACGGCGATTGGCTCGACCTCGATCCAACCAACAACGTCGTCCCCAATCTGGAGCATATCACCGTCGCTTGGGGCCGCGACTACAGCGATGTCTGCCCGCTGAAGGGAGTCTTCATCGGCGGCGGCCGCCACTCACTGAGCGTCAGCGTCGATGTCGCGCTGATTGAGTAGGATGGACGCCCTCGTCCGTCCACTTCGTCGTTTCAAATAGCCGGACGGACGAGGGCGTCCATCCTACATCAACCCTGCGTCTGACTCTGCGACGGCGGGGATGTCGCTTCGACCGCCACCGGCTTCACGGCGAAGAAGGCTTCAAACACCGCCGCATCCAAATCGTTGAGCTTCGTCTGGAACGAGTCGATGAACTCGTGCAGCCCGATCTGGATGATGTCCGCCGGTTGAGCGAACTCGAACTCGGCGCGGAGCCGACCGATGCGGCGTTCGGCCAACGAGCGATACGTGCCCGCTGGCGAACCGGTAATCGCGCGCAGTGACTCCTCGACACGATGCAGGCAATATTTCACGGAGCGCGGGAAGTCGTGATCGAGCATTAGAAACCCGACGACGTTCTCGGGCGTGATCCGACCGCGCACCCGGCGGTACATTTCGAGGGCACTCGTCGATTTGAGCAGCGCCGACCACTGAATCACGTCGAGTGGCGTGCCGACTTCGCTCGATGTCGGCAACAGGATGAAGTACTTCACGTCCAAGATGCGTGACGTTTTGTCGGCTCGCTCGATGCTGCGGCCCATCCGTGAGAAGTGCCAAGCTTCATCCCGCGACATCAGCGATTCCATGACGCCAACCAGCAACTGGCTGAATCGCTTCACCTCGTTCAGGAATTCTCCGGTTCGTTCAGTCGTCTCGGCCAGGGCCGCTCCACGCACGAACAAATAGAACTTGTTCAGCTCTTCCCACACCTCGGACGGCAGGCTGCCTCGAATTGTGCGGGCGTTCTCGCGCGCCGAATACAGGCACGACACGATCGAATTGGAGTTGTCCCGGTCAAACGTGAGGAACTGCCACGCGCTCTCGCGCGTCGCCGGGCCGTAGCGTTCGGCGAAGACTTCATGATCGCCGGTCGTCGCGACGAGCGGAGACCACTGCTGGTCGATGCTCTCCCCCAGGTCGAGCGTTAAGTGCATGTTGACATCGAGAAAACGCGCAATGTTCTCGGCCCGCTCGATGTAGCGGCTCAACCAGAACATGGAATCGGCAACACGGCTCAGCATGGGGAAGGCTCAAAGTTGAAACGTCGGGTCAGATCAGCTTCGTTTGTGTCTTGGCTGCGATCCTCACAGACAGGACCGGAACTCAAGCAAGGCAATCGGGGAACACTGATCTGCGCTGATCGACACTGATGCAGGCAAATCAAATCAGTATCGATCAGCGCAGATCAGTGTTCCCAGAATTCTTCTGCCAGCATTCTGTGCTTGATCTGTAGTCTCTGTACTACTCACGTTTTGTTTCTTCGCGTGCCGCGAAGATTTGTGGTGGCGATTTCCGGGCGTCCGTACTTCCGAGGAATCTCTGAGCGGGGTGGCGTCAGCCCCCCGGTTCTTCGGGCGTTAGCCCTTCTTTGGTGGTCGGGAACTTCCAGAA
>JAYTGQ010000913.1:0-1038 GCA_043733345.1 Schlesneria sp.
GCCAAAGGCGAGCGCGGAGGGGTGACGCCGTGTATCAACTCCGTACCGCCTCCGCGCTCGCCTTTGGCTTGCGGTTAAACGAGGAAGTTGTTTTGAGCCATTTCCTAAGTCGCGACGGATGCTAAGGAGGAAATCGAGGTGCTGCAACACGACTGTTTGCGGTGCGGTCAAAGTCATCGTGAGTCAGGGTCTGTGGGAGATGTTGAGTGTGATCATCGCTGACACTCCTGTATCTCAGTCTTGAGGGTTTTGTTCGACCGGAAAGAACAACCGGACTCACGGTCTAGGGAACGGATTCCGAGTTCCTTCAGGTGGTGGGATCGTCGCTGTAGAGTGGCCGCTTGGTGGTTGGCAACGCGGCCTGACGCTCGTTGGCCGCAGTTTGTGATGGTGTTTTTTTAAGTGGTCATACCTCGCGCGCGGCCGAAGCTGACAATAACCCGAAGCGTAAGCGAGGAACGCAATACATCTCCTCGTTTACACTTCGGGTTAGTGTGCCGCAGCGACAAATGTGTCACTTTCGTCCGCGTGAGGTACAACCGATGGCCGAGACAACAAACAGCTCCGCTGAAGAGCGTCTGCTGAGTTCTGAGACTCTGGTGCGGAACATTCTCGACACCGCGATGGACGGCATTATTTCGCTGGATTCGCAGCAGAACGTCATTCTCTTCAACGCGGCTGCCGAAGCGATTTTTGGATGGCGTGCCGACCAAGTACTCGGTCACTCCATCGAGCTGCTGATTCCCGATCGATTTCGACCTCTACACCGGACTTTGGTTGAGCAGTTTGGACTGGGTGCGATTCCGTCCCGGCGGATGGGGGGGATTCAGCGAACCGTCATGGCGCTGCGGGCCTCGGGTGAAGAATTTCCGATCGAGGCGTCCATTTCGAGGACGAAGACCGGTGGTGAGACGATCTACACGGCGATCCTGCGCGATGTCTCCGAGGCAGCGCAATATCGGCAACAGATCGAGCAACAGTCGCAAATGCTCAATCAAGTTTCGGACGCGGTGAGCGTGCTGGACCTTCAGGGACGGA
>JAYTGQ010000914.1:0-9153 GCA_043733345.1 Schlesneria sp.
AGTAGGCACATTCCATGTGCCGTTCACCGAATTCCTCGGCGAATCACGGTATCGCGGACGGCACACGGAGTGTGCCTGCTACTTTTGTCGGACACGTCAGTCATGGCTTGAACGTGAATGCTGCTCGCCCCTTCTTTCAGCCCGGAGGGCGACAGACGGTAGCCCACGGCGCGAGCCGTGGGTTGAGTGGCACACGGGATAGCATTAGCCCGGAGGGCGACACTTTAGATCTACCTCCGATGTCCCGCCCTCCAGGCTGTGTGCCACCTGTGGATGTTTCCCCCACGGCTCACGCCGTGGGCTACCGTCTGCCGCCCTCCGGGCTAATGAACTCTTGCTGACCACCTGACCCCGGATCGTCAACAAACGCCGTTCCCACGTTTGCGGGCTTGAACTACTATCGGCCGCTCGTCCTTGTTGCTGAAAACTGGGGCGAGAAAACAAGCGAAGAACCCCTCACCCTAGCCCTCTCCCCGCAAGACCGGGGCGAGGGGACAAGGCCGCAGCGAAGACAACGCAGAGACTCGCTTCACCTCAACTTTCACAGCGAAGCAATCTCTCCACGGAAGGAGACGCGATTCATGTCCGGAGCGACGATGGTTCCTGAAACGAAAACGGCCGCTGAACAGCAATCTGTCAGCGAGCGACCGCAACAGCTCAGCCCAGCAGCAACGCGGCGCGAGGCCAACGTGAACCGGTCGGTGCTGGACATCATCGCCACGGCGCGGAGGACTCACGAAGGGCGGCGGTTTCAAACCGGGAGCCTGGGTGCGTGGAGCATGTCGCTGTTGTCGGCCGCATTGCTGTGGGCCTGTTTCACTCCCGTCAACGCCAGTCCGCTCGCGTGGGTCGCGTTGGTTCCGCTGCTGTTGCTGGTGCGCGTCGAGCAGCGCGTGCGCTGGATGTACACGGCCGTGTATGGCGGGAGCTTGCTCGGGCAGTTGGCGACTCTGCAATGGATGCGACTCGGCGATCCGACGATGTACATCGCGTGGTTGGCGCTGTCGATTTATGTTGCGTTGTACGCGGTCGCGTTTGTTGCGGTCACGCGTGTGGCGGTTCATCGGTGGGGGTTGCCACTAGCCGTGGCGGGGCCGGTCGTCTGGACCGGTCTCGAATTCCTGCGTGCTCATTTGATGACGGGCTTCGCGTGGTACTTTCTCGGTCACTCGCAATACCGCTGGCTGGAGTTCATTCAGATCAGCGACCTCGCCGGCGCGTACGGTGTCAGCTTTGTGATCGCGATGTGTTCCGCCGCTCTCGCGCTGCTGGTGCCTCATGCGTGGCTGATTCGGTTCCGGCTGGTGCATGCTTCGACGGGACCGGTCACGCCAGCGGGACTGACGTTGGGACAACTCGTTCAAGTCGCGGCGACCGTCGTGGTGTTCGGTTCGACGCTGACCTACGGCTACGTGCGGCGGAGTCAGGCCAACTTCACACCCGGCCCGCGTGTCGCGCTGATTCAAGGCAACTTCACGGCGTCGCTGCGAACGACTCAGCCGACGGAGCAGGATGTCTTTCTGACGCACCTGCGGCTGATGGCTCAGACGGTGAAGGAGCAGCCCGACGTGATCGTCTGGCCCGAAGCGATGTTTCCGTTTCCGTTGTTCCTCGCGCCGGCCGACATGACGGACGCGCAGCTTCAAGAGTTGGCTCCGTACATCAAGCCGGAAGTGTGGCGCGACGAGTGGGTCCGCAAGACGATGGCGACCGAAAGCCTGCGGACGAACGCCGCGCTGATTCTCGGAGTGAACACGGCGGTCGCGACGCCCGAACGCGTGAAGCAGTTCAACTCGGCCGCTTTTGTGCGGCCCGATGTTGGTCTGGCGGACCGCTACGACAAGCTGCACCGCGTCCCGTTCGGTGAATACATTCCACTGCGCGAGTGGTGGCCGTGGCTGATGAACCTCACCCCGTTCCGCGATGCGGGTGGCTTGGATCGGGGCGAGCGGGCTTCCGTGTTTGAGTACGGCAAATGGCGAATGGCACCCGTGATTTGTTTTGAAGACACCGTGCCGCATCTGGTGCGCGGGATCGTCGCGGCGGGGACCAACAACGACACGGGAACGGAACTCAGCCTGCTCGTGAACCTCACGAATGACGGCTGGTTCCACGGGTCGAGCGAACTCGATCAACATCTCATCACGTCTGCTTTCCGGGCGGTCGAATGCCGAACGCCGCTGGTCCGCGCGGTGAACACCGGGATCAGCGCGATCATTGACGGTGACGGCGCGATCCTCGATCCCGAAGTCTTCATTGATGGCGACGCACGAAAGAACGCGCCGCTCGCACCGCGCATGTCGGCTCGCGATCCGAAGACGGGGGCGTGGCACAGGCAACTCAACGCGGCACTCGTTCACACGGTGCCGCTCGATCCGCGACGGAGCCTGTACGTCCGATTCGGCGATTGGTTCGCGATGCTCTGCTGCGCGGGAGTGATTTTCGTCGCACTGAGCGCACTGTTGCCGAAGTCGCGCACAACAGCGGCGACGACGACCTCGCAAGGCTGATGTGCCTCGGGTCGGGATCGGTTCGGCATGTTTCTGCCGTTCGCTTGCTGTCTCCTACTTGCGGGTTGGCCAAAGCAGGGAGACAGCAAGCGAGCGGCAGAAAATGATTGAGGGCCGCCAATTGTGAAATTGGCTGACCCTATCGGATTGCAGGGGAGACTCAAATTGCCCGCAAAACAAGGCTATTTGAAGAGCCGGTGTGGAGCAGAAGTCTCTAGGACGGCCCGTAAAGTCCGCTGTTTTTTGAGAACATCCTCAGTTTGCCGCCGTGCCCCCTTGCAATCCGTGAGGGTCAGCTACTTTCTAAGGTCAGTGCCATTGGGCGTCAGCCCCGGACTCTTCAGACGCGAACAAAGAATCCGAGGGCTGACGCCCAATGGCACTTACTTTAGAGTCAGACCAATCAGCCGGAACGCGCTAGCGTCCGGTTCTCTTACTTTAGTTCTCGATGAATTTGAAAACCGGACGCTAGCGCGTTCCGGCTGATGGTCTAAAGTAAGTGCCATTGGGCTGACGCCGCCCCGCTCGGAAAAACAGCAGAGGGCTAACGCCCAAGAACCACACTTTAGTTCACGGCATTCACGCCCTCGGTTTGGTCGCGACCAAGCGGGCGATGTTGTACAGTTTGCCCCCCATGCTGTCACCCATTCCCCGACTTACTTCACGAGGTTCCGATGGCCGCGTTCTCACTTGTACTGACCGATGTTGACGCGGGCCTGCACCGCGAACAGGGCGAACTTTGCCCCAGTTCCGAGCTATCTCTGGCCGGTTCCCGTGACTGGTCGATCCGCTGGCAGACACTGCGTGGTGGAGTCTCCAGCGGCGTGAGTGTCGTTGAACTGAACAGCGGCGGGCTGTCGTTGTCAGTCCTGCCCACGCGCGGCATGGGGATTTGGAAAGGTCGCTTCCACGATCTGCCGCTCGAATGGAAGTCGCCCGTCGAACGGCCCGTTCATCCCGCGTTCGTCAACCTGCAAGATCGAGGCGGACTCGGTTGGCTGCACGGTTTCAATGAACTCCTTTGCCGGTGTGGTCTCGGATTCATGGGACCGCCGGGCGACGATGGCGGTGAGAAACTGACTCTGCACGGACGCATTGCCAACATCCCGGCGCATCGCGTCGAAGTGCGAGTCGATCCCGACGGTGATGGCACGCTCGAACTGATCGGCGTCGTGGACGAGTGCTCGATGTTCGGCCCGCGCTGGCGGCTGACTTCGACACTGCGCCTCGTCGCCGGTTCCAATCGCTGCGAGATCATCGACGAAGTGATCAACCTCGGCGGACAGCCTCAAGAGTTGTCGCTGCTCTACCACATCAACGTCGGCCGCCCGTTCCTCGAACCGGTCGCGACGTATGCCGTGCCGTGCCGAGACATCGCCCCACGAGACGCCCGCGCGGCGGAAGGGATCGACGCCTGCTACGTCTACGGCGCACCCGTCGCCGGGTTCGCCGAGCAGGCTTACTATCACACCCCGATCGGCGCGGCTGACGGTTGGTCCACAGCGGTCCTCGCCAACGCGGCCAACAACGCCGCGCTGGCTGTTCATTTCCAAACGAAGCAGCTCCCGACGTTCACCGTTTGGAAGAACACCCTCGCCGAAGCCGACGGCTACGTGACGGGCCTCGAACCGGGAGTCAACTTCCCCAACTTCCGCGCGTTTGAGCGGCAACAGGGACGCTTGCCTCTCATCAAGCCGGGGCAGTCGTACCGCAGCGAACTCGCGCTGGAAGTGGCCGACACCGCGCTGGCCGTTCACCAATTGCACGATCGAGTGAAACTCCTGCAAGGCTCGACCAACCCGACCGTCCACCGCCAGCCCCTCGCCAGACTCTCCCCCGCCGGAACAAAGTAGCCTTCATCGCTCCGCGTGAAGTCAGCCGATCGCGAGTGCGGTGAGGATTGGGGGAAGAGCCGTTCAATCGCACCCGGCTCTCATCACGCCGAGCGATGATGGCCACTTTGAAATCTTTCCATTGGAACCGACGGCATGACACACCAACTTCTCTCTCGACGTGACCTGCTCAAACACTCGGCGGCCGGGTTGATCGCACTCCCTTGGGTGAACTCGGGGCGCACGTCATCGCTTCGAGCAGACGAGCCGACCGCTGGCAACGCTGCTGCCGTTCGCAAGCAACTCGACATCAAGACTGAAAAGCCGCTCAATGCGGAAACGCCGCTCAGCACGCTCGGCGAACGCTGGATCACGCCGCTGGAATCGTTCTATGTGCGGTCCAACGGAGCGGTCCCGACGTTCAACGTGCGCGACTTCACGCTGACAGTGGAAGGTCTCGTCGAGAGGCCCCTCACGCTGAAAGTGGGCGAACTACTCGAACGATTCCCCTCAGCGAAGACGACCGCCACGCTGACGTGCGCGGGGAATCGCCGGATCGAATTCGCCGCGACATCGAAAAAGGCGAGCGGTCTGCCGTGGGTCTCCGGCGCGATGGGGAACGCCGAGTGGGTGGGAGTCCGTCTCTCGGACGTGTTGAAGTTGGCGGGAGTCAAACCCGGCGCGAAGCACATCTGGTTTGATGGCCTCGACGAAGTGATCGAGAAGACCGAGACGATTTCGTTCGGCGGTTCGATCCCGCTCGACAAAGCCTTCGCTGACACTGCCGCCGCGCCCGGCACGCTGCTGGCGACACACATGAACGGCCGCGTGCTGCTTCCCGAACACGGCTTCCCGCTGAGGTCCGTGGTCCCCGGCTTCATCGGTGCGCGGAGCGTCAAGTGGCTCGGCAAGATCACGGTCAGCGACCGCCCGTCACCGAACCGCTTCGTCGCCAGTTCCTACAAAGTGGTGAGCGAAGACACTCCCGCCGCACTCGCCGCCGCGACACCGCTCTATGAACAATGTCTCAACGCGATGATCTGCTCGCCCGCCGCCGGAGCCACGATCACCGGAGATCGTCTCACTTTGAAGGGCTTCGCGATGGCAGCCGGTCACGCGGGCCGCAGCATCAAACTCGTCGAGGTCTCGACCGACAACGGCCAGTCGTGGCAACCGGCCAAGATCACTTCGCCCGTTCGCGATTTCTGCTGGGTCTTGTGGTCGGTCGATGTCGCGCTGACGCCAGCAACATCAAGCCTGCTCGTTCGCGCCACCGACTCCAGCGGCGAGACTCAGCCGCAAGCCATGCCTTGGAACGCGAAAGGCTACCAATACAACGCTTGGCACAAGGTAAGCGTGAAGCGTGCGTGATTCGTTTCTACCTCGCGCGGTCCGTGATGAGGCCTCTGAGCGGGGCGGCGTCAGCCCCCCGGTTCTTGGGCGTCAGCCCTTCTTCAGTGACATGGAACTCCAAGAACCAGGGGGCTGACGCCACCCCGCTCCGATTCGGATAAGAGGGCTAACAGCCTGTTGAAGAGCGTAACTTGGACGCCCTCGTCCGAGTGATTTCGAGTTGAAAACGGACGGACGAGGGCGTCCATCCTACGTTTTTCAACAGGCTGCTAACGCCCAAGAGTCTCACGATGAGGCGGCTGCTTGCATTCCACATTCTCCCGGCAATGGAACCGTGCTTATGAAGTCGCTGGCCTGCGTCACTTTCTGTTGGCTGTTCCTCACCGCCCCTGCTTGGGCCGAGGACGATCCGCGTCTCACCGAGTTGCTTCAGCCGGTGATCGCGGCACATCAGGGAACCGTGTCTGTCGCGGTGAAGCATCTGAAGTCGGGGGCGACGTTCGCGCATCGCGCCGACGAACCGATGCCGACGGCGAGTCTCATCAAGTTTCCGGTGATGGTCGCCGCGTATCAGCAGGCGGCGGAGGGGAGGCTCGATCTCGCCAAGCTGGTTGTCTTGAAAGAGGAAGACAAGGTGCCCGGCTCGGGCGTCCTGACTCAGCACTTCTCGGCGGGGACACAGCTTTCGGTGCGCGATGCCCTTCGCCTGATGATCGTCTACTCGGACAACACGGCCACGAACTTGGTGGTCGATCAGATCGGGTTGCCCGCCACCACGGAGTTGATGACGAAGTGGGAGTTCCCTCACACGCAGCTCCACGCGAAGGTCTATCGCGGCGACACGTCGATCGCTCCCGAACGGAGCAAACAATTCGGCCTCGGCAGCACCACGGCGGGCGAGATGCTCCGTCTGCTGGAGCGACTCCATCGCAAGGAACTCGTTTCCGCAGAGGCCTCGCAACAGATGATCGATCACCTGCTGGCGTGCGACGACAAACAACGGCTCGCCAAGTTTCTGCCCGCCGGGACGAAGGTCGCGCTCAAGACGGGATCGGTCTCGGCGGCGCGAACCGTGGCGGGAATCATCGAGTCCCCCTCCGGCTCCATCGCCGTCTGCGTGTTGACCTCGAACAACAAAGACCAGCGCTGGGCCGACGACAACGAGGCGCAGTTGTTGAGCGCCGAGATCGCACGACAACTCTGGCAGCACTTCCATCCGGCAACCGTTCCGACCGATGAGACTCCACCGACCGAACTCGCTTCAGGCGCGAACGGCGAGTTGGTCGAAGCTCTTCAACGGACGCTCAATCAACACTTGGGAGACAAGTCGCAGTTGTCAGTCGATGGTGATTTCGGCCCGGCCACTAAGCAAGCGGTCACGGCGTTCCAGAAGTCTCACAACCTCCCGCCAACCGGCATCGTTGGGCCAGAGACTTGGAAGTCACTCGGCCCACTGGTCATGACGGCCGAAGAACAGCCGAGCGATCCCGACTCGATCAACAAAGAAGTCCTGCCGCTCGCCCCGGCCGATGCACTCGTCGGCCCACCGTTCGTCACCGCCGATGCGTGGGCCATCGGCGACGCGAAGACCGGCAAGCTCCTTTGGCACGAACAGGGACACGAACGCCGCGACTTCGCGAGCACGACCAAGACGATGACCGCCTGGCTCGTCCTGCGCGAAGCGAGCGGCGACGCTCTTCCTGCACCCCTCGCCCCGGCCTTGCGGGGAGAGGGGCCGGGGGTGAGGGGCTCTTCCAACGGTTCAAACCTCCTCGACGAGACCCTCACGTTCTCCTCGACCGCCGACCGCACGCCCGGTTCGACCTCAGGCCTGAAGACGGGTGAAAAGATCAGCGTGCGGGAACTGCTCTACGGCTTGATGCTCCCGTCGGGAAACGATGCCGCGACCGCGATAGCCGAACATGTCGGGCCGCGCTTCAAGCCAGACGGCGACTCGAAGGAGGCCGCTCGTCCCGCCGCCCGCTTCGTCGCCGAGATGAACCGCGTCGCGAGTGAACTCGGCATGAAGCAGACCCACTACGCCAACCCGCACGGCCTCCCCGACAACTCTCACCTCTCGACCGCCGCCGATCAGTTGCTGCTCGCCGCGAAAGTCATTCAAAACGAGAAATTTCGCGAGTACGTCCAAACCCGCCAGCACGGCACTCGCGTCCAAGGCCCCTCGGGCTACACCCGCCACGTCGTTTGGAAAAACACGAACAAGCTCCTCGAAATCACCGGCTACTCGGGCTTAAAGACCGGCACGACCGACGCCGCCGGCGCGTGCCTCGTCTCCGTCGGCAGACACTCGGGCGACGAACTGATCGTCGTGGTCCTCGGCAGCGCGTCGAACGAGTCCCGCTACACCGACACCCGCAACCTCTTCCGCTGGGCCTGGCAACAACGCGGCCACCGCGAGTGAGAACGTGTTCCAGAATGACTCCCCGCAGTGTGTTCAACACTAACCCGAAGCGTGAGCGAGGATGTATTTCTCTCCTCCTTCGTCCCTCCTCACACTTCGGATCAGGCGGGGAGAGATCAAAGGGAGAGATCAAAGGGGTCAGGACTCTTTGAAAGGTGTGTGCCGGGAACAACGAGTCCTGACCCCATAGATTGCCCTGCGGTGTTTGACTTGGGGTCGGACGCATTCCACGCTGCATGACGGACCTTGCCATCGAAAACCGCGCGGGGTTGGACAGCGGATGGACGCGCGAGTCGAGACAGTGGCCACCTCGTTTCGCAACCTCTTGATCGTTCTTCTGCGTCGAGGCCCTGATGGCTGATACCGCACCGCTTGCCCGTCAGTGGAAACTGCTCCAGATGCTTTCGGCGCGTCGTCAGGCCACGACCGTGCGCGAGCTGGCTGCGGAAATGAACGTCATCGACAAGACGATCCGCCGCGATTTGCAGTTTCTCGCAGGCCTCGGTTTCCCGCTCGCCGAGACCGTCGGCGAATACGGTCGCAAGTCTTGGCGACTCGATTTTCCCTCCGGCGCTCCGCCGCTCAGCTTCACGCTGACCGAGGTCGCCGCGCTGCATGTCGGCCGCGAGCTGATGCTGCCGTTGGCGGGCACCGACTTTGGGAGCGGAGCACACTCGGCCTTCAAGATCCGATCGGCTCTCGGTGACGCGGCGGTGAAATACCTCGCCAAACTGGCCGCGATCTTTCACGCCACGCCCTTCGGTGCCAGCGATGACTCCCACCACACGGCGATCATCGACCAGTTGATGATCGCCTGTGAGGATGCCAGGGTCGCGTTCGTCACCTATCAGTCTCAGCGAGCGACCGAACCGGTGACGGTCGAGGTCTATCCCTACGGCATCGTGCATCACAAGGGGGCGTTGTACCTGGTGGCCTTCGCCCAATGGCACTCACTTTGTCATTCGCCGACTGAGCGGCAAGGCGCTAGCCGCCGGTTCTTTGCTTGGAAACACAACTCCATCACACCGGCGGCTAG
>JAYTGQ010000915.1:0-3367 GCA_043733345.1 Schlesneria sp.
CCGTGAGCGGCAAGGCGCTAGCCGCCGGTGAGTTGGAACTACCGGCGGCTAGCGCCTTGCCGCTCACAGAATCACTGCGTCAAACCGGGAAGTTATTGCGAGCCAGCCCCTACGAGGGGTCACGTCCACGTCTGTCTCTGATTTTCTTGTCCATCATCTTCTTGTTGAAGTCTGCGGTGCCGGACCCCGGTGTTGCGTGGCGTTCACTACCGCTCGGATGTTCCGTTCAGGCGTGGCGGACTTCGATCAATTGGTAACGCCCGACGCGCGGGGCGGGGAGTGGTTCCAAGTTTTCATCGAACAGGCGGCAGGTCAGGCCGTGTTCGGGGATCAGCTTCCAAAATCGTTCGGCGCGCATCCGACCGCCATCCACGAACCAGGCCGTTCCGCCGGGAGCGAGCATGCGTTGAGTGAGGCTCAACAGCGGCTCGTGGTTGCGATCTTCGTAGAGCAGTTCGCAGCCCCAGATGAGCGGGAACTGCTTTTCAGGCGGCTGACGCCAGTCGATCACGAGTCCCTCGGCGTGGCCGAACCCGGCGCGACGCGCGTTGAACAGCGCGAGGTCCACGGCCTTCGGTTCGTAGTCGCTGAACGTCACCTTCAAACCGCGACGGAGTCCCGCCAGACCGGGGAGTCCGATCCCGGCACCGAGTTCGAGAACTTCGGCATCGCGTGGCCAGTCGGTTCGCAGAATGGTCGCCACCATCTTTATCGAGGCGGGCCAGAGGTACGCCCAGTACGGCATGTACTCATCACGATCGAAGGCGGCGTGAACTTCGGTGTCTTCCAAAAACGCATCGGGTGACGCGGGAAGGACGAGCTGAAATGAATGCCCTTCGATGACCCATTCCCGCTCGGCCCAACCGCCGGGAATCGTGGGGAGTTCTGCGGGAGGATCGGTCATCGGTTGCGGCAAGTCACGCAGTTCGAGCGAATCGGACGACGACGGAGCGGGAGACACAGTCATGGTTGAGAGACCTCGTTCGCGGTGCCGCCGCGCAGGAATGGCTGCATGGTTTCGAGCTGCTTCAAATGGATGCCTCGCACCCGACCGACATCGCTTGCGTCACGAAACGGGCCGCGCTCTTCGCGATCGGCGACGATCCGCTTGGCCAGCTTCTCGCCGATCCCGTCGAGTTGTGCCCACTCGACCCACGACGCCGTGTTGATGTCGAGCGAATAGAAGTACTCGCGCGGTTTGAGGCTGGTGATCTCGACCGGAGCGGTGCCCCAGCGAGAGAGCTTCAGCCAGTGAACGGTCAACAACGCCAGCAACACCACGAGCATCGTGCCGACAAACAGTTGATCGCTACGCCGCAGCCAGAGCGGTGCGGAGATGTCCTGCGCATCAGGTTTGTTAGCGCGGCTATCTGAAGTGACGCGATCCTCCGGCTCCACAAGAGCTGTCTTCGAGGATGAGTCCGTTAGAGCAGCGACTTCGACAACACCGGGCCGTTCCGCAGAGTTCGGTGGCTCGACGAGGGCGGATTGTTCAGCAGGATCGGGCATCGTCGAGTCGCCTCATTCGTCACGAGCGACATGCCCGGACGGGTGGCGAAGATAGCGGAGCCACTCGCCAGACCAAAGCGAGTTGCCGCAGCGAGCGAATGCACCACAGAAGAGACGCCGTCAGCGAGCGGAAAGCGGCGTTACTTCGTGCGCGGTTGCGTCGCAGAGTTGGCTTGGCGCGGGGCCTGCTGACCGCCGGTCGAGGGGAGGCCCGCCGAGTTACTGCGTGGAGCACTACTCCCGTTCGTTCCCTTCGCTCCGGGAGCGGCTGGCCGAGCGGTTCCTTCTTCTTGCGAGGGCAGTACCAGCTTGTAGCCCTTCTTGCGCAAGTCGGGATGGAACGGATCGCTGTCGCCGAAGACACCCGCCAACTTGGCCTTCAGGCTGCGGTTGTTCACGTCGAGGATCTCGAACCTGTAAACGGTCTCCAAACTGTCGCTCTGGTCGTACATCCGAACCGCAATGGGGAGATACGACTTCTTGTCGAGCATGATCTCGGCCATTTTGTAGTTGTCGGCATCTGACTGGCGACGCGGTTCGATTTGAATTGTGAGCGATGTCGGAGTGTTAGACAGGAGCTTCAGTTGAAACCGCTTCTGTGCGTCGGCAGATTTCATGCCGAATAGGAAGGGCAGCGGGCCATCCATAATTTTCGTCCCGCGCAGATGCTCGGGAACGGGTGCGACTTCGTAGGTCTTCTCGTCGCCATTCACCATGACGATTTCGTCGCCATTGCAAATCCACATTTCGTCGCGATCCGCCTCGAGTCGATAGCGCTCTCCCGTTTGCTTGCCGACTTTTTTGGAGACCTCGTTCTTCTTGGGCGGCAATCCGACGAGATCGATGCGTCCCTTGTCAGGGGTCTCGACATAGAACTTTCCTTCGGCCCGTTTCTCGAGATCAAAGACGCTGTTGTAAACGTAACGCGTGTGCTTGCCGTGGAGCGATTTGATTGCCCCCGATTTCTGTTCCCATTCGTTGAGAATCTCCTTCAACTCGGGCGACACCGGCTCGATGATCATTGGGTTGTCATCGGGCCGCGCTTGCTTCGTGGCCGGTCCCGGTTTGGATGTGGCGGGAGGTGACTGTGCCGGTCGCAACGGCGATTTACCGGCGGGTTGTTGGGCGAACAGGCTCGTCGCGAGAGCCGACAGTGCGAGCAGACAGCACGGGACGGCGAAGTGTCGAAGGGGAGCGCGCATGATGAGACGGATCATCCTGATCGGAGGCATGTGGGTCTTCCATGAACCGCACGCAGACCGCACTTGGCCGAGAGCCAAAGGGCGGTTGAGGGGGGCGGAATCTAGTCGAAGGCCGAGAACGCAGCCAGACCGATTTTCGAGCCGTTTTCAGGCACTGATTGCCCGCTGTTTCAGTCGCCCCTATCATCCGTTCCGACACGGCTCAGGGGATGAAGAAACTGCCTTTCCGAGCGGGGCGGCGTCAGCCCCCTGGCTCTTGGTTTAGAACGAGCTAACGCCCAAATCCCAGAGCCAGGGGGCTGACGCCCAATGGCACTCACTTTGGCATTCTGTGAGCCGCCGGTTCTTTTCCAGCTAAGAAACTCAGGATGTTTTCCCAAAGTGAGTGCCATTGGGCTGACGCCGCCCCGCTCGGAAAGGCGCAAGAGAGCTAACCCGGATTATTCGTGAGGAACCACGAAATACTCGAAAGACACGAAAGTGAAGAGAGTTGCGATCAGAGCATCTCAAGACATCTCGCGTCGTGCCATTGCGGTCACTTGGGATCAGAACTCTCGTCTCTTCTTCACTTTCGAGTCTTTCGTACTACTCACGTTTTGTTTCTTTGCCGGGCGCACAGAATTTCGGCAGTGCGGACTTAGACAAAATGATGAAGC
>JAYTGQ010000916.1:0-3361 GCA_043733345.1 Schlesneria sp.
GTCCCCTCAATTATCAATTATCAATTTGCAATTACCAATTAGCACTTTGCAATCTCTTCCAAAACTTGACTCAAAGAGTCGTGTTTGGAACTCGAAGGACTCCACGCACCCTACAGCAGTTCACGAGGACGCACGTTCTTGACCGACCTCAAAAGCACCGATACCATCCCGCCACATTTGCGGCGAACCCGTTTTGAACTCGATGTGTCACAGACGCCACTATGAAACACGAATCGCTCCTACTCCTCGGCCTGCTACTTACCCGCTGAAACGCGAGGTCCGGGGAACGTCCAGTCGCATCGAATGCACCAGTTCACCCCAAGGCCGCGCGGCCTTGGGGTGTTTTTTTTGGGTTGAGGGTGGATGGTCGAAGGTTGATGGCCAGAGAATGGCCACACCGATTGACCACGCCCTGCAACCTCTGACCATCAACCTTCAACCCTAGACCATCCACCCACCATGAACGACAACGTCCTCATTTTCGACACGACGCTCCGCGATGGCGAGCAGTCTCCCGGCTGCAGCATGACCATGCCCGAGAAGCTCAAAGTGGCCGAGGCCCTCGTTGAACTGGGGGTCGATGTCATCGAGGCTGGGTTCCCGATCGCCTCGCCCGGCGACTTTGAAGCGGTGCGAGCGGTCGCTCAAAAGTTTGGTGATCGCACGACGATCTGCGGCCTTGCACGGTGTCGTAAGGACGACATCGAACGCGCCGCGGAAGCGCTCAAGGGAATTGCGAAGCCGCGCATCCACGTTTTCCTCGCCACCAGCCCGATTCACATGCAGTACAAGCTCAAGATGGCCGAGCAGGAAATCGTGAAGGCGGCCGTCGAACATGTGCAGATGGCGAAGTCGTTCTGCGACAACATCGAGTTCTCGCCGGAAGATGCCGCCCGGACGGAACTCGATTTTCTGTGCGAGGTCGTCGAGAAGGCGATCGCGGCGGGAGCCACCACCGTCAACATCCCCGACACGGTCGGATACGCGACGCCGACGCACTACTTCAATGTCATCTCGTACCTCAAGCAGCATGTGTCGAACATCGACCAAGCCGTCATCAGCACGCACTGCCACAACGATCTGGGGTTGGCGGTGGCGAATAGTCTCGCGGCGGTCGAGGCCGGGGCGCGGCAGGTCGAATGCACGATCAACGGTCTCGGCGAACGAGCGGGCAACGCGGCGCTCGAAGAGATCGTGATGGCCCTCAAAACGCGGCACGACTACTACAACGTCAACACGCGCATCAACACGCCGAAGCTCTGCAAAACGAGCCATCTCGTGTCGAGCATCACTGGGATGTTGGTTCAGCGGAACAAGGCGATCGTCGGCCAGAATGCCTTCGCGCATGAAGCGGGGATCCATCAGCACGGGATGCTTCAAAACCGTGCGACGTACGAAATCATGAAGTCCGAGGATGTCGGCTTCGTCGGTGAGAACATGGTCCTCGGCAAGCACTCGGGCCGACACGCCTTTCGTGCCCGAGTCACGGAACTCGGTTACACGCTCGACGAAGCGCAGCTCCAGAAAGTCTTCGACGACTTCATCGCGCTGGCTGACAAGAAGAAGCACGTCTACGACGCCGACATCGTCGCCCTGATCGACAAGCAAGCCAATGTCACTGTCGAACGCTGGAAGCTGGTTCAGTTCCATATCGGTGCGGGAACGGGCACGATCCCCACCGCCACGGTCGAACTGCGCGATGAACAGAATCCCGACGAGCCGAAGTCGTACCGAGACGCCGCCATCGGCGACGGCCCGGTTGACGCCGTTTGCAAGGCGATGGAGCGGATCATCGGAGTCACCGCCGAATTGAAGGACTACCAAGTCCGAGCCGTCTCCGGCGGCGAAGACGCTCAAGGCGAAGCAACCGTCGAAATCAATTACCTCGGCCGCCGCTACCACGGCAAAGCGGTGAGTACCGACATCATCGAGGCCAGCGCCCTCGCGTATCTCAAAGCCCTGAACAAAGCCGTCGCCGAAATCCCGTCCGAGAAGTCCGAGCCAGGCGTTTGACGTGAACCAGAAGCCCCGATTTGAATTATTGGATTGACGAGATTTCAGAATGAATAATTGGTCCAAATGCGAAAATTGCGGTCGAAAGAATAATCTCAGTCCGCGGCGCGGAGCTGCACAATTGTGTCGGTACTGCGGTAAGCCGGTTTTGGGAACCGGACCGGCTACATTCCTTATGGTGTTCTGGCTACTTGTCCTTATCGTCTTGATTGCTTTGATGGCGAGTGGCCAACGATAACGCAATGTTGGTTTCCCCATCGGACCTCCAGAAGAAGGAATGAGATCACGCGAGATATAGACCTTGTTCGCAAGTTGATCTTCGCGATTGAGGATCACGATCACGGCTTCTCGCCGGTCCTCAAAGTTGACGGCTACTCAGAAGAGCAGGTCGGTTACCATCTATCTAAGATGATAGAAGCAGGGCTAATCAATGGAATTGATGTGACCACAAGTGCGAGTACAAGCCCAGAAGCAGCGCCAATTTCTTTGACTTGGACTGGACACGAATTTGCTGATGCGGCGCGAAGTGACCTTCTTTGGAACAAGGCCAGGAAAACAGTTCAGGAAAAAACAGGCTCAGTGACGATCGGTCTTTTCACAGAATACCTTCAGAGTTTGGCTAGGCTGGCACTCGGCATGTAGCAATCCCGGATAACGTGCCGCAGATGTCACGCGGCTTTAGCGAGGTCAATCGAATGAATGATCGCCGTGTATTCATCCCCATTGCAGCAGGAACCGTCATCGCCGCGTTGTGTACTTGGCGAGTGATGACGAACCGACCGCAAGACTATGCGGCTCAGGTGAAGCTGGAAGCGACGAAAGTCGTCACTCGTTCGGCGGCCGATTTGGATTTTGAGGGACTGGATTCCGACAACCGGATGGTGAGGTTGGCGGCGTTTCTTGGACGGCATCGCGTGATCGTGCTGTTCTTCGATGGCGAATTGGGAGCGGACAAAGATGCGGAGTTGCTTCGTCTGCGAGAGCGGTTCGTCGAACTGAAGGCTCACGATGTGAAGGTCATCGCGGTGAGTACCGCGTTGCCTCAACAGAACCGCGCGGCGATGTTGCCGGAGCGAGCGGGAGAGTTCCCGTTTCCGCTCGTCTCCGACTTCAATCCGGTCTCACCCGAGGAAGCTCAAAAAATCCACCGACGCTGGGGACGCTGGGATGACTCGACGGGAAAGGTGAAGCCCGGCGTGTTCGTGATCGATCGCAAATTGCAGATCGAATTCATGGGCGGTGCGCCGAAGCCGGTCGCGAGCGTGGACCGTGCGGTGGAGAGTCTGGTTCGGTGAGACGAGACCTCGCGCGGCACAAAGGGAGAGGTTTCCGAGCGGGGCGGCGTAAG
>JAYTGQ010000917.1:0-1031 GCA_043733345.1 Schlesneria sp.
TCATCATCGGCCAGCGCCCACACATCGAGTTGAGACGAAATTCGATACACCGCCCGCACCAAATGCGCCGTTTTTTCATCAAACCAAAAACTTCCGACACTCAGATTCCATTTCGGATACCGCGCCTGAATCTTCAGCTCCCGCAGCACTAATCGCGTGCGATCAGGAAGGATCATGATCACCGAATCGCCGGTTGCATAGGTGTAGTACGCCTCTGCACCTTCGGCGATCGGATGCACAAATTCACGTTCGTCAACATTGGTGCGCGCCAGCCCGCCGCCAATCCACAACTGCTCTCGGCCCGGATAGTACGGTATCGGCGAAAGACCGATTACTTCCCCGCTTCCGGTTTCGCCAGCGATCGGAACCACGGTTCGATTGCCCTTCACCTCAACGAGTGCACCCCGTCCGCGCTGCCACTGCACCCGAGACGCATCCTCGTGCCGCATCGCCAGCCGTTCACGACCGAAGGCTTTAAAGCCGAGTCCGACTGATAGGCGCTGATACGTGGTCGCGTCATAACTCAACAGTGCCGCGTCCTGCAGGAGCCGAGCCTTACGGGCGCGGAGCAACAGATCACGGGCCCCCGGATCTTTGAAGGCACTCGTTCGAAGGGCGTCCGTGACCGGGACGTTCACCACTGTCCTGAGGTCGCGACGTCGCCCTGACAGTTCTTCGAGTGTCGCCTCAGCTTCACCGGTTCTGGCACGAGCCGAATCCGCTTTTCGCTTCCCCGTGCTCACTCCAATTTGGACTTGAAAGGCCAGCGCAATCGGAACGAGAACCAGCATCGGAGAATCTCCTTGGGGCAACGTCGGGGATGGGTGTATTCGATACGCACGGACGGCCTGTCGAGTTTCGCCGAACAGGCAGAGTGCGGTCCATGCCAGCCATTGCGCACCAGTCCCCGGCCGTTTCGATTACCCTCTCAGCCCGCCAGTGTTTCCCTATCAGTCGGAATCCGGATGATGTCCACGGCTCCCGCCCTTTCTGTTCGATCGCTCCGCAAAGCCTATGGTGACATCATTGCC
>JAYTGQ010000918.1:0-1029 GCA_043733345.1 Schlesneria sp.
GAGCGAAGTGGACGTTGAAATTGTTGGCCGACAAGCTGGTCGAGCTGGAGATCGTGTCCGAGATCAGTGATGAAACCGTGCGTCTGACGCTAAAAAAAATGAACTCCAGCCCTGGCTTCGCGAGCAGTGGGTCATTCCGTCCGAGGCCAATGCCGAGTTCGTGTGCCAGATGGAGGAAACGCTCAACGTCTACGAACGACCGTACGATCCTCAGCGGCCGGTGATCTGTTTCGATGAGGGCACGAAACAATTGATCAAGCATGTGACGGCTCCCATCCCGGCCAGCCCCGGCCAACCGGAGATCATCGACTACGAATACGAACGCAATGGAACCGGGAACATCTTCATGTTGTCTCAGCCGCTGGTTGGTCAACGCAAAGTCCTGGTCACCGAGCGACGAACAAGGACCGACTATGCCGAAGCCATCCGTTACCTCGTGGATGAGATGCACCCCGCCGCCGACAAGATCGTGCTGGTTCAGGACAACCTGAACACCCACAAACCGGCGTCGCTGTACGCGGCGTTCCCACCGACCGAGGCCCGCCGCCTGATCGACAAGCTGGAAATCCACTACACCCCCAAGCACGGAAGCTGGCTCAACATGGCGGAGATCGAACTGAGTGTCCTCGGCCGACAATGCCTTGATCGCCGAATCCCAAACCTCGCCCTCCTGAAATCGGAAGTCGCCGCCTGGGAACAAACTCGCAACGCAGAACAGGTCCGAATCAACTGGCAATTCACCACACCCGATGCCCGCGTCAAGCTCAAACGGCTCTACCCTGTCATCGAACCGATCAACTTAAAATTGGCGGACCACTAGTCCAGATGCGTCCTCTACGATCTTCCTCTCTTATCTTCTTGTCCGCCATTTTCTTGTTCCTTTCGGTTGCGGCGGAGCCGCGCCGGAAAACCCGTGGTGACACCGCTTCGCTTCGTTCTCGCTCACGCTTCGGGTTGGTGTGATGTGAGGCAGGTTCTCCATCTGATGATTGACGTGACCGACAAAAGTCGGCGTAGGGTGGGACAAGC
>JAYTGQ010000919.1:0-3343 GCA_043733345.1 Schlesneria sp.
GATGCCGGTGATGACGAAAGAGGCTCGGACCAATCCCAACCCGCTCTATCCAAAGAACGTCGGGTATCAATTCCGCGGGTACGTCCTCGGCGAATCGTCCATTCCCACATTCATGTATCGCAGCGGCACGATTGAGATCGAGGACCGGTCGGTGGCGACCGGAGCCGAAGAGCAACGACATCTAACACGAGTCCTTCAGTTTGACTCGCCCACGCAACAAACCGTTTGGTTTCGTGGACTCACCGGAGACATCAGCCAGGAGTCCGATCGTGTCTTCCGAAGCGGCCGATTGCGGCTGACGATTCCCCAGACCGAAACGAAACTGAGGTCGCTGTCGGACGAACCGAAGCGATCCGAGTTGCTGCTGCGACTGCAACTTCCCCAAGGCAAATCCTCTTTGGAGTTCGTGTATGAACCGCTCAAGAAATAGTCGTAGGGTGGGACCAGCGGAGCGCCGGCCCACCATCCGAGTTGATCAAGCACCAGAACCGACACATGGCTTTTGTCATCCGCAGTTCGGCTCTGCCATCCGTAGGCAATCAATCCATCAGCAGCCTGCGGATGGCAAAGCCGAACTGCGGATGAAAACAATTGCCGTTCGCGGTCTGGCGAGTTTCGCTACGCGCCAATTAAGCCTTGCAGTCACCCTCGTCCTCTGTCTGCTGATCGCCATGTCCGCGATGGGTGCTTTGCATGCCGAGGAAGTTGGCGAACGCTGGGGTACTGAAGAACGTGAGCGCGAGTTCTATCCGATCGTCAACATTCCTCTGCCGAAGGACACGGTCATCGAAGCGGGTGCCTTCGCCGTGCTGCCTGACCGCCGAGTCGCTGTGGGAACGCGGCATGGCGAAATCTTTCTGATTGACGGTGTCGATGCGGCCAAGCCAACTCCGTCGTTTCACCGGTTCGCAACGGGACTCGACGAGATCTTCGGGCTGGTCTGGAAAGACAACGCGTTCCGCGTTACCCAGAGTTGCGAATTGACTCGCGTTAGTGACGCAAACGGTGACGGTGTGGCCGATCGCTTTGAGACCATCTCGGATGCCTGGGGATATGCGAATTACCACGAATACGCGTTCGGCTCAAAGCTCGATGCGGACGGAAACCAGTTCGTGTCGCTCGGCCTGTCGGAGTCTTACCACTCACATGCCTTGAACCGTGGCTTCATCATGAAGGTCACGCCCGATGGAAAGACGACCGCGTTCGCCAGCGGCTTGCGCAGCCCCGGCGGGATCGGACGGGATGAGCATGGCGCACTGTTCTATATCGAAAGTCAGGGGCCGTGGAATTGTTCTTGCAGTTTGAAGGCCGTGTCGCAGAACAGCTTTCACGGTCACCCAGCCAGCTTCGAGTGGTACAAGCACTCGCCCGAATTGGGGCCGGTGCCGGAGATGCCGAAGTCAGGAACACGCATCGCCACCGAGAAGAATCGCGTCAAACAACTGGTCCCCTACGCCGTCATCTTTCCGTACATCCGCATGGGGCGGTCGATCACAGCTTTCAGCGTGAATCAGACGCAGGGTAAGTTCGGCCCCTTTGAAAACCAGATGTTCCTGGGCGATTACACGCAGTCGATCCTGATGCGGGCCACGACGGAACAGGTCAACGGTGTCTGGCAGGGAGCGTGCTATCCATTCCGCGAGGGCCTTTCGACCGGAATCCTCAACGTCGAATTCACTCCGGGTGGCAAGCTGCTGTGTGGCGGGACTAATCGCGGCTGGCCGGTTCGAGGCATCAAGCCGTTCGCCCTCGAACGACTCGACTGGAGCGGCAAGATGCCGTTCGAGATCAACCGCATCACGATCGAACCGCATGGGTTCAAAGTGACGTTCACCAAACCCGTGGATCGAGACACGGGCGGCTCAACGGACTCGTATGCAATCTCGGCGTTTACTCACCCGTATCACGGCGGCTACGGCGGGCCGGAAATCGAACAGCACAATCCGGGCGTGAAAGCGGTCTTGCTGGCCGATGACGGACTCTCGGCCAGGATCACTCTCGAAAAGCTCGACCAAGGATTTGTGTACGAGCTCGATCTGGCACGTCTGCGTTCGCGCGACAAGGAAGAACTGCTGCATCGCAACGCGTTCTATACCGTCAATGAAATCCCCACACGATAACTTAGGCCCGTAGCCACGCTCGCCTCATTGGTCGTTTCACAACCCGACCTCAATGAGGACATCCTTGCCATTGATGCACAGGATCGCCTCTGCGGTCTTCCAATCTCTGCGGTCAAACTCTTACACCGCAGAGATTGGAAGACCGCAGAGGCAATCAACAAATGCAGTCGTTTTTAAGTTGTGTAGAGACCAATGAAGCAAGCTCGGTGAGGTTTGTGCCATCCTCGTCCGAGCGTGGCATCACGACGACGCTCATCTGACGAACCAATTCCCTTGATGGATCGGAAACCGAAAATGTCCCCAACGAAACCAACGGCTGGTCCCTCAGTCTTACTCGCTTTGGTCTTGGGTGTTCTGGTCGCGATTTCAAGCAACGCTCACCGATTGGACGCCGCCGAGCATCCGGTTCCTGAGAGTCCGCTCTGGCTGACGTACTCCGGTGACAAGGGGCCGGGAGCAGGCAAGCACATCGTCCTGATTGCGGCGGATCAGGAATACCGCAGCGAGTATTCGATGCCGATGCTGGCCCGACTTCTGGCCAAGCATCATGGGTTTCACTGCACCGTGCTGTTCAGTTTGAACAAGGACAACGACGTCGACCCAACGCAGAAGATTCGTTGGGAGGACAAGACGGTCACTCACAACATTCCCGGCCTCGAACATTTGGAGAAGTGCGATCTCGTCATCTTGTTCAGCCGACTGATTTCTCTGCCGCCTGAGCAATTGAAACACATTTACAACTACCTCAATTCCGGGAAACCGATCATCGGCATCCGCACGGCCAATCATGGTTTCATTGACTTCGACTACCGGAAGGACGGCAAGAAGATCGACTTCGGTGAAAGCGTGCTGGGTGGTTCCTTCCGCAGTCATCACGGCCGCTGGCAGCAGGATTCGACTCGCGGCCTCATCGTCGAGCAGAACAAAACTCATCCCGTCCTGAAAGGGGTCAAGGACATCTGGGGCACCTCGGATGTCTATCGCACCTACAAGGAAGGCGGCAGCCTCCCCGAAGGCTGTTTGCCGCTGGTACACGGTCAGCCGTTGATGGGTCGCAAACACGATGACGCCGTGAATGCCGAACTGATTCCGTTACCGGTCGCCTGGGTAAAAACCTGGACCGGAAACACCGGGCAGACCGCGCGAGTCTTCCATGTCACGATGGGCAGCGCGCAGGATTTTCAAAGTGAAGGGCTTCGCCGCCTGACGGTGAATGCCGCCTA
>JAYTGQ010000920.1:0-3338 GCA_043733345.1 Schlesneria sp.
GACCGACGACGGGGATGTCAGTGAGGGTTGGATGCGAGTCTCGTTCCTCGCAGGCCAGCGTGAGGCCACGATTCATGTGTCGTTCTGCCCGCCACTGCCTGGTTCACCTGAGATCGAAACGGAAGACCTCGACGGAGCAGACCTCGAAATTCGAGTCGCCTCCGCTTTCCCGTTTGGCCTGCGAATGACAGCTCGCCGGAGTGGCTCGACGCTTGAGCCGCAGGCGGCTCGCATTGGTTTCGTCGCGACAGCTACCGCCAATCGACGAGCGGCGTGACATCGTCACTCGCTGCGAATTTCGAGAGCCACCGGTTCAAACAAGCCCGCCGGAAGATCGCCGTTTCCAATCGAGGTGACTGTAAGTCGAATGCTCACGAGATTGAAGGGTTTGAGTGAGTCCGTGAGATCGCACTCAATGCCGCCGCCGTTTGCGGCGAACTCCACCAGTACCGAGTCGTTCAAGAGAATCGTTCCCTCTCCGCGCACTCCCGAACAGACCAACCAGACTCGGTCCTGCGGTTCCAAGTTGGTGGGACAATGAAACCGTCTGCGCATCAGCGCCGTCCCCGGCACTGGCCCGAAGAGTGATTGCCAGTCACGCGGCATCGCTGTCGTTCCCTCGGTGATGGCGGGCACAATCAGGTTGGTCATTCCTTCCCAAGAAAACTCCCACGGACCCAGCAATCGAATGCGATGAACAGGCACGGTCGAAGATTCCTCACTCAAAATTCACATTGGTTCCCCGACAGGAGTCGGGTACGCCAAACTTGTCCCACAACTTCAGGCGACTGCGCTAGTGTACGAAACAGACCGCCGATATACTCCCGCCGCGTTGTAGGGGAGCCTTCCGGTTGATTGCCGTCGAGACTCCCGTTGATCGTGAAGTCATGTACCGGCTGGCCGCTCGTCGCGGCCCCTTTGTTCACCGTCGGTCGAGGATGCGATACCGATGATTGACAGCCTTGTTTCGCGATCAAGTAGTCTCATGACAACTGGTATCGAGGCCCCACCCGCCGTGAAATCGAACCGGATCGGATCGTCTGAGTGGAGCGGAGCAAGCGACCCCGTGCTGGAACCTTCCGGCGGTTGGAGTCGTCGCACGCGATCACTCTTGGGGGTACAGGTTCTTTCGACCGGATCG
This sequence comes from Schlesneria sp., assembly GCA_043733345.1. Lineage (GTDB taxonomy): Bacteria > Planctomycetota > Planctomycetia > Planctomycetales > Planctomycetaceae > Schlesneria. The sequence continues at coordinate 1,142 of JAYTGQ010000920.1, forward strand.
TTCGTTCCGGACAACACGGTCACGAACGCCGACCTTCAATCTCGCTATGGCTTCGATCCGGCATGGATCGAACAACGCACCGGCATCCTCGCGCGACGCCACGCTCTACCCGAACAGGCCACGAGCCATCTCTGCATTGAAGCCGCTCGCCGCGCGATGAAGAATGCCGGAGTTGACGCTCGTGAGATTGACCTCGTCGTGGTGGGAACATTCACTCCCGACTATCAATGCCCGACGACGGCCAATCTTGTGCAACAGGCGTTGGGGATCGACGCCCCCGCCATGGATGTCCATGCCGCCTGCTCGGGATTTGTCTACGCACTGGCCACCGCTGCCCAGTTCGTGGCGACGGGCAACAGCCGGATGGCACTCGTGATTGGCGGCGACTGCAACAGCCGCATCGTGAACCCGCTCGACATGAAGGTTGCTCCGCTGTTCGGCGATGGAGCCGGAGCCGTACTACTGACGAAGGGTGACGCTCATCAGGGGTTGATGTGCTACCAGCTCGGTTCCGATGGCGGTGGCGGCCCGATGCTCGATCGGCAGGCAGGCGGCTCGAAGAACCCGACGACTCACGAAGACTTGGACGCGGGCCGACAGTATTTGCAGATGGACGGTCGCAACGTCTTCAAATGGGCCGTGCGTGCTGTGACCGACAGCGTGGAACTTGTCCTTCAAAAATCGGGACTTTCTGCTCGCGACGTGGATTTGTACGTGCTGCATCAGGCCAACATCCGCATCATCAACAACGTCGCGGAACAGCTCGCCATCCCTCCCGAGAAGCTCTACAACAACTTGCAGACCTACGGCAACACGTCAGCCGGTTCGATCCCGATCGCGTTGGATGAAGCCCTGAACGCCGGACGACTCAACCGTGGCGACACGCTCTTAATGAGCGGCTTCGGTGCCGGGCTGACTTGGGGCACCTGTCTCTTCCGCTGGTAGGCTGCGGCCTCGCGGGATGACGACCGACCCGCTTGAGGCACAACGGTCGTCCGTCATCGTGGGACGCACTCCGATTGAGCGACATTCACTTGTGCTTGGTCACGGACTTCGGCGGTTCACTCTTCGTCGTCAGATTCTTGAGGACGGCGTTCATCCGCAGGTGCGGCTGCGTCGTGTCGGCGTGTGACGCGGAAATCGACACATTCGTTTGACTATGGCCTCGAAGTTAAGCGATACACTCACGCCCCACGAAAGTGTTGCGTCGCTTCATCGCACGGGCAACTCCCACGGATCGTTAGGCGTTTCTCAACATTATGATTTTCGGAGACACCAAAGACTTCGCGATTGAGGCGTATCACGAACCCTCGGGTCCAAAGTGGGGTGGCTGTGGGCGGCTTTGTCTCCACATTCAAGGTGTACCCGTTGGGAACATCCGAGATAACCATTGTTCACTTTTCGCGGTTACGGACTGCTTTCGACATTTTGCCGATACCATCGAAAAGGTGTGGCACGGGTGTTTTGACGGTTTGCCTGATGCAGCGGTGTTTCGCCTCATCGACAATGAACTTTACACCGACGAGCCACCATCGGAGTTTGGTGCGGAATTTTTGTCGTGCGAATTCCTCACGAACTCGGCGGAGATGTTCAACAACACAAAGTCATTTATCTTTTGCCACCCCAGCGGTCAGGTTCACATGCCATACCAACTTCCAGACCACACGTTCGGCTCGGGTTGTTGCAGCGTGCAGACCTTCCGCAACGTAGCGGAGGCATACATCCGCTGGTTTGACGAGCAAGTTCGAACCACTGCTCCGCCCTATTTCCCGATTAACCCATTTGACTTGAACCAAAAGGTTCCCGACGACTGGAACGCCTAAAAAATGCTGAACCCGATTTGCCGATCACGGGTTCTTGAAATAGAAGCTCGCTCGCGGCAATCGGGTTAGCGTAGTCGCCAGGAAGCTCATCATGCTCACCACTGAGTCTCGACGCCGTTCGTTTCCAATGCTGGACGAGATGGTCTACTTGAACACGGCGGCCGAAGGGATGCCGCCGGTCGAAGTGGGCGAGGCTCTCACGCAGTATTTCCGTGACAAGCAGCTCGGCATGGATGGACGCGAGCGACATTTCGCGGCACTGGAAGAAACGAAGTTGCTGGTCGCGGAGTTATATGGACTGGCCGCGGCCGAGATCGCCATCTGCTCGTGTTCCTCCGAAGCGTTCAACCTCGCAGCGCTGGCGATGCGACTGC
>JAYTGQ010000921.1:0-1026 GCA_043733345.1 Schlesneria sp.
ATAGAGCTCCGCTGTTGCTCATCTCGTGGCACTCTCTCGAGCGCGCCATGAAGCCAAGCCTACCCCAGCGCTTCCAGACGATTTCGAAGCCACGATCGATCGCCGCAGTTGCGGCGTCGTTGATCATCGCAGGCGCAATAGATTTCATCACCGGCAAAGAGGTACGTGTCTTGGCGTTGTACTTCCTGCCCTTGTTATTGGCGGGCTGGAATCTCGGTTTCACAGGGGCGACGCTTGCGTCTGTCCTCGCAACACTGGTTTGGCTGTGGGCCCTGAAAGAAACGGGAACGCATTTCCACGCTTCTTACGTCTGGTTCGTCAATGCCTTGACGGAAGGATCGGGGTTTCTCATCGTGTCGATTCTTGTCGCCAAGCTACGGGAGGCGTTCGATTACGAGGCTACTCTCAGCAGAACGGATCAACTCACAGGGCTCTTCAACAGGCGAGCGATGGTGGAACTCGTGACACGCGAGATTTCCGTCGCGAAGCGGCACTCGCGAGCCGCGTCGATGGTTTGCATCGACTTGAACGACTTCAAGAGCGCAAACGATAGGTTCGGTCATCAGCGAGGAGACGACCTTCTGAGGCAATGCTCACAGATCTTGCGACGTTGCCTGCGCGCGTCGGACACGGTTGCCAGAGTCGGCGGTGACGAGTTTGTCGTCTTTCTCCCTGAAACCCATGCACAGCAGGCTTCGCTCCTTGTCGATCGGATTCGCGCTGCGATCGACGAAACCCCTGACTTCAAGTCGGCAGGAGTGACAGTAAGCGTTGGAACATTTACCGAGGCACCGGTGACGTCCGACATGGATTCAATGCTTCGAGCCGCCGACGCGCTCATGTACAAAGCTAAGCGAGCACGTCAGCTTAGGCTGCCGGCTGTACTGCATGGGCCAAACGCAGCTCACAAGTATCGAAGTTGACACGGACCCTGTCCTTTTCCTTGACCGTGACGGAGGATGGAATGGCGAGAGCAATTTGGTGGGGTGCTCGATGAACTCGGATTGCTACGACAGCAACCATTTG
>JAYTGQ010000922.1:0-3337 GCA_043733345.1 Schlesneria sp.
GCATTTTTGGTTCCGAGCGTTTTTGGATGTGATCAAAGAAGTTAGAAACGCAGAGAGCGCAGAGGACGCGGAGAGGGGAAATTCAGGGGGACGGTGCTCCTGGCATTCTCCGCGTCCTCTGCGTTTCTAAGGGGCCGTGCCTTTCACTTGGGTTGCGGCGGAACGAAGTGAAGCCGCGCTGGGTTTTCCGTGGTTCCTCATGAATCATCCGGGCTAGGAACCGGCGGCGCGAAGCAGCGAGCAAAGGGATGTTTCATGGGATGGTGGCTGGGAATCGGATTGGCTGTGTTGGGAGTGATCTCCGTAACGGCGGTGCCACTGGCCGCGCGGTGGCAGCGCCGGGAGGCTCATCACGCGACGCGACTGTTTCAGCAGCAGCGGGCACAATTGCAGGTCACGTTCTTGGAGATGGCTCGTTCGGTCGGCAAACCGCGTGGCTTGCGATGGCTCGACTGCGACTGGCTCGATGCCGTGACGTTTGCTCGCGACCGTCAGTCCCAATTGCTCACGGCCTTCGCGGGAGTCAACATCCGTTTTGAAGCGATCGAGGGTGGCGACATGGAAGACGTGGCGGCGGTGAGTACCGTGCGCGACGCCGTCGCGGTGTTCCACTTTCAAAACGGAGCGTGGGGCACCGGCGGCAAGGCGCTCTTCAACATGAACCCGCAGGAGGCGATCGAACGCTTGGTCGCACAGTTCGAGCCACTCGCGGGCGGGAACGCGGGCTGACTCGCGCGTTCACTCACTCGCCCTCAACCACTCATTCAGGAGTTCGCTTTGCCATGACCACTCGTCGTCACTTTTGGAACTTTCATTCGGCGGGTCGAGTCGTGTTTGGCTCGGGATCGGTCACGCGGCTCGGTGAGTTCCTGCGGCCGTGGAATCCGTCGCGCGTGTTGATTGTGACCGACGCGATGCTGATCCGTGCGGGAGTTGTCGCTCAAGTAGAAGCACCGTTGCGTACGGCGGGTCTCGACGTGAGTGTGTTTGATGGTGGGCAGCCCGAGCCGGCATGCGCCATCGCCGAAGCGGCGCTGTCACTGGCGAAGGCCGCTCGCCCCGATGTGATCGTCGCGGTCGGTGGCGGCAGCAACATGGACGTGGCGAAGATCGTCGCGGCGCTGCTCACGCATGGCGGTGCGATGCGCGACTACTTCGGGTACGGCAACGTTCCCGGTCCCGTGTTGCCGCTGGTCTGTCTGCCGACGACAGCGGGAACAGGGAGCGAGGTCTCGCACGCGGCCGTGCTGACTGACACCGAGAACCAGATGAAGGTGAGCATTCTCAGCCACTATTTGCGTCCCGCGTTGGCCGTCGTCGATCCGCAGCTCACATTGACGTGTCCCGCGCGACCGACCGCCGACAGCGGGATCGACGCGCTGACTCATGCGATCGAAGCGCTGACCGCCACGCACTTCAACGAACTCGAGGTCTCCGCCGACGAACCGTTTCCTTACGAGGGGAAGCAGCCGATTGGAGACTGCTTGGCCGAGAAGGCGATCGAATTGATCGGGCAGCATCTCGTCACGGCGGTGAACGAACCGAATAACCTCGCGGCGCGAGAAGGGATGGCACTGGCGGCGACGATGGCCGGGTTGGCGTTCTCGAACAACGCGGTCGCGGCAGTCCATGCGCTCGAATACCCGCTGGGCGGCGCGCTGCATGTCTCACACGGCGCGGGCAACGGTCTGCTGTTGCCGCATGTGATGCAGTTCAATCTCAACACGCGGTTGCCCGAGTTCGCCCGCATCGCCCGGCTGTTGGGAGAGAACACAAACGGCCTCTCCGACGAAGCGGCTGCCGCGCAAGCGGTTGTCGCGGTGAAGCGGCTCAGCGCCGCGATCGGCATCCCTCAACGCATCCGCGATCTGGGTGGAACGCGCGATCAACTGCCAACGTTCGCCGCGAAGTCGTTCTCGATCAAACGCCTGATGCTGCTCAACCCGCGACGGCCGACCGAGGCGGATCTACTGAACATCCTGCACGCCGCGTTCTGAAACGCGAGGCGAACCGTCGTAATTTAGGATCATCGGACGAATGCATGCGGAACGTTCGTCGGATGAGTCGGAAGTTCGAGGCGAGCCGTGTGCCGTCAGGCCACGGGTTTCCGCCTTGGGATCAAGAACCCACAGCCTGACGGCATGCGGCTCGCCAATCTCTCATTTTGGGCCGTGCTCGGTATATACCTCGCGCGGACAGTGATGAGCCCTCTGAGCGGATCGGCGTCAGCCCCCCGGTTCTTGGGCGTAAGCCCGCTATGGAAGAAGCGGGGGGCTGACGCCCAATGGCACTCACTTTGGCATTCTGTGAGCGGCACGGCGCTAGCCGCCGGTTCTTTTCCAACTAAGAAACCGGCGGTTAGCGCCGTGCCGCTCAGGATGTTTTCCCAAAGTGAGTGCCATTGGGCTAGTGCCCGGCCGCTTGCAGGAAGTGAATGCCAGCCAGTTCTGAAGAGGAGTTCCCCATGACCGACGACATCGCTTCGCTGAAGAGTCGCTTCACTCCGCAAGAGGGCCAGCCGGTAACGCTCGACCGGCAGTTGAGTGCCGCGCGGTTTACGGCGTGCGGGAAGTTTTTGCTGGCTGCCGGACACGATGGCCTCGTGCGGCGGTTCGATGCGAGTGCCGACAATCTGCTGGAACTGAAGCCACTCGCGGGACATGGCGGTTGGGTGCAACGCGTCCTTCCGCTGCCAGCCGGTGACGTGGCATGTTCGGTCGATTCGTGGGGGCAGTTGCGCTGCATGTCGTTCGTCGATGAAGCGGCCGCTCCGCGCTGGGCCAACACGGCGGCACATGCGGGCTGGATTCTCGATCTCGCACTCAGCCCCAATGGCAAGCTCCTCGCGACGTGTGGAGTTGATCGGGCTGTGCGAGTCTGGTCCGTGGCCGATGGCTCGAAGTTACACGAGTTCCTCGTTCCCGAATGGGCAGCGTTGTCGGTCACGTTCGCGCCGGACGATGCCTCAATTCTCGCGGGCGATCTGTCGGGAAAGATCCGTCAATGGGAGCTGGCTGCGGGCCAGATCACGCGCGAGTTCGACGCCTCCCTCCTGCACAAACGCGATCGCCTGCAAGACGTGGGTGGCGCGCGGCGATTGTTGTTCAGCCCCGATGGCACGCAACTGCTCTGCGGGGGAACCAAGCCCAAGGGAGGCGGCTTCGTGCAGGGATCGGCCACGCTGCTCGTGTTCGAGGCCGTGACGGGGCAGCTCACAAACATGATCGACTTCGGCGGGGATGAGACCGGCTACGTGACCGACCTCGCGTGGCATCCGGCCGGATTTCTGATGCTGACCACCAGCGGACAACCAGGCAACGGCAAGCTGATCTTCCGC
>JAYTGQ010000923.1:0-9065 GCA_043733345.1 Schlesneria sp.
CCGCCAAGTTGGAAACCGACAAGCTGATGAAACACCTCAAGGTGGAGCCGCTTGCCGTTCCGAAGAAGGCCGCCGCCAAGCAGTGATGCAGTGCAAGCCTCTGGCTCACCACAGAAATAACGCGAGACTTCGCAGGTTCATTCCGTTCGTTGCCAGTTCGCTCCCTTGGGAGACAGTGGTTCGGATCGCGCACACTTGGGCGACACCACAACCGACGCTGCCGCAACATTCCGTCAGAAGCGAAATCTCTCGCCTTATGGTTTCGAGAGCGTGCCGAACGCATGGAGTCTGGATCGCGATATCTCGATCCAGCAGCACGCAGCGCGGGCCCAACGAATCACCGGCTCGAAACGGCCAGTGGTGAACGGAGGCATGTTGCCTTCGTAAACGGTTCGCGAGTTTTTGCACAGAAAGACGATGATTATGAATTACCGAATGGTCTCCCAGGGTGCGGTGGCTGTGGCTCTCTTCGTCGTGAGCGCGTCCGCGTTCGCGGCCGAGAATCCACACTCCGCCCACATGCTGAAATGTGCAGGCGTTTGTGCGGATTGCCAAGTGACTTGCGATTCGTGCTTCCATCACTGCGCCTCGCTCGTGGCCGATGGGAAAAAGGATCATGCCAAGTGCATGCACTGCTGTGTGGATTGCGCCGATTGCTGCAAGCTGTGTGCGACGTTGTGCGCACGGCAAAGCGATTTCTCCGCCATTGCGGCGGACTGTTGCGCCAAGTGTTGTGACGACTGTGCAGCCGCCTGCGAGAAAATCGCCGATGACAAGCAGATGGCCGCTTGCGCCAAGTCTTGCCGCGACTGCGCCAAGTCCTGCCGCGACATGGCGAAGATGATGAAGTAACTCGCCGAATCTCTCGCGCCGAAGAAGGCTCCCGAGAAGTAATCAACCGATTGCGCAGTCGCTCGTCCCAGTACGAGCGACTGTTGGCCGTGTCACTCAGTTCTTGCCTCATTGAGTCGAATCTCCGTGGCCCGCGTTCTGTGAATGCGGGCCATTTTCGTTGCGAAGCGAGCCGCAGCACAGGCAAGGCTCCTCCGACCGCGTGACGTGATCTCCCCGGCTGACATTGTCGGCCGCTTGACAGTTTGGGCACTGTAGATACAATCCGTCGCCGGATATTTTGATTATACAAAATTATTTTCATTGGACATCAAAATGAAAGTTTCTCCGACTCGGAAACTAAGTGGTTTCACGCTGATTGAGTTGTTGGTCGTCATCGCAATCATCGCCGTCCTGATCGGACTTCTCCTGCCCGCCGTCCAGCAAGCGCGCGAAGCGGCGAGGCGAACGCAGTGCAAAAACAACCTCAAGCAACTCGGTTTGGCACTTCACAACTACCACGATGTCCATCAGGTGTTTCCACCCGCCTACGTCGGAGGAGTGGGTGGTTCCGGAACTGTGTTTGGGGTGACGTACCCCGACGACAATGCGAATGGACCGTCGGGGTTCGGCTGGGGCACGCTCCTGCTGGCTCAGCTCGACCAGGCACCCCTGCAACAAAGCCTCGACTTTTCGCTCCCGTGTTGGGCACCCGTCCACGCGCCGGCCGCGAGAAAGAAACTGGCAGCCTTTCTCTGTCCGTCCGCAACGGGCGGCAGTGATGGCTTCGTCGTGGAACGTTGGACGACGGGATCCTCGTCGAACCCCAAGAATCCCGCTCCGTTCAGTCCGCAGTTGTTCTTCGCGCACTCGCATTACTTGACGAATTCGGGCACCCATCAGCCGTGGGGGCGCGATCCGGCGTACTCGACAGACTTCTCACAACCCGAGCCGATCCCGATGACTGGCAAATCCGTCATTCAAGAAGGTCCGTTTTATCGCAACTCCAAGATTCGAACGGCCGACGTTTCCGACGGGCTGTCCAGCACGGTGTTCCTCGGCGAGCACAGTTCTCGGCTGAGCAACAAGACGTGGTACGGCACGGTTCCCTTTGCCGCGACGTGTCCCAAGCCCGGCTGGCCTTCCGATTGCAACAGCGCGGGATGCCTGGTGGGAGCACACAGCGGCCCCGACACGCACGATCATCCGCAGGTCATCATTCATGCCCCGAATCATCCGTTCGGTCACACCGACGAGATGTATTCCGAGCATGTCGATGGCGCGAACATTCTCTTGGGCGACGGCTCCGTGCGATTCGTGACGCCGTTCATCGACGGCTTCCTGTGGGTCGGGCTCTCCACGCGCAACGGTGCCGAAGTGGTGGGCGAGTATTGAATCATCGAGAGGTGTCTCGGTCGTTCGGGACCGCGTGGCTTCGTGACGTTGAACAGATCGGTGGACGGATGAATCAGAGATCAGACGGTTCGTCACTCAACTGCAATGTCTGCTGGCGAATGGCGGCAACCGCCTCCGCGTTGTGGATGGCTCTGGCTCTGGCGCTGGCCGGCTGCGGTGGTCCGTCGCAGCTCGGTTCGGATGAGGATGCCCTGAAGGCGGTGGACGCCCTCTATACGGCGGTCTCGACGCGCCGCATCGACCTGCTCGATGGTTGTGCCGCGAGAATTGATGAACTGCATTCGACGGGCAAACTTCCGGACGGGGCCTTCAACCAATTGAAGCCGCTCATCGCTGAAGCTCGCTCCGGAAAGTGGGAGACATCGCTCCGCAAACTTTACGACTTCATGCGCGGGCAACGAGCGCAGCGTCATTGAAAGTAACGCGGTGAGCGAATCCGCGTACGTCGGGTGGCTGCGGCTGGCACATGAAAACCGTCAGTGCGGAACATCGTCAACGGCCAACCTCATCCAGGTGGTTTGAGATCGGATTGCTATGGTCGAAGCCAGCGATTCGTTGCGATCGCAGCTTTCGGAGAACGGCCAAATGACGGAGGGTACTTTGTCAATTCAAACACCGCACCATAACTATTGCCACTGCCAGGACTGGGCAACTGGCCACCGAACGAGATCTGCCAGCCGTGCTTTCGAGACACGGTCCATTGGAGACCGACAACCGCCACACTCGCCCCATTGTCGCCTGAAATGTAATCACCGACGAATGACAGATCATCGCCCACGAGAGGAATTTCCGTTCCAAGCATGTAGCCCATGTTATTGCCACGACCTAGGTACGAGTCGGTCCCGTGGTACACGCCGATGAGATAACTGCCCCATCGCGGTTCGGGAGCCGTATAGCGAGTGACCAACCACGAGAAGTTGAGGACATCCACCTGCTGCTGACTGTTGTTGGCGCTCAGCCCATTCTGCATGCCCAACTCAATGAGCAGATTGTCTTGGATTTCAAACACTTTTTGAAGATTGATGAGGACCGCATCGTTGTTGGCCTCTCCGGGACGGGGCGCAACAACGCCTGGATAGAGATTGACCTTGAAGACGTTGAGGCCCACTTCCCAGTTGTTCCCCAAACCGTAGTCGATCGTCAGATTTGACTCACCGAAGGCTCCGAGGTTGAGTTGTTCTTGAAAGAAAACTTCGTGCTGATCAGTAATGGTGGCGCTGGGGACGTTGAACAGGTTTTGTTGGGAATAGGCGCAACGACCCATCATGAGTAAGCCAACGCTCGCTCCACAAACGGTCACCAGCAATCGTGTCCAATGGGGCATGTGATACCACGAAAGTTCGGTAGGGCCGGTTCCACTGGCCGATGCTTCGTCGCAACATCACGTTTCGACTGGAGGAACCAGCCCTACCGAAACTCAGGCCAGCTCATCAGAAATGATCGACGGAAAGCAGCGTGTGCGTTGATCGTGGCAGTCAGATATTCAACAACTAAAGACAATGCCGCACCCTGGGCGAACGATTAGGCAAGCTCGCTGAAACGGCATCAGCACCCGATACCTCCCTACGGAGGGTGGACCTGCGAAACCTGCCGGTCAAATCTCACCCACCCCGCTTCTCGATCTTCGCCAACGTGTCTTTCAGTGTGGCCGTGCGGTTGAAGACGAGGTGATCCGGCGTCGAGTCTTTGCTATCGACGCAGAAGTAGCCGAGCCGCTCGAACTGGCAACGGTAGCCGGGTGGACTCGACGCGAGCGAGCGTTCGAGTTTGGCGTTGGCGATGACTTCCAGCGAGTTCGGGTTGAGATGCGTCTTCCAGTCCTCGCCCTCGGGGATGTTGGCGACGTTTTCAATCGCAAACAAATGGTCGTACAGACGGATTTCCGCGCTGACGGCGTGTTCGGCCGAGACCCAGTGGATCGTGGACTTCACCTTACGGCCATCGGGTGCGTTGCCGCCGCGCGTGAGCGGATCGTAGGTGCAGCGCAGCTCGGTGATCTCGCCCGTCGCGGGGTCTTTGATCGCCTCTTGGCAGGTGATGAGGTATCCGTAACGCAGTCGCACTTCGCGGCCGGGGGCGAGACGGAAGAACTGTTTTGGCGGGTCTTCGCGAAAGTCGTCCTGCTCGATGTAGAGAGTCTTCGAGAACGGGACGAGACGCGTTCCCGCCGCCGGGTCTTCGGGGTTGTTGACCGCTTCCAACTCATCGACCTGCCCGTCGGGATAGTTCGTCAGCACGACCTTGAGCGGTTTGAGCACGGCCATCACGCGCGGAGCAGTCTTGTTGAGGTCGGCTCGCACCGCGTTCTCCAACACGTTCATACCGGTCAGGCCGTTGAACCGCGTGACGCCGATCTCCTCACAGAACGCGCGCATCGCAGCGGGCGTGTAGCCGCGACGGCGAATCCCCGCGATCGTCGGCATGCGCGGGTCGTCCCAGCCCGAGACCGACTTGGTCTCAACCAGTTCGAGCAGCTTGCGTTTGCTCATCATCGTGTGCGTCAGGTTGAGCCGCGCGAACTCGATCTGTTGCGGATGGTAAAGGCCGAGTTCGTCGATCAGCCAGTCGTACAGCGGCCGATGATTCTCGAACTCCAGCGTGCAGATCGAGTGCGTGATCCCTTCGAGCGAATCGCTGTAGCCGTGCGTGAAGTCGTAGAGCGGATAGATGCACCACGCATCGCCCGTGCGGTGATGGTGCGCGTGACGGATGCGATAGAGCAGCGGATCGCGCAGGGTCAGGTTGGGATGCGCCATGTCGATCTTCGCACGCAGGACATGCGCCCCGTCGGCGAATTCGCCCGCTCGCATCCGCCGGAAGAGGTCGAGGTTTTCGGCGACGGATCGTTCGCGATACGGGTTGTGCTGCCCCGCCTCCGTCAGCGAACCGCGTTGGGCACGGACCTCTTCAGTGGTCGAACTGTCCACATACGCGAGGCCCTGCTCGATGAGTTGCTCGGCGTACCGATAGATCGTTTCAAAGTAGTCGCTCGCGTAGAACAGGCCATCCCACTCGAAGCCGAGCCAGCGGACATCGTCCATGATCGAATCGACGTACTCGACATCCTCTTTCGCGGGATTGGTGTCGTCGAACCGCAGGTTGCACTTCCCGCCGTACGTCTTCGCGAGGCCAAAGTTCAAGCAGATCGACTTGGCATGTCCGATGTGCAGATAGCCGTTCGGCTCGGGCGGGAAGCGCGTATGCACTCGCCCCCCAAACCGCCCCGTTTGAGCGTGCTCGGCGATGATGTCGTGAATGAAATTGGTGGGGGCTGACGATGCGGGGCCGTTCGTGGCGGGGGTCTCTTCCGTGGACATGGACTCACTTTCCTTGACGTTGAAATGTTGAATACCAGCGTTGGCGGTGGAGGCGGTTGTGATGGAACGCACAAACCGTCGCTGAATCAGGATTGAATCTGAGTCGGCGTGGCGGAGGCTCTGAGGCGGTTTGCCATTTCTTCGGGCGACACGATCGGAATGGAGGCCTCCGCGAAACCGGCAGGGTCGCGCGTGATGATGTACTGCGCACCGATGTTCACCGCGCAGGCCAACTGCAAGTTGTCTTCAAAGTCGCGTCCGGAAAACGAACACGCCGAACGAAGGTCCGGGAGATCGACTCCCACGACGATGAGTTGGTCCAGGCAGGTGTGAACTCCCGTCCAAGCGAGTTCCAGCCCCAAACCTTTGCGAACGATGTAGAAGATGTCGGTCAGCGTGGTGGCGGCGATGTGAGCGTTCAACCGGCCCGCTTCATGAGCTTGCCAGATCACCTGCGCGTGATCGGCCCAAGGCATTCGATTCAGGAGGTAATCCAAGACAACATTGGTATCGAGCAAGACTCGCATCATCCGTACTTTCTGAGACGCTCTTCTTCAATCCACTGCTGGCATTGCTCGTCCGTTGGCGGTGGAGACGATGTCGCGAGAATCCCTCGCACATCCCCACTGCGCATGGTCAGGGGAGGACGCGGCAGAGCTGCTGGCTGGACCCCAAGTCCATCCAGCAATCGCCTGGTCAGCGTCCAACGATCCGTCGGTGGCCACTGCTCCAAACGCTCCAAGACTTCAGAGAATTCCTGCTGCGAAATTGAGACAGGCGAAATCATCTTCATGCACCTCGTCAAATTGGCCAACCACCCTCGTCACTCGTGATCCACGTCTGCCTTCGGTTCCGGGAGGTAGCACGAGAGGATGAGGTTCGCCAAATACAGGGTCGTGGCGACACCGGCGGCGACGTAGGCGGTCTTGGCTTCCGAGGTCGCGCCGGGAACAAACGAGGTCATCGCGAGGTATTGAGTCACGGCCGCGAACGGAGTGCCGATCATGCGGCCACCGATGTTGGCGGCAAAGCTTTCGCCGGTGCCACGCAGATGCACGGGATAGGCGTGTGGCAGATAGTTGCCCCAGAAACTGAACTGGGCCACGGTGAAGAAGCCCGCCAAGAAGATGGCCAGTCCCAAGAGCGAGATGTGGAAGCCGTGGAAGCCCGGCAACCAACTGATGTCGGCACTGAAGAACGTGGTCTCGTTGCCTTGAGCGAAGCCGATGAAAATGAGCGGCATCAGAATCAGACCGGGAATCAGGAAAATGCGGAGCAGTTTTCGACGGCTCGCGAACCAGACCACGATGAACGCGAGCGTGAAGCGTCCGCACAGGCCGCCGATTTCCTGAGCCTTCGTGTACTCGGCCACCTTCTCTTGTCGAGTCACACCGGCGACGCGTCCCGCAATGATCGCGGCCTTCGCGGGATCGGCTTCCTTCTCTTTTGCCGCTTTGACCTTCGCACCGATCTCGGCTTTGACGACGCCGATCCCGCCGACGATCTGCGGCATCTGCTGCACCGCTCCGAAGGCGACGCCGTAACTGCACGCGAACATCAGCGTCGTGACGATCGTCGTCTGACGCAGTTCGGGTGAGAACAACTCGGCGATGCTCGGGCGACGCAGCGTTCCCGCCGCCTTCTTCTGCGACCACTTGGGCGACTCGGGCAGGAACGGTCGGATGACCAGCAACGGGATCGCCGGGATCAAGCCCGACATCAGCGTGTAGCGCCAAGGGGCGTGCGTGTCCGTGATCGCTCCGCCAAAGAAGTTGAGGAACCCTGGCAAGCCGATCTCGGGGAGCGACTTCGCGTAGACCAAGATCAACCCGTTGGCGACGGCCACCAACAGGCCGCCGATCGACGAAAACGCCTGCGTGTAACCCAACACCTTCTCGCGCTGATGCGGGTTGTCGAACAGTTCGGCCAGCCAGGCGATGGCCGCGACGAACTCGATGCACACGCCAATGAACGTCGTCGTACGGAAGAAGAGCAGCATGTACAGGTTCGTCGAATAACCGGCCGCGAAGGCCGAGACCGCATACAGAATGATGCTCCACGTCAGCACGCGCCGCCGGCCCAGGCGGTCGGTCAGATAACCACCGAGCAACCCGAAGATGCCTCCGCAAACAGCGGGGACGTAAAACATCAGTCCGAACCACTTCGCAAACTCGGGCGTGCCCGGCGTGATGCCACCCAACTCTTTGAGCGCCGGGCCGATGACGAGTGGCAGCATCAGCAGTTCATAAATGTCGAACGCAAACCCAATCGCGGCGATGACGCAGATTAGCCACTGTGTACTGGTTAGAGGCTTGGCTTCGGCGGGGACGTGGGGCGGGGCGGCGGCAGACATGCGGTTCATTCTCCAAGGGAGCGACGGTTCTGGCAGGCGGTGGAAGCGGTCGATTCCGTTTCAAATCGGCCGCTCGTGGCGGGCAGTCTAAGTGAGCTAGGAAACACCAGCAACCAACGTCCTCGAAGACCACGCGACAGGGCTGGCAACGCCTGCACAATCGTGTCGAGTGCCGAACGAACGGTCCTGTGGTAGAACGTCGCCGCGCTTGCCGCGTGTGCGGTGACGACGATCTCAACCCGACTTTGACTGCTTGGAGAACTGCATCATGCGACTGATGTCCCTGTCCCTGTTCACGTTCGTTCTTGGTTTTGCCGCCGCCGCCGTCGCTCGGGACAACGATGCCATCCAACCTGTGCCGCGCGATGCCAACTGGATGAAGCGTCACGACTCGTTCAATGCCCGAGTGAAAGAGGGGAACGTGGACCTGCTGTTCATTGGCGATTCGATCACGCAGGGTTGGGAAGGGGCGGGCAAGGCCGTGTGGTCCGAGAAGTACGGCAAGCGGAACGCGGTCAATCTCGGTATCGGCGGTGATCGGACTCAGCACGTCTTGTGGCGACTCGACAACGGCAACATTGACGGGATCAAGCCGAAGCTGGCCGTCCTGATGATCGGCACGAACAACTCGGGACAGAACACGTCCGAGCAGATCGCCGAAGGGATCACGGCCATCGTCACCAAGCTGCGCGACAAGCTCCCCGAAACGAAGGTGCTGATCCTCGCCGTCTTCCCGCGCGGTGCCGATGCGACAAACAACAACCGGATGGTCAACGAGGGAGCCAATCAGATCGTGGCGAAACTGGCCGACGGCAAGAACATCGAATACCTCGACATCGGCCCCAAGTTCCTCGACGACAAGGGTGGCCTCAGCAAAGAAGTCATGCCCGACCTGTTGCACCTCAACCCCGCCTCGTACCAAACCTGGGCCGACGCCATCGAACCCCACGTCGCCCGCATGATGGGTGAGACCAAGTAGGCGAAGAGCGAAGAATCAGGAACACTGATCGCCGCTGATCTACGCTGATGAAATCATGGCGTTCTCGCTTTGAGCTTAGCAGCCTGTTGAAAAACGGCTGTCGGGAGGGCGAGGCTCCTGCCGAGCCGCGAGAAACAAGCGACTTTCCTCACGCACATGGCTCGGCGGG
>JAYTGQ010000924.1:0-3328 GCA_043733345.1 Schlesneria sp.
GAACCTGCAATGCAACCCACATGCCTCCCCACGGCAAGAACCAACTCAACACACGCAACCCGAAGCCACCAAACAAGTCAGACCTAACCGACACTCCGAACTAACCCTGGCAAACATTGTAAGAATGTGGGTAAGTTCAAGGGCTCCAGCCCCGGCCACCCTACCGAACAAAAGATGGCCAAGTCCCGAACGTCGAACCGCTGCCGAATCTGCGAAATGTGTTTCGGAGAGCCGCGGGGTGGCCCAGCGTCGAGCCGTGTCGAGCGTCGGCAGGCCATAGAACGTGCGGTTCCCCTCGACGGTGTTGAATGCTATCGAATACTGATGCAGATACTCGTGCCGTTTGGCTCCCGGCGCAATGACCTTGCCGACATAGCCCGGGCATGCCCACACGGGACAACCCAGGTAATACGGCAGCACGGGTGAAGCGGTCGGAGTGTGATGAATTGTCATCGTGGGGCTAGATTCCTGCTGCCTCGGCGGGCTTCGGATGGGGGGTGACATGACTGTAGCCCGGTCGCTCCGCCGACCGGACATCGCGCCGACGGAGCGGCGGGACGACAGTATTTGCCGCAGGGGATTTCCCGCCAGTCACGCCTCGTTCAACCAGACGATTCGTGCGGCCATCGTGCCTGTGTCGAGCAGTGCCACCGAGGGTTTGCCGTAGGACCAGCCGCTCGTTTCGCCGGGGTTGATGAACAGGCGGCCCTGCTCGTCGTGCGTGATGCTCGGCTTGTGGGTGTGGGCATAGATGGCGACATCAAACTCGCCATCGAGGTCTCTTAGCGAGCGATCCATGTGCGTGAGCAGCACCCTCTTCCCGTCGGCCGTCCTGAATCCGAACGGCGGTTCGCCGAGCGTGCCGATGATTTTCATTCCCGCCGCGACGCCGGTCTTGTTTCCCTCGTTGTCGCCAAAGCAGGCGATGACCTTGCAGTTGAGAGCACGCAGTGGCGGGACGGCGAACGACGACACGAGGTCTCCCGCAAACACAACCAGTTCGCACCCGGCATCGTTGAAGACTTCGACCGCCTTCCGAATGTGGTCCAGATGATCGTGACTGTCTGCAAAAATACCGATGAGCATATCCGGGTTGTTTCTTGTCTGCGTTCCAGGCTCGCGTGTCAAAACTCGTCCCGTTCTGAAAACTAGCCCGACACGTGAGTTTTGAAGTTGCGCTCTTTGGTAGGGGCGATGGAAACTGGTCTTGCAGAAAAGCGAGTCCTGTCCCATGACGGGATCTGGGAATGATCACCAGGTCACAGGAAGGACTCGCGATGGTCATAGTGGCGGAATCGGTGCGGACGCTCAAGGGTTTCCTGGAGTTGACGGAGTTGGTCGGCGGCAGTTGTTGTTGGAGGAGTTCAACAAGCAGCAGTCGCGTCTGGGCGAGGTCGCTCAATCACTGCGGTTGCAGCGGGACCAGCAGTTGGCGATCTCGATGCTCACGTCGAGCCGGCTGGCACAGGCGTTCGAGTTGCACCGGGAACCGGACGCCGTCCGCGACCGATATGGCCGAACCGAGACCGGCCAGTCACTGTTGCTCGCGCGACGGCTCGTCGAGTCGGGCGTGCCAATCGTGCAGGCAAACATTGGCCGCGTTCAGAATTGGGATAGTCACGGCGACATCTTCCCCACGCTGAAAGACAGGTTGCTGCCGCCGCTCGACCTGGGTGTCTCGGCTCTCTTGGACGATCTTGATTCGCGCGGGCTGCTCGATGAGACGCTCGTGATGATGCTCGGCGAGTTCAGTCGCACTCCCAAGATCAACAACGCGCGCGGTCGCGACCATTGGGGGCCGTGCTTCTTCGGACTCTTCGCCGGTGCGGGAGTGCAACCCGGCCAAGTCATCGGTCGCTCGGACGCCGAGGGTGGCTATTCGGTGACGCGGGCTTACTCACCCAACGACATCGGCGCGACGGTCTATCACCTGCTGGGCATCCCCGCCGAAGTCGAAGTCCGTGACCGACTCAATCGCCCCGTCCGCCTCAACCGGGGCGACGTGATCGAACCGCTTTTCACAGGGGCGTCAGCGTGAGTGATTGAATGATCGATCCATTACAGGCTGACGAGTCATGGCGATCATTGTTTGCCCCCAGTGCCGGTATGGTTTTCAGGGGGATGACGCCAGCGGTGAACAAGTGTGTCCGCGTGGGGAATGTGAGCATCGGTGGGAAGCATTGTCTCAGACGATTCGTGCGGTGCATGCAAACTCCGCCCCATCCCACAAGACTCGTCAACCCCCTGATGGGGAAGAGCCGTGGAAGGTTCCGTCGTCCTGCGTCCTTCGCTTGCGCGTCAGGCTTTGATGGGGCAGTTTTTCAGTGTTTACGCTATCGAGTCGCTCTCAACAGAACGGCGGTCCCCTGGCCGCCGCCGACGCAGAGTGATGCCAGTGCGCGTGAGCTTTCACCACGGTTCAGTTTGTGGGCGAGGTGAACGATCAACCGCGCCCCGCTCGCTCCGATCGGGTGGCCCATTGCAATCGCACCGCCCTCCGGATTGAGACGCGACTCGTCCAGAGACAGCTCACGAATACAGGCCAATGTCTGCGCTGCGAACGCTTCGTTGATCTCGATCGTATCGACCGAGTTCAGGTCGAGGCCATCACGTTCGACAAGCTTGCGAATCGCATGGACCGGGCCAAGGCCCATCCATTTCGGATCGCAGCCGCAGGTCGCGCCGCTTTCGAGAACCACAAGGACCGGCCAACCGTGTTGCCGAGCAACGTCTCGATCCGCGACAACCAACATCGCGGCTCCGTCATTGATCCCGCTCGCGTTGCCTGCCGTGACCGACCCCTGCGGATCGAACGCAGGCTTTAAACTCGCCAGCCCCGCGAGCGTCGTCTCGGCCCGCGCGTGTTCGTCCCGGTCGAGCTTGTCGAGAACAATCAACTCCTCCGCGAACCGCCCCGCCGCGCGAGCCGCCTCGTACCGCTGCTGACTGCGCAGTGAGAACTCATCCTGCTCGGCCCGCGTGAGGCCGTACTTCACGGCAAGACTCTCCGCCGTGAGGGCCATGTGGCGATGATCGAACGCATCGACGAGACCATCTTTCAGCAGGGCGTCGATCAGTGAAGCGTCTCCAAATTTGAGGCCGGTCCGCGCCCGAGGCAACAGATACGGCGCGTTCGACATCGACTCCGTTCCGCCACACAAGACCACACGCGCGTCCCTCGCTCTGATCGCTTGAGCCGCCAGCAATACGGCCTGCATCCCCGACGCACACATCATGTTGACCGAGTACGCCGGAACGGAGAGCGGCAACCCCAGTCGAACGCCCACCTGCCGCGCGACGTTCATCCCCAACCCCGATCCGATCACGT